>JAWKLZ010000003.1:927339-1287258 GCA_041392475.1 Chitinophagales bacterium | reverse complement strand
ACCAATCAGTAGGTTTGTAAGCCCATCCCAATGAGAGCGTTATATAAGCAGGAGTGAGAAAAGAGGATCGAAATTCTTTTTGGAAATTACCTGTGCTATCCTCTACCATATCGAAGGTTGGTGCATATTGACTTTGAAAGAAAGTGCTGATGCTGACAGCCCCATTTTCACTGTGATGAAAGTCATATTTAGAGTCCAAATAGAAGTCATCGGCATGTTTGATAAAGTATTTTTCTTGGAATTTTTGGTAGCCATATTCTGTGAAAAATTCATGGCTCATTTCAAATCGCTTGGCTTTGTACTCCAATATAGCTTTGTAGTTGGCAACGAGTGTGAGGTTGCCGTTTCCACCTTCTTGCCAATCTACGAAAGTAAAAAAATGTCCTGCTAAGAAAATTTCGTGGTGAAAATTGAAGGGAGAGGAATTTTCTTCTTCATTTTCAACACTTTCTTCAATTATGTCTTCTTCGGTTTCTTGTGCAAAGCAAAAGGGGCTTGATAGCAAAAAGGAAAATACAAGAATTGTGTGAATGATATAAGTTTTCATTGATTAGGAATTTTTAAAATTGAGTGAATAAATGTGGGTTGAGTAGCGTTCTTTAGATTTCCAGAACTGTGGCATATCTTGAAGAAGATAAGACCCAAAAGCAGACACGTTTATGATTATCATGATGGATGCAAAAAACCACAGGTTTAAGGTGAAACCTATACCAATGTGCATCAAGACAATACTTATCAACCAGAAGGAACGTGTCTTGGAATAATAAATAAAAAAGGGGTAAGTGGTTTCCAATACCAATACGGAACAACTTAAAATGGCTGCTAACCATGGCATTTGTGCCAACCAACTTACTTCAAATCCATTTTGCATGAATATCCGCCACATCGCTTCTCCATCCCACCATTGCGTTCCCAACATTTTGCAGAAACCTCCAAAGAAATAGACCAAACACAGATGCAGTTGCAGCACTCTAACAGAAAAGGCATTTAAAGCATGGTTGATTTTTGTTCTTTTGAACAACAAGGAATCAATTGAAAACCCTTTTCCTACGGGCATGAATACACAGTAAAACAAACAGGTTGATGTAAAAAAATCAACACCATAGGCAAACAACTGACCAGAACCTACAAATAAGAGGTGAATGAAACATGCTCCCATAGCAGATATTCGGGTACAAAAGCCAACCAATAAACCGAATAAGGCAATAAGGTATAGGCTGAATAGTAGGTAAATGCATGCTTGTTCAGAAAATCCGAAACCCATCATCCAATCACTCACCCAATTGATTCGAGGCATTTGAGCACTTAACACTGCCTCTACCAATTCTGCTCGCACATAGCCATTCCTACCATACAAATCCAACAGGTCTTCAGCTATCACTCCAATATGCACTATACAAAAAATGGCAACTACTATTCTGAAGATATACAAGCTATTAGAAGGGGCAGCGTTAAAAAAGAAGGTGTCTATACCCTTATTTATCTTTTGATAAAAGGCAGTTTTCATAGGAGTATTTAATTTAATGTGGATATTAATTCAATTCAAATTCATATAACCCAGTAGATTCCAAACTTGGTCTTTCTCCCTTTCGGTAAGCCTCCATAGAAGGAATCACATAGGCACTCATCATTACCTTAACTTGTTTGCTTTCAGGATTTAATTCCAACATTCGCAGTCCCCAGCACCTCGCTTGTAAATCTTGCAAGACTTCATTCTGTTTGAACAAAGAAACATTTGAACTGAACCGAGTCATCCCTTCTTGACTACTAATGGCAGGCAACTGAACGGAGGAAACTTCATCCTTATCCGTCAATTCAAAATGCACATAATGTTTAGTTGGCACATTTGGAGAAAAAAAACCATACCCAGTATTGGTTCCTGCATAAATAGAATATACTGAACTGGCTTCCAATGCAATATTCGATTTTTCAGGAGAAATGGTTTTCAAAAAATCTAAGATAATTTCAGAATATCGGGGCAATTCCAAATCTTTAGTAAAGGAATTCGCTACTCCAATATTGTTCAATACGATAATGAATAAATGAATGGAGAGAAGACTAATTAAAGCAATTTTATGATTGGTTTTCATGATGATGGGGATTTATAAGGGCGATTTCATTCACTGATTCTGATACTTATTCAGCAATTGAAGTCGCCCTCATTGTTAAACAATATTCAATTTCTCCAATACGCATCTTCAAATTCAACCTTTTTCAATTTCCCGCCACCTTCATATTTTCCCATAATTGCTTCAATCTTACTGTTAAGTGTAGCTTCATTAGGCATCAAAGCGGCGTTATCACACTTCCAGATACAATCACTGAAAACCCTGCGCTTCTTTCCAAGCCATTAGAGCTTCCTTTTTTGGTCATTCGGATGCTACCTAAATCCAAACTTCCATAAGTTTGTTGTTTGTTACGAGAATTGATGGTAAAGCGGTAATTCTTCTCATCTGCCTGTTCCAAAAGCTTCAGCAAAGATTCTTGATCTGATTCACTCATTTTTAGGCCATTGACCAACCATGAGTTTTTTTGTTTCGCAATACTAGGAGTGTCTTCCTGAAGGCTAACGTCGCTGATTGTACCAACTTTAGAGGGATTTCCTCTGGAAAAGCGTTGAGCGTAAGTGTTGGAACTTAGGAGAAATAAACTAAAAATAAGGATGTTTAATAATTTTGAGGTTTTCATTTGAATTTTTTTTAAGTGATTAAAAATAATGTCACATTTTCGTTGTAACACCCTTATATGCCTCGCACTTCAATTTTATGACACCCTCATTCCAAAAAAAAAACTATTTTTAAGAAAAATATCAATTATGCAATCAAAATCTCATTCCGACCATCAATTTATTCAAGCATTATTGGAGAACAATCGAGAGGGAATAAAAGCTGTCTATCAGTATTTTATGAAAGAGTGTATAGGGTTTGTACAAAAAAACAATGGCACAGTAGAAGATGCGTTAGATATTTTTCAAGAAAGTTTGAAAGCAATCACTTTGTATATTCGCAAAAGACCAGAATTTATTTTGACCGTACCCTTTGGCGGCTTTTTGTATCCCTTCTACCGCAGTTTGTGGTTCAAAGAATTGAAGCGAAGGCAACAAGAAAGTGTCATAAAAAGCGAATTGAAGGCATATAAGGATAACAACCAAGATTCTTTTAATCCCACCATTGAAGAAGAAATCAATCAAGACCAAAAAAGACTCAATAAACTACTCCAACAACTAAAAGGACTGAGTGAAATATGCCAAAAAATTCTGCAACTAACGTATTGGAAAAACCAAAAGCCACGAGAGATTGCTCCCATATTGGGCATTAGTGCCAATTATGTGGCAGCACATAAAGTTCGGTGTTTGAAGAACTTGAAGAAACAAATGTTGTAGTGATTGGTGAATAACTTTCTTAATCATTTACGTTAAACGTATCATATATATTAAAAAATCATTACTACTAACCATTAACTACCAATCAACGAATAATATAAAAGAAATATAGGCAATGATGGATACTTTACAGTTAATAGCAGCTTATTGGAGAGGAGACCTGAAAGGTGAAGTCTTACAACAATTTGAAGAACGGCTTCAATCGGATGCGACTTTTGCAGAAGAAGTGGCAGATTACCAACGGGTGGAAACCATTGGTAAATATTTGAATCACGAGTTGAAAGGGGCAGAATTGGAGGCTTTTGAAGCGCAGTTGGTTGTGGATAAAGACTTGGCAGCCGAATTAATGGAATACGCAGATGAATCCATCTACGAAGATTTGACAACTTACCTTCAATTGTTGGGAGAACAAGTGGAACTCGAAAAAACCTTTAAGGAATTGAGTGAAGCGTACAAAAAAGATTTGGAAGGTGAGTCATTGAAGGTGAGTCATAAAGCAACTTCTACCAGCACTCCAAAATCAACTAATACTACTCTTCCAAAATCTATCTCTGAGACTTCCAGACGTTTGTGGATAGTTGCGGCGATTGCGGCTGTTTTGGCAATAGCCTTTTTTATCTCTCCTTTTTTCAAGCAACCTTCTCTTGAAGTCCTTTATGCCAGCAACATTGAAGTGGATAAAAAAGCCTCTTTCAGTACCAAAGGAAACGCAGAAGATGTATTGTCGAAAGGAGCGCAAGCCTTCAATCAAGGAAAATACACCGTTGCCATTGAAGCTTTTGAAAGTTATTTGAGCACACATCAAGACGACAATGAGGTGAAAAGATATACAGGCATTGCCTATTTAGAATTGAAGCAACCTGACAAGGAAATAGAACGAGATTCATTTGACAAAGCGATACGCCTGTTTGAGGCATTGGGGGAGGCTGACAAAAACTGGTATTTGGCTTTGGCTTATTTGAAGCAAGGGAATACTGAAAAAACAAAAGAATATTTGCTGCAAATAGCGACTCACAATATTCACTACTCAAAGGCGAAAAAAATATTGTCACAATTATAGCTGCTCGGTGTTGAGTTCTTTGGCAAAATATGAGGTTGAAGGCTTTTGAAGTTTATTCTAATTTTTCTTCCATTTACACCCGAAACCGAACATACTTAATCGTTTCTCCCATCTCGGAATGAATTTTTTCATAGCGGGTTTTCACGCTTGTTGCGAGTTGATAATTGCGGTCATTGGCAGCCAAATTCTGAGCCAAATTGTCAGCATACACATCTCGATGATGTGCCACAACCTTGCAATTGTCTTGCTCTAAAGATTCCAAAGAATATTCGTAGAGCAAGGTGCTATCGGTTTTGAGATGAACAAAGCCTTCTTTTTGAAGAATTTGCCGATAAAGGTGAAGATATCGAGGTGCCGTCAGACGTTTGTGTGCTCTTCGCTGCTCTTTGCGAGGATCGGGAAAGGTGAGCCAAATTTCACTCACTTCTTCGGCATCAAAATAATCGGTCAGTTGTTCGATTTGTGTCCGTATAAAAGCTGCATTTTTCAGGCCTTCATCCAATACATATTTTGCGCCTCTCCATATTCGATTGCCTTTTACATCAATCCCAATGACATTCAAATCAGGATAGCGGGCTGCAATCGCCATAGTATATTCACCATAACCGCAGGCCAATTCCAGAATTAAAGGGTTATCGTTCTGAAAAAAATCACTGTGCCATTTGCCTTTCATCAACACATCCTCGCCTTTGTGGTTTTGAAGCGTAGGAATTCGCCAATTGACGTTTTGAAATACATGTGGCATTTCCGAAATTTCGGAGAATTTTTCGAGTTTTCCTTTTGACATAAAATATAGAATTCTTCAAGCTCAAGTTTTTAATTCAACGCCAAACTTTGGCTGACTTTGTATTTTAGCTTATCGTTTGTATTTGAGTTTTCACAGTTTTTACTTCAATTCTGCAATCACCGTTTCCCCTCCCTTTACTTTTTGGTTCAAGCTCACTTTAATCTCTGCATCCAAAGGCAAAAATATATCTACTCGTGAACCAAACTTAATGAACCCCAATTCTTCACCTTGCTCAATATCAGTACCTTCTGTTAGATAGTTGGAAATTTTTCGAGCCAATTTACCTGCAATTTGACGCACCAATACTTCGATTTCAGAATCAGCCGATTCGATAACACTGGTAAAACGCTCGTTGAGTTCAGAAGATTTAGGATGCCAAGCTACTAAATACGCACCAGGATGGTATTTGGTATATTTCACTGTGCCACTGATGGGACTGCGATTGACATGCACATTAGCAGGTGACATAAAGATGGATACTTGAATACGACGGTCTTTGAAGTATTCTTTCTCTTCTACTTCTTCAATGACCACAATTTTGCCTTCAGCAGGCGCAATCACCAAAGCATTGTCGAAATACTCCATGACTAACTGCGGAATACGAAAAAAAGACAACATACCTAAATAGAGTACAATAGAGAAAATCAAAACACTCGTTGTAATCCAATCAGGAATTGAAAAGGCATATTGAAGTAGAATGTTGAGAAGTAACAATCCAATTGCCCAACCGATTAAAATATATCGTCCTTCTCGATGAAGTTTGTATTTCATAGTGCTTGTTTAATTAAGTAAAGGGCAAATATAGATAAGAAAAAAGGATAGCACTAATGAAACCGTTAAAATAGTGCATCGAATTTGTAAAGTATTCGACCTACTAATCATTTTTTTTGTACTTTTGCAGGCGCATTTGAAAACAACGGCTAAAACGATAAAAAAATGGATATTTTAAGAACCATAGAGGACGAATTGATTGACAAGTCCACCATTCCCGAATTTAGTGCAGGAGACAATGTAACAGTTTACTATCGCATTAGAGAAGGTGAGAAAGTAAGAGTTCAGCCTTTTAGAGGCAATGTCATACAAATAAGAGGAGGCAAAAGCAACCCCAAACGTACATTCACTGTCAGAAAAATATCTAGCGGCATAGGTGTAGAGCGTATTTTCCCTATTTATTCGCCTAACATCGAAAAAATTGAAGTGAACAAGTTTGGTAAAGTTCGCCGAGCACGATTGTTTTACTTACGTGAATTGACAGGTAAGAAAGCACGTATTCAAGAAAAAAGATACGTTAAAAAATAATCGAACAACACCGAAAATCCATTGTGGAAAAGGTTTGTTATTATTTTTTTACACAAAAGCCCTCAGTGACTAAAAAACTGAGGGCTTTTGCTGTTTAAAAAATTTTGAATGATATCTAACTCAAAATCAATTCCAATGAATGTCGAACAAGCAAGGAATTACTGCCTATCAAAAAAAGGAACAACTGAGGCAATGCCTTTTGGAGAAGGAGTACTGGTATTTAAAGTCATGAACAAAATGTACGCACTCCTGGCTTTGGATGCTGTACCTGCTACCATGAATCTGAAGTGCGTCCCTGATTGGGCATTGGAGTTGAGGGATGAGTATGAGGGTATTAAGGCAGGCTACCACATGAACAAAACCCATTGGAACACCGTCACTATTGAAGAATCAGATGTGTCGGATGAAATGATTTTGAAGTTGATTGACCACTCCTATGATTCGATTGTGGCGAAATTAAAGAAGGTGGATAAGGAAGCGTTGAAGAAGTTGAAGGAGGAAAACTAAAGATGAATATTTTTGGTTCTGTGACAATTTTTGTGGAAGCAATAAAGACTTCGGAAGTTTCATTTTATAAGAGGTTAATTTTTAGCGAAATAGTTTTTTGATTTTGTAAGCGGCAAACTTCCGAAGTCTCAAATCACAGATTTTGTCAAAGAACAATATTTTTTAATCAAAAAACACCCTCCTCACCAACGTTGTATCCTCAATAAATGGATTCACCTTACCATCTTGATACTTAGAAATGAATCGATTGCGATGCGCTTCAAAATCATCCACAGGGTCTGCAATGTGCCACTGCAATAAAGTACTTTTTTGTCCTTCAAAAAATGCCTCATTGAAGCCACTTTGGTCGTGATACATGGTGTAGAAATAAAACATCGCCCTCGCAATGTCACCTTTCACGTCTTCTTTGGGTTCAAAATACCCCGAATCACTGTCCAATTCGCTGTATGCGTCAATATTTTTGGTTGGAATATCATTTTGTATTTGATCCACTAAATACCATCTATCTGTTTCTTCGTCAGGAATTTCGCCAAAAGGATGGTTGCTGCGTGCCGCATTTACACCTTCTCTCGTTGGAAAAAGGTGGTGCATATCGCTCTTTGCTTGTCCTTTTGCACCCATGCTTTGCGGCCATGTGTGTTCACAATTAATACCCTGTTCATAGGCGTTGGTACTTGGATCTTGTCTCGGATCCAACCAAATGCCATAGCCTGTGTAAATACAAACCAGCCTATCTTGTTGGTAACGTGCCGTTTCTTTGAACAACACATCCCTACATTCACCATAAGACAATACTTGATGAGGCTTATAGTTTTCCTGTAACTTTTGCAGTAGTAGTATTCCTTTTTCGTTTGGAAAAATACCTTCTTGTTTGTTCTTTGTAGAATGAACATTTGCCTCAGTTGAAGGGTTGTTGCAGTAATTGAAGAAGAAAAGACTGGCAATGAGTAAGAATTTTACGAACATACTATTTTGATTTAAAACCCCAAATTTCAACTAATTTGCATCAAATACCAACAAAACCTGTTTTCTACAAAACTAAATAAACTCCTAAAACCTACAAAAACACGAAAATTACGTAATTTTGCAGAACGTATGAAACATATTAGAAATTTTAGCATTATAGCACATATTGACCATGGCAAAAGTACTTTGGCAGATCGGTTGATAGAAATTACCTCCGCTGTGGCGCAGCGTGACATGAAAGCCCAACTCCTTGACAATATGGATTTGGAGCGAGAACGGGGTATCACGATTAAAAGTCATGCTGTTCAGATGGATTATATTCATAATGGACAACCCTATGTATTCAATTTGATTGACACACCGGGTCACGTCGACTTTTCTTATGAAGTGTCGAGAGCAATTGCAGCATGTGAAGGAGCATTGTTGTTGGTAGATGCCGCACAAGGGATTCAGGCACAAACTATTTCCAATCTTTATTTGGCCATTGAGCAAGACTTAGAAATCATTCCGATTCTCAATAAAATCGATATGCCCGGGGCAATGATTGAGGAAGTGTCCGACCAAATTATTGATTTGATTGGTTGTAATTTGGAGGATATCATTCCTGTAAGTGCCAAAACAGGCGAAAATGTCCATGCCATTTTTGATGCCATTATCAATAGGATTCCACCTCCAAAGGGAGATGTTGATGCACCATTGCAGGCATTGATTTTTGATTCAATGTTCAATTCCTATCGGGGAGTGATTGCCTATTTCCGTATCTTGAACGGAAAGCTAAAGAAAGGCGATTCCGTCAAATTTGTGAATACAGGTAAGGCTTATGAAGCAAATGAAATAGGAATTTTACGCTTGGATTTGGAACCTAAAAAGGAATTGTTGGCAGGTGATGTTGGCTATATAGTTACAGGAATCAAGGAATCAAGAGAAATCAAGGTCGGAGATACGATTACCCACGAAAATGACCCTGCCCCTTCTATTCAAGGATTTGAGGATGTAAAACCAATGGTATTTGCAGGTATTTATCCGATGGATACCGAAGACTATGAAGATTTGAGGGATTCTCTCGAGAAGTTGCAACTCAATGATGCTTCTTTGGTCTATGAGCCTGAAACTTCCTTGGCTTTGGGATTCGGCTTTAGATGTGGTTTTTTGGGTATGTTGCACCTCGAAATCGTGCAAGAACGCTTGGAGCGAGAGTTTGATATGACAGTGATTACCACTGTTCCAAACGTGAGCTATTTTTATTTAGACAGGAAGGGTGAGCGATTTCCTATCAACAATCCAACCGACATGCCTGACCCTACTCTGGTCGATCATATCGAAGAACCTTTTATTTCTGCTCAGGTCATCACCAAACCCGAATACATTGGGCGTATTATGACGCTTTGTATCGAAAAACGGGGGGAATTGAAGAATCAAATTTACTTGTCCGAAACTCGGGTAGAATTGAGTTTTGACCTCCCTCTTGCCGAAATCGTTTTTGATTTTTATGACCGATTGAAGTCCATTTCTCGCGGCTATGCGTCATTTGATTATCAAATGGATGACTACCGCCCAGCTGATTTGGTGAAAATGGATATTCTGTTGAATGGGGAGAAAGTAGATGCTTTTTCAGCTTTGATTCACCGTTCTAAAGCCTACGAATTGGGACGTAAACTGTGTGTCAAATTGAAGGAATTACTTACCCGACACCAATTTATGATTGCGATTCAAGCTGCAATTGGTGCAAAGGTGATTGCTCGTGAAACCATCAGTGCTTTGCGTAAGGATGTGACTGCAAAGTGTTATGGTGGGGATATTACTCGTAAGCGAAAACTGCTGGAGAAACAAAAGAAGGGTAAGAAAAAAATGCGCCAAATTGGGAACATTGAAGTTCCTCAAAAGGCATTTATGGCGGTATTGAAGTTGAATGATGATTAGGGAGGTTTGATATTTGATATTTAAAAATTCAAAACACCAATACAAACAACCTTAACACATTAACACCGCAAAACCTTAACATATTAACACTAAAAAGATATGCAAATTCTTAGTGGAAAAGATCTTTCCAAAATCATACAGGCACAAGTAAAAGAAGAAGTAGCAGAATGGGTGGCAAGCGGTGGCAAACAGCCGCATTTGGCAGTCATTTTGGTGGGTAGTGATGGAGCGAGTGAAACGTATGTGGGGCATAAAGTACGTATGTGTGAGCAATTGGGGATTAAATCTTCATTGGTCAAACATGTTGACACAATTTCGGAGGAAGCACTATTGAGTGAAGTCGAAAGACTCAACAATGATGCAGATATTGACGGCTTTATTGTTCAATTGCCGCTTCCCAAACACATTGACGTGGACAAGGTGATTGAAGCGATTGACCACCGCAAAGATGTGGACGGTTTTCATTCTATCAACGTAGGTCGGATGGCGCAAAATGTGCCTTGTTTTTTACCCGCTACGCCTTATGGCATCATGCAGATTTTGGAGCATTATCAAATTGAAACACAAGGCAAAGAGTGTGTAGTTTTGGGCCGCAGCAATATTGTGGGCCGACCTGTGAGCATTTTGATGTCAAACAATGGTTATCCCGGCAATGCAACGGTGACGGTTTGTCACAGCCGAACGAAAGATTTGAAGAAACACACCTTGAACGCCGATATTTTGATTGTGGCTTTGGGGATTCCCGAATATGTGACTGCCGATATGGTGAAAGAAGGGGTGGTCATTATTGACGTGGGTACAACTCGTGTGGCAGATGCTTCTAAAAAAAGTGGCTATAGATTGGCGGGTGATGTGAAATACAGCGAGGTCGCTCCAAAATGTAGTGCGATTACTCCTGTTCCTGGAGGTGTTGGGCCAATGACCGTTATTTCGTTGATTAAAAACACAATGAGGGCGGTGAAAGGAGAGGTATATCCGAAATAAAACCGTCGTCTGTCAAAATTTATGGTGTGAGACTTCGGAAGTTTGCCTTTTAAAAAATCAAAAGTTATTTCCCTCAAGGCTATCCTCTTCTAAAGTAAAACTTCCGAAGTCTTTGTGTACAAAGGGGAAGTTTATTCAAAGTAAACCTACTGATTTCGCTTCAAAATCTCCTTCGATAGATTCATATAATCTTTTGCGCCATTGCTTTTGTTGTTGTAGTTGAAGATGTCTTTGCCCAAAGAGGGAGCTTCTGCCAATGCCACATTATCCCGAATTTTGGTTTTGAATACTTTGTCTTTGAAGTAGTTAGAAACCATTTCGGCTACTTCTCGGTTCAGTATTTTTCGGCTATCGTATTGGGTAAGAAATACCCCTCCAAGCTGCAAATTTCGATTGAGTCTTTTCTGGATTTTGCGAATAACCGATGTCAATTTGGTCAATCCCTGCAATGCTAAATATTCCGCTTGAAGGGGAATATACACCGCATCAGCTGCCGTCAAAGCATTGACAGTCAGCAACCCCAAAGAAGGAGGTGTATCTATCAATACAAAATCGTATTGATCTCTGATAGCTTCTATCAGCTCCTTCAAAATAAACTCCCTCCCCGGTTCTGAAACCAATTCTGTTTCGGCTCCCGAAAGGTCTAAAGTGGAAGGCACAACATCCAAATTTTCGGTGATGGAAGTCCATCGAAGTTCATAGCGACCAATGAGTGATTCGTAGATATTGAAGTTGACTTTGGTGATACCAAAACTTTGCGTTAAATTCGCTTGTGGGTCTAAATCAATCAACAAGACTTTTTGCCCCATTTCGGATAGTGCAACCCCAACATTGACCGTCGAAGTAGTTTTACCTACACCGCCTTTGTGGTTGCTAAAAGTGATAACTTGACCCATTCTTGTAAATAAATTTAGTTGGTCGCTAAAATAACGCCTTTTGTGCTAAAAACCAAAACCATGCTTTCATTTTTTAAAAGCTTGTTTATTCACCAACGTTTTTTTGTACTACTCGGTTTAGTGGTGCTGCTATTTATGCTCGCCTACTCCTATCCTGCGCTCTTGGGTATAGCCAAACTCGCAGTATTTGCTTTGGTTTTGGGATTGCTGATAGACATGACATTGTTGTACCGAATCAAAAAGGGACTTTTTGGCTATCGAGAAACGCCCGAATTGTTCTCCAATGGCGACCAAAATGATGTCCACATTTACCTCGAAAACTACTATCCCTTCAACATACAAACCCAAATCATTGACGAACTGCCTTTTCAGTTTCAAAGACGGGATGTTTCATTCATCGAAAATCTGAAAACAGCGGCTTCAAAAAGCATTGTCTATCAACTCCGACCGACCGAAAGAGGTGAGTATCATTTTGGTGCGCTCAATGTGTTGGTGGCTTCTCCCCTATCGCTTGTCAACCGACGCTATGTTTTTTCGGCGGATAAAATGGTGCCTGTTTATCCTTCATTTCTGCAAATGCGAAAATTTGAGTTGATTGCCTTTTCTAACCAAAAACTGGAATACGGCATCAAAAAAATACGCCGTATTGGTCACAGCATGGAGTTTGAGCAAATCAAAGAATATGTGATGGGCGACGATTACCGCATCATCAATTGGAAGGCAACTGCTCGGCGCAATCAGTTGATGGTGAATCAATTTCAAGACGAAAAATCGCAGCAAATTTTCTCGATTATTGACAGTGGACGTGTCATGAAAATGCCCTTTGAAGGGATGTCACTTTTGGATTATGCTGTCAATGCGAGTTTGGTGATTTCCAACATTGCCATCAAAAAGGGCGACAAAGCGGGCTTGGTGACTTTTGCCGAAAAAATGGGCATTCTCCTCCCCGCCAAAAATCAAATGCGGCAAATGCGGACGATTCAAGAGGGTTTGTTCAACCTACAAACCCGCTTTTTGGAGTCGGACTACGAAAAACTCTACGCCAATATCCGCCACAAAATCAACCGCCGAAGTCTCCTACTTTTGTTTACCAATTTTGAGAGCCTTTCTGCCCTTCAAAGGCAACTTCCTTCTATCCGCAAAATTGCCAAAAGGCATTTGGTGGTGGTGATTTTCTTCGAAAACACCGAACTTAAGGAACTTCTTGAAGCTCCTGCCGATGGTGTTCTACCGATTTACCAAAAAACCATTGCCGAAAAGTTTGCTTTTGAGAAACGACAGATTGTGAAGGAATTGCAGCTACACGGCATTCAAGCAATTTTGACAAGTCCGCAAAATTTGACGGTGAATACGATTAATAAGTATTTGGAATTGAAGTCGAGGGGATTGATTTGAGGCTCGGAGGCACAGAGGTTTTTCTTTTGCGGTTTTGGAGTTTGAACGCAGAGATGAAGAGGCGGAGAGTTTTGTTTGACTTATTTTTTACAAGAAACCTCTATCCTCCAGAAATTTCTTAAGAAACTCAATGTATAATTTAGCATCCTCTAAAATTTGTTCTACCTCAATATCTGAAATATTTGCTTCAATCTCATAATCACACAATTGTCTTTTTCCAATGCTTTGCCCAACATTTTGCCATATTCGAGGGGTATTTCATTTGTCTTGATAAAGTGCAAACTAAATTGAGCAATTTGCCCACTATGAGAATGAGCGACTACTCCTTTGGTGAGCAAAGTAGCCTCCGTTGCATAATACATCGAATAGTATGTCCGTGAAACAGCCGATTCCTTACTACCTCTTTCTTCATAAAGAAAAGTTGCATCTTCAAGGTTTTCTTGAGCTTTAGAAATCAAAATAACGTAAGTATTTGTCATAACAATATGCCCTGTTTTCTGATTTGTATATACAATGGATTCAATTGATGTTCATATTTATCTTTGTTGGTAGGTACTACTTGAATGACTTTTCCTTTGTCCAATAGCAGTTGAAAAGTAATGTCACTAATTTTGTCAATTTCGGTAAAAGGAGCAATTTCGTCATCGTTTAATACCATCAATATGTCAATATCAGAGTCTTCTCGTGCCTCGTTTCGGGCATAAGAGCCAAAAAGAATCAGTGAAGCCAAACGTTCTCCATACAATGTTTGTAATGATTGCTTTAGGTCTGTAAGAATCGGTTGTATATTTTGGAAAGTATTCATTGTTATTTATTAAATTGCTATTACTTTCATCAAACAGTCAAGATCATTCATTGGTTCAATAAGTTAGCTCATTCCTATAAAAGAACCATGGTTCATCGAAGATTTTAGTGGAATGAGACTTTTGTAGTTTATTCTTAAAGATATGGAATGTTTGAAAATCAGTATACTCTCAAAAGAAAACTACAAAAGTCTTTAACTGCTCCACTAAAAATATCCATGAGTCAGAACCATTGCCGAAAAGTTTGCTTTTGAGAAACGACAGATTGTAAAGGAATTGCAGCTACACGGCATTCAAGCGATTTTGACGAGTCCGCAAAATTTGACGGTGAATACGATTAATAAATATTTGGAATTGAAGTCGAGGGGATTGATTTAATCATTCTATAAGGGCAAATAAACTACTTGATTTTCCATTTCTTCAAGTGTTGCCAATTCAGCTATTAATTCTAAATCCCTCACACATTCTCCAACAGTAACCCTCAAAGCATGTGCATAGACAACACCTACAAAATTAAAGCCCTCCATTTGTCTGCTATGTGCCTCTTTGAGAAAATCGTTGTCAAATGAAAATACGATACGATTTAAAACTCCTGCTCTATCTAAAATTTTAGCATCCTCCATAGTTGTTGCATTGTCTTCCTGTGCAGTCAAAACATCAACTCCTCTGATTCGCAAACCATTGGTAATTGCTCTTGGAATATGAACATCCATATAGAAACCTACCATGTTTTTGCTGATTTAAGCTTAGTCACCAAAGGACTTTCTTTCACATTCTTTGCCATTCTATCGAAGACTTTCAAATCCTGTTGAATACTTTCATCCATCTCCTTTTGATGGTCATAATAAAATGCCAATGCAGAATAGATTTGTCCTAAAGTCAAATAATCATGCTGTAATGACAATGCTTCTGCATCCCAACCATAAGCCAGTTTTTCTACTATAAGTTCAGTGACTTTGGTTCTTGTTCCTTCAATGTAAGCTTGTCCACTTTTTTGCAAATAGATATGCTTGTAAGCTGTTGATTTGTTAATCATTTTAATAGATTTTAACCTGTAGAAATTAAAAACACTCATCTTTGGTCAATGGTTCAATCCTACCAAAAAACCATTGCCGAAAAGTTTCCCTTCGAGAAACGACAGATTGTGAAGGAATTGCAGCTACACGGCATTCAAGCAATTTTGACAAGCCCCCAAAATTTGACGGTGAACACGATTAATAAGTATTTGGAATTGAAGTCGAGGGGCTTGATATAAAAAAGCCTTTATAGATATCCAAATATCCATAAAGGCCTTTTAATTCTCAATTTATACACAAGAGACTAATACAATATTCTTGCTTGAATTGTATGTTTGATCTTTTTGATTTCCTTCAATGCCTTGTGTGAACCTGATTTGGCAACATCAATTACAACATAACCAATCTTATCATTAGTCGCTAAGTGCTGTCCCAAAATATTGATGCCATGCTCCGACATTTTGCCGTTGATTTCACTCAAAACACCTGGCACGTTGTGGTGAACATTCAATATACGGTGGGCATTTTTGTAGGGGGTCAAGCTCAATTCGGGAATGGTGTGAGAACCAACTGTTGTGCCTTTTTCAAGGTAATTAATGAGTTTGTTTGCCGCATCCTTACCGATGTTTACCTGCGCTTCTTCGGTCGAACCACCGATATGAGGAGTCAAGATTACATTTGGAAGCCCTTGAAGTGGTGAGCGGAAAAGTTCACCGTCTTCTTTGGGTTCCAATGGAAACACATCAATTGCAGCTCCTGCAAGGTACTTTTCGTCCAAAGCAACTTTCAAGGCTTCAATATCAACAACCGTACCTCGACTCAAATTGATAAGGAAAGCACCTTTTTTCATCTGAGCAATTTGCTCTGCCCTGAACATATTTTTGGTCATTGAAGTAGCTGGTACGTGAAGTGTCACCACATCCGAACGGTTCAACAATTCTTCCAATGTATCAACAGGTTCTGCATTTCCCAAAGGTAATTTAGGAACGATATCGTAGTATAAAACCTTCAAACCCATAGATTCAGCCAACACACTGACCTGCGAACCAATATGGCCGTATCCGATGATTCCCATTGTTTTACCACGCACTTCAAAACTCCCCTCTGCTTGTTTGAGCCAGCGACCTTCGTGTGCAGCTGTACTTTTTTCGGGAATTCCACGCATCAACATCACCGTTTCTGCAATCACCAATTCTGCCACCGAACGGGTGTTGCTATAAGGCGAATTAAATACTGCTACGCCGTCTTGAGTAGCTGTTTCCAAATCCACTTGATTGGTTCCAATACAAAAACAGCCAATGCCCAATAGTTTTTTGGCGTGTTCCAATACCTTTGCCGTAATCTGAGATTTAGAGCGAATTCCAATTAGGCGAACCGATTTTATTTTTTCAATCAATTCTTCTTCCGACAAAGCTCTATCCAGTAGTTCTACATTGCTGTAACCTGCGGCATTGAAGGTTTCTAATGCAATTGGATGGATACGTTCCAAAAGTAAAATCTGAATGTTGTCTTTAGAAAATTTTTCTTGCACTGCCTCAGCAGCCATTTGTTCCATACTCATATTCGTTAAATGATTTTTTTACTGTTGTGTTTTAGGCTGTAAAATTATAAAATGAAACTTCTACGTTTTTGTTTTCAACCTATATTATTAAAAAGATTCTCCTGACTTCAATTTCTCTGCATTTTCTGCAATCTGTAATTGGTCAATAATATGCTGAACATCACCATTCATGATGCTATCTAAATTGTATAAAGTCAATTTGATTCGGTGGTCGGTCACTCGACCTTGCGGATAATTGTAGGTGCGAATTTTTGCAGAACGGTCACCTGTCGAAACCAAAGTTTTTCGCTCACTTGCTATGGCATCCATGTGTTTTTGGTATTCTCTCTCGTAGATACGTGTACGCAACACTTCCATTGCTTTCTCACGGTTTCGCATTTGCGAACGTTCATCTTGACATTCTACCACTATTCCTGTGGGAATGTGGGTGATGCGAACGGCTGATTCTGTCTTGTTTACGTGCTGTCCACCCGCTCCAGATGCCCTGTAAGTATCTACCCTCAAATCGGCAGGATTGACATCTACATCTACTTCATCGGCTTCAGGCAATACGGCTACGGATGCGGCCGAAGTGTGTACTCTTCCTTGTGATTCAGTGACGGGAACTCGCTGAACACGGTGAACACCTGATTCGTATTTGAGTGTGCCATATACATTGTCACCATCTATTTTTGCGACAATCTCTTTGTAACCTCCGATTTGGTTTTCACTCAAACTGACCAAATCCAGTTTCCAACCCTTTGTTTCGCTGTACCGTTGGTACATTCTAAACAAATCTCCTGCAAAAATTGACGCTTCATCACCTCCTGTTCCAGCACGAATTTCAAGTACCGCATTTTTGGAGTCTTCGGGGTCTTTGGGAATGAGCAAATATTTGATTTCCTCGTCCATTTTGGATTGTTCTTCCAACAATTCATCCAACTCCATTTTGGCCATTTCTTTAAATTCTGGATCATCGGTTGTTTGTATGATTTGTTTGTTATTCTTAATATTACTCAATAAATCACTATATTTTTCATACACATCTACAAACACCTGCAATTCTTTGTAGTCTTTCCCCATTTGAGCATACCGCTTCATGTCATTCATGGCTTCGGGATCTATTAGCTGTTGCCCAATATCTTCCCATCGCTGTTTGATGGCTTGTAATTTATCCAGCATCGTTTTTGTTATTTGAAGTAATAAACAGGTACAAAATTAGTTATTTAAAGACTTATAGCACTATTTTTGTTGCTTAATTAAACTATGAAGGCATAAAATGAACTAATTAAGTAGAAAAACCTTTATAGTATCAGAGAGGTGAAATGGTTGTATCTCTCTATTAACCCTATATTTATGAACAGAAGCACTTACTGGTCAACTCATTTTGCCAACTTGATGCTTGGCTTTCTTGCCCTCACTATGATACTATATATGGGGAGCACCATTTTTATACCCATCCTTCTGGCGAGTATCATTGCTTTCGCTATTTACCCTCTCGTACAAAAGTTTGAGAAATTAGGATTTCCAGAAGGTTTGGCCATTTTCAGTTCAATGTTCATTGTTATATCTATTATTGTGTTACTTATCATTTTGATTGGCGCACAGCTCAATAGTTTCATCACCGAAATTCCTACCCTCATCAATAAGTTTGAAAATCTTTTGCTTGATATTCAAGATTTTATTGAAGATAAATTTGCCATCACATCAGAAAGCCAATTGGATATTTTGAGGGATAATATGGTCAATTTGTTTAGTACAGGAACCTCCATTGTTCGAGGCACGATTAGCACTACGACCAATATTTTGTTTTATGCTGCACTTGTTCCGATTTACATTTTCTTTATGACCTACTACCACAAGATTTTCAGGAATTTCATCATCGAAATTTCTCCTGCCAACAAAATGACCTTGACAGAGAAAATTTTGAGTGAAATCAAAAGTGTGGTACAAAACTATGTAGGTGGTTTGTTTTTGGTCATTCTTATTATTGCAGCCCTCAATAGCATTGGTTTATTGATTGTAGGAATTAAATATGCTGTATTTTTTGGCTGCGTGAGTGCTTTGTTGTGTATCATTCCCTATTTTGGCGTGTTTATGGGTGGTTTTATTACTGCGCTTTATGCCTTGCTGACGGGCGATGCTTTTTGGGCTCCTATTGGTGTGATTGCAGTTTATGGCACTATCCAGTTTTTGGAAGGGAACTTTATTACGCCTTTTGTGATGGGTACAAAAGTAAGTTTGAATCCTTTGGTGGTGATTGTCACACTTTTAGCTGGTAGTGCATTGTGGGGCATTGCAGGCATGATTTTGTCGGTGCCAATCATTGCAGTGATGAAAATGGTTTTTGACAATATCGAAAGCCTAAAACCGTATGGTAGGGTTTTGGGAACGCACATTCCGCAATTTGACATCAATCGCTATTCACCCGAACAGGTACAACAAGGTATCAGTTCTAAACTCCCAAATCAAGTGGAAGAAGTAGAGGTGAGCCATCAGAGAAAGACGGAACTGAGAGAGATAAAAGCGGATTGAACACAAAAAATTTTAGCACACAGACCACAAAAGTTGGTTCTTTGACAAAATCTGTGATTTGAGACTTCGGAAGTTTGCCGTTTAAAAAATTAACAAACTATTTCGCTAAAAATTAATCTCTTATAAAATGAAACTTCCGAAGTCTGTAGCCCTTCCAAAAATTGTCAAAGAACCCAAAAATTTTGTAAACTTTTGTAGCCTAAAATTCTAAGTCGACCACCTATTCCACCACCAATCGCTGCGTCGCTGCTACTTCCCCTTCGACCTTCAATTGCAGCACATACATTCCTCGCCTCCAATCCGAAACGGCCAATTCCCAAAAAGAGCGTTCCTTTCCACCTAGCAGTTCTTGTTCAAAAACCAAACGCCCCTGCAAATCAAACACTTCCAACACCACTTCTTTCCCTTTCAATAGATTCGTGTTGGGAAAATACAACTGTGTTTGGTGTCGAGTAGGATTGGGAAATACCTGAAAAAGAGGAACTTCGGAAGCGGTAAGAACCGAAGGGGAAAGGTCGGGAATGTCGACATATACAACATCATTGTCACCACAATCAGGATACATACAGCCATCTAAATCGGTTTTGACCACCCATATATCTCGGTTGAAAATGACAAACAAACTGTCCAACTCTTCTACATATACCTCGTTTCGGTTCCAAATCTGTCCTGTCATGATCAAACCTCCATCAAGGGTCAGTTCCACATCTCTAAAACCCATCACAGGGGTAATCGCTCGGTCGTCATAAAAGTGTTTTTCCCACAACAATTCGCCCTCCGAACTCAATTTTGCCATCCATCCATAAGATTCTCGGATGTTGTAAATATTGTCTTCATCGGGGATTTGAGGCACATTTTCATCAAAGCCCACGATGATAATGCTGCCATCTTCCAATTCTACAAAATCATCGGGGGCTTTGAATTTTTGGGAAGCAAAATGACGTTCCCAAATAATATCACCCTGAGCATCCAAGCCATAAGTAAAATGCACGGTTTTGGGTTCTTGGTTTTCCACCAAAGTTGTATCTATATAAACGGTCGCTATATATCCTTCTCTGGTGTGAGTAGCTTGAGCCTGTACTGCTCCTTCTTCTCTACTACCTCCAAATAGTTTCTGCCAAAGCACATTTCCCTCACTGTCCGTTTTAATCAAAATGCCATCTCCATTGATTTCGGCAGGTGCACTGCGGCTGTGTCCACCAATCAACAAACCTCCATCTTTGTCAAATTCAAATCCTACGCTCCTTTCAAATTGGTCTCCTCCATACGTTTTTTCCCAAATCATTTTCCCATTTTTGTCAAAGTTGACCAAGTATATATCCCAAGTAGGCAAATCGTTGTAAATCCCTTTTTCTGCCAAAAAAAGAATATTTCCGTCCTCCCCCTGCAAAATACCCGATGTTCTTCCTCTTTCCCATTGACTTCCTCCATACCGTTTGAACCACAATTCATTGCCCGCAGAATCCAATCGCATCAAAAACATATCCTCATTGGTTGTTTCGGTATAGCTACTCCCTGCCATCATAAATCCTCCATCTTGTAAAGGCAATAAACCCCAATTAGCAGGAAGAAGGGATAAAGGTGGAGTAGGGGATTTATAGAGTTTTTTCCAAATCAACTCTCCTTCTGTATCTATTTTTGTCAAGGAGATTCCCCCCACAAGATTATGTATTTCATCGGGATAACGACTTTGGGTCAGTATCATAAAATCACCACTTTTCAAACAAACCACTTGTTCTGGTAAATCTGTAAAAAAGCCACCAGGGCCTGTAACATCAATGATATTGGAGAAAGTATTTACTTGAGCAGAAATTGTAGGAAAAGAAAGTAAAATAATATATATACAAAACAAAACTTTATTAATCACGGCTTTACATTTATTGAGTCAAAAAAAAGGTTTACAAAAAACAAAACACCCATTGGACTTTAATTTGCTCAATAACGTAGGGTTTCGAAACCCTACGTTATTGAGCAAATTATCCAAAATAGATTTAACAAAACCCAATAGGTGTTTTTTAAGTAAAAAGAAGGTATTATTTCAAGACCACCATTTTGACTTGTTCTTTCTGTTCTCCATTGACTTTCAGTACACAAATATACATGCCTTCGGGCAAATCGTTTGTCGTCAGCCATTGTTTTTGTTGATTCGGTTCAAATCGGTGTGTTTGCCATTGTTTGCCTTGAAGGTCGTAAATGACTACTTCGATTTGCTCACCTACCAATCCTTCGGTCAATTGAAGTAAAGTTGTTCCTCGATTTGGATTCGGTTGAAGGGTCAATAGTCGCTGTTGGCTTTCCCATATACCATTGAAGTGCTTGCTCGAAGCATTGGGCAGGCTCGGAATAAACAAGGCAAAAGTTTCGCCTGTCACCAAAGTCAAAATACTTCTCGCTTTTGCAGCAGCTTTGGTATTGGAGTTGGCGATGTTTCGCACCATTGTTTCCTCCGCAGCCGTCATGTCAAAATAGGTTTTGCCATTTTGCTGCAAAGCAATGTAGAGGTTTTGCAAGTCTTTGAAGTAAGTATTCTCCAAAGTATTACTGTGCATGACATTCAAAAGGTTTGCAGCACTGCTGATGTCGTTGTTTGCCAAATGCAAACGAACCGATAATTGATGGGCCTCATCCGTCGTTTCATACTGCAACAAATCCAATGCTGCCGTCCAATTGTCCGTTTGGACATGACCTTCCAACATATCGTAGAGGGCAGTATTGCGTTTGTGGGCTACAGTAGCTATCCAATCTTGCAATACTTGACGAGTTGAAAGGCTTCTCGGGTCGGCAGCCTGTTGAATTGCTGTGATAGTAGTGCTGCTAAAAGTGGGCTGTCGGTCGTCAATTGCTGTCCATACAGACGGACTTAGAGGTGCATTGGCTATCAACACATCTTTGGCATCGTTTTCTGCCATAGCTGTTTGATTGACCACCATTGTCAGCACTTCATCCGAAAGATAAGGACTTTCATTCAACAATGCCGCTTTGGTAGCAGCACTTGTAGGTGCATTGTTGATGGCATCTTTCAGACTTTGAGCATCTCCATCCTTCAAAGGCTGTTCTTCGGCATTGATATACGTTGCCATTTCTGCCAAACAAGGTTTATCGGTACAAGGATTGTAAAAACCCATAGGAAGACCTCCTTGTGGACTACCGCCCCCACCATTTGGATTACAAGCATTGTAACTATTGGCCTCATTTGGAAGAATAATGTTGGATTGTAAATTGAATACAGGGTGGAAAGTTTGGTCGGTAATACATCTCGGCACCCACCTCAGATTGTCTGTGCTGAAAATATACCTAAAATAGGCATTGTCTTCATTGTTGGCATTGGTGACATGGGTATCGGGAAAAGGACAGGTTACAAAATCGGAGAATAAATTCCCCGCAATGGTTGCATCTGCTGAACCGTCAGGAGCAGGTCCGCCCCCTTGAACGGGATTGATAGAACCAAACATTCCGTCGTTTAAAACTGCAATGTCGAAATTCATTCTGTCCATATCGTTGCAGGTAATTAAAAGACCATTGTTGTCGCCCAAAGCACTGATGGCAAAGTTGCCATCTCTAACTGTATTTCCCCAAATATCGTTTGGAAGTCCTTGACTACGTGCAGAAAAGATACCTCCATGAAGGTTTTGGAAATTGTTGTCGTAAATGTCGAATAAATCATCTCCAAAACAATAGATACCCGATGATACCAATTGATTGGTACTGGATTCTGTTAGTCCTAAGAATGATGTATGGTGAATGTCCGCTTCAAAGAAACCATTGATGTGGATACCCAACAGGTTTTCGTGGAAATCGTAGTTCGTCAAATCGTTATCACCTATCACCCATACATCTCTAAAGAGGTTGGGCGTTCCCCAAGCATCTACTCCTATCTCCATCCATATAAAACGGCTGCTGTTTACATAAAACTGGGCATCCTCTGCGTGTAAAGCATACAAGGCTCTATGTGTCATTGCAACTTTGCCATTGGCAACATCCCAAGGATTGAAAGGGCTTTCAAATAGGCAATCATTGAAAGTAAATACAGGATTGACTGCATTGAGATCGGGTTGTTCCCATTGCACATCCCATATAGTTACGAACCTATAGTCCCCTACTCGGTGGTAATCTTGATCTACATGGAAGGTACAGTTCTCAAACCGACTGGCGTTGAAGGGATAAGCACCAGGCCCAAACTGCAAAAACTCCACTGCTCGACCATTGTTCAAAAACTCGCTGTCTTCTGCATAAACGATTCCTCCATGAAAAGAAGGATCTTGATTGGCGTTTTTGGTAGAAATAGCCGTCACTGCGTTTTCCAATCGTGCGCCATTGGTCAATACAACGACTCCATGGTCGGTCAGTGCTTGTGGATAGCTGCTTGCATTGGTTGCCAATAGTTCGGCAGGGCTAATGGGCTGTCCGTTTCCATTCCAGTGCGGATTGGCTGCATTTCCCCATACCTGTATGCCGCCCCACATTCCTGTGATACCGTTGGCAGGGTCGGGTTCGCAAGCGTTGGTGATGCTTCCGCCATCTAAGATGAGTTTTGCGCCTCGTTCGACAACCACTGTTGCATTATCAGGGAGGCGAACGGAGCAGGTAACAGTCAAAGTGTTTCCAGAACGAACTATAATATCTCTGTATAGTCGAATGTCAAAACTCCATGTTTCGTCTTTTGTAATCTCCAATGGAACATTGGAGTAAGGACAACCATCTACATAATTTCTCATATTGGAAAAAGCCAATGCTCGGTGCATTTTTCCTGCTTGCATGGGAGAGATGTAATGGTTGCCAGCCCATTGTCCCATTAAATTATTCGTTACATTATCTGTGGGACTACTAAAAGCATCAAATGTATCCCAATTTGCATCTACATGTGGGCAAGATAAAGGGGAACTGAATATGTCACTTAAATAATCAACATCATTATTATCACAAATTGCACTTGCCCCACCCCCTAAATAAGTATGATTTAAGTCTAAAGTATGACCAAGTTCATGAGCCAACGATGCTAAACTAACATGGCTTTCATTAGTAAACATGAAAATAAATGCCCTAGTTGCTAAATTACTAAATGACTCTCCACCTGTTAACCCACCTGCTGCTCCACCGCCTGATGTCATATAAGTACCTTGAGTCCAAAATACATTTAAGTGGGCATCTATGTCGAAATTAGGGTTATTTTGTGCAATATGGTTAAAACACGCTGTACTTGAAATAGTTGATTGATTTAATATATCATCTTGATAGAAAAATATTCTTTCTTCTCCAGGGCTTCCTAAGTCAAACATAATCTTTGAGTCGAAATTAGGTAATTCTTGAGTAGGAGCCAATACAGGATCCGAGGGTTCACATGATGATTGCCAGCCGCAAGTGTACCTTGTATTATTTATATATGCAACAACATTATTCATAAAATCTACGGTTACCTGTGTATTCAAAAAATAATTTGGGTCAGGCGTAGTAGGTTGAAAAATATGAAACGCCAAACGAATGGTTTTTACAGGTGCTGTACGAATAGCAGTATTATTATCAGGAACCCAACTATTGAGATTTCCATAGAATAATCTATCTACATCTGTAATACCGTTTATGTTATTAATAAAATTATTTGCATTTGTACCGCACTGGTAGTGTGTTTTAGGAATTCCATTACTTCCATTATTATTCAAAAATACACATTCAAATGACTCTTGATTTTGAGCATAAATGTTAATAGAAAATGTTAATAGAAAAAGAGTAACTAATAATAATATTTTTTTCATTTCATTGTAATTTAATTAGTTAAAAAATAAATATCCTAACAGGCTTACTAACAAAAGCATCACTTTTCGAATAAACAAAATAGCTGCCTTTGGGTAAAGAAATGGGTATTGAAAGTGTTTGAGTTGAAAAAGAAACTTGATACACCACTTTTCCTGTATAATTAGTGATGAATAAGGTTTGGGAGTGATTGTAGTATTCCGACAAATTGATGTTGAGTAAGTCATTGGATTTAAGAATAGATGGATAAATATTTACCGATAAATCCGCCCTATGTACATCGTCAATCGCCAAAGGCAAACTATCACACTCTATGGCGAATGGGCTTTGAAAAACTAAGGCATCATTTTCTTCTACACAAGTTACAATCTGGGTAGCATCTATAACAAAAGCTGTATTTCTTAATGGACCAAATTCACTGCCAATTCCTTCATACCAAACATATCCATCTAATTCAAATACTTTCCTTTCTATTCCGATGTAGGTTTCTAAACGAATAAAATCAACAACTACATACTGATACTCTCCAAATACGAAATTATAAACAGTAGTAGATTCTCCGCTCTGCAAAGAAAAATCATACATCAATCGTTCGTCTGTTGCGCCTACAGGTATACCCCAAACTTGTTTTTGTTCATTTTCTCGATAAGCAGTCAAATATTCACTGTTGCTGATATCAAAATCGAAAGTAGGTGACACGTACATTTTAGCATATAAAATATCGTTAATTAGGGTATCTCCAACTACTCCATAACTAATAAAAGCACTATTGATATGGCCTCCACCTGCAACATGCCAAACAGCCCCTTCTTTTGGAAAAGGTATATAATCAGCCTCCTGCGCCTGCAATTGCAGCATCAAACTCCCAAAAGCCATAACTGCCAAAAGGAGTCTTATCAATTTGTTTCTCATAAGTGTGTATATTTTAAAAAGGTTAAAAAATAAGTATGATACCTCTACTTCTCTTTTTTGGAGTAAAAAGAGGATATGGGTAAACGAATTCCATCAAAAAAACAGGTACAGCATACGCAATCATGGAATAAGCTCCATGTTACATCAATCAGTTGAACGTCGGTGCGAGAAAGTAAGCTAAGACGGGTGTAGGTTGGGGATTGTTTTGGTGTATTATTTAGGCATCATTTGAAGGGGTTTTAAAGTGAATGAATGGAGTTTTAGGGTTCTCATTTTCAAGTCATTTTCATTATGAATTTGTGGTACTGCTAATATACAGTATTTTTTTGAGACATGCAAGCCCGTTTTGAAGTTTGATGTGGTTTTATTGCCTAAATACAGGACAAAACATTTTATTGACTGGGAATCTAAACCTTTAATCTGTGTTACGAAACTGAAAAACTGTAATGTGAGTCAAAAAAAGGCTTATAATTGGGGTATGATTCTATCAAAAAACAATCCCGCGTTTAATAAGTCTGCCGATACTGAGGGTATCATGGAAGCTAAACTACTGAAATTATTCGAAGTTAACCCAAGAACGAAAAAAGAAAAAGTGAGGAATAATTAAGGGAGGAAAAGTTCCTTCTTTCAGAAAAAAAATAGTGTATTTTTGTGGCATGATTGAAGCTACTTACAATCAATTTTTATCAAATCTTTAATCAAACAATCTAATGGGATTACTCGATAACAAAACTGCCCTTATTTCGGGCGCAACACGAGGCATTGGTCGTGGCATTGCGGTCAAATTTGCACAGGAGGGGGCTAATGTAGCTTTTACCTACCATTCATCTGTCGAAAAAGCACAGGCATTGGAGGAAGAATTGAAGGGGTATGGCGTAGAAGCCAAAGGGTATCAATCGGATGCGGCTGATTTTGAAGCGGCGGAAAGTTTGTGCAAAGATGTAATCAGCACTTTTGGAGCAATAGATATTTTGGTGAACAATGCGGGCATCACCCGTGATACCTTGATTGTGCGAATGAGCGAAAAACAGTGGAATGAGGTCATTCAAACCAACCTCAATTCTGTATTTAACCTCACCAAAAACAGCATTCGCTCGATGATGAAAACCCGTAAAGGTTCTATCATCAACATCACTTCAATTGTAGGAATGAGAGGCAATGCTGGACAATCAAACTATGCAGCTTCAAAAGCAGGGATCATTGGCTTTTCCAAATCCATTGCTCAGGAACTAGGGTCACGCAACATTCGCTGCAATGCCGTTGCTCCTGGGTTCATTGCAACCGAAATGACCGACGAACTCAAAGACGAAGTACGGGATGCTTATCTCAAATCCATTCCCCTCAAGCGTTTTGGCAGCGTTGAAGAAGTAGCAGACGTTTGTTTGTTTTTGGCTTCTGATATGTCCAACTATGTATCGGGACAAACGATAAGTGTTTGTGGAGCAATGAATTGCTAAAAAAATAAAAAATCGGCAACAGGATTTTGAAGTGTTCATCTTCAAAAGTTTGTCTTCTTTCAATTTTCATTTACTCCAAAGGCATTTCCTTCATTTTGTTCCATTCTTCGAGAGTGATTTTTTGTCCCGACAAATCATCGTAGTAAAAAATCTCTTTTGTTTTTTCGTCAATGGCAAACTGAAAGTGAGGCACAAAACTGCTTCCATTGTCTTCTCCCGCTTCAATCCAATAAAAAGGGTCGTTGGCGGAAGGTTCTTGTTGCAGCTTTAATTCCAATTTTCGCTTACCATCCGATTGTTTTTCCACGTATTTAGAACGTTCTTGCACTTTGGGAAATTTTCGAATTTGGTCGAAAATTGCATCCAATGATTGAGGGCTTTTTGGAGTGGTCATTTCTTGATTTTCTGTTGGTTGCAGCATTTCAGAAGGTTGAGTTGAAGTTTCTTCTTCAGTGGTCGTAGAAGAAGTGCAGGCAAAGAGGAGGGTAGAAAAAAGGAGGATTAGAAGGTTTATTTTATACATGGTGTTGTTTTTCTTTTGGTTAAACAATTTTGATTTTAAATAGTTAAGGCAAATTCGTGATGAAAAATATTTTTTACTGCTTGATGTATTTATGTTTTATAACAAGTTGTGTTACCAATAGTTCGGAAGGTATGGAGGATGGTTCGGAAAGGAAGGCAAATACAACTGAGCCGCTTTCTATTGCAGCGATTCACCAAAAATTGTATATTCACAACAAGTTTGAAGGCTCTGAAAGCATTGATTTGGAGAAAAGCAACCCATTGAAGACCGTCGGGATTGTCAAGGCATTTCGCTACAATTATTTGGCAGAAGAAGGCATAGATGCGAGCATGAACGCCAGTTTTTACTTGGCAATTTTTCAATACCAAGATTCTGACATTGCTGTTGCTGCAATCAGAGATTTCATGAAAAATGCCACTACTTCCAATGGCTCTTGGCGTTTCAATGATTTTTTGATACCGATTGGTGAAAATGTGATTTGGTTACATGCGGACTGCACACTTCCCGACCAAAATTGGCAAGACCTCACCGAAGTCATTACTGGCAGTTTGTCTGAAGTGCCGAAGTCTATTAACTGTGAATGTGGCGAGGATTGCGTGTATGATTAGAGTATTTGCTTTTTCGTTTTAATTTTCATTCAATACTTAGTAATTTTGCAGTTCATAAATTGACAATAAATCAAATCATGGGAAGAGCATTTGAATATAGAAAACACAGAAAATTCGCACGTTGGGCGAAAATGGCGAAGGCATTTACCAAAGCAGGTAGAGAGATTGCAATGGCGGTAAAGGAAAGTGGGCCAGAGATAGACTACAATCCGAGATTGCGATTGGCAGTACAAAACGCCAAAGCGGTCAATATGCCAAAGGATAGAATTGACGCAGCCATCAAACGGGCCTCAGAGAAAGATTCGGGCAACTATGAGGAAGTCAGCTATCAAGGTTACGGGCCTCATGGTGTAGCGGTGATTGTAGATTGTGCAACGGACAACACAACTCGAACGGTGGCGAATGTGCGTTCATACTTCAATAAATGTGGTGGTTCTTTGGGCAAGACGGGGTCTTTGGACTATATGTTTGACAAAAAATGTGTGTTCAAAATCAGTGGTGAAGGGGTAGATGTAGAGGAATTGGAGTTCGATTTGATTGACTACGGAGCAGAGGAAGTCGAAAAATACACTGATGAAGAGGATGAAAAAGAATACATCATGATTTATGCAGACTTCAATGATTTTGGCAACATCCAAAAAGCGATTGAAGAGAAAGGTTTTGAGCTTTTGGAGGCACAGTACGAAAAGAATCCAACCAATACGGTCAAATTGGACGAAGAACAACAAAAAGATTTGGAGAAGTTATTGGATAAATTTGATGAAGACGAAGATGTATTGAACGTGTTTCACAATATTGAAGGTATGTAGGATTTAAAAATAAAATTCAATTTTAAAGTGCAAATTCAAACAAAACAGGCGATAAAGTCGATAGATTTTATCGCCTGTTTTTGTGATTACCGCCTCCATTGCTCTGCCTTCCAGCTTTTTACATTCCTTTCCTCCTTGTCAAAACTAACTCCAAGCAATACCACCGTTTTGGGAGAATTTCGGTAAGAAGCCAAATATTCTCGACTTTTGATTTGAGTAATTGCATCGGCTGCGTCTTCCTCCAATTTCAATTCCATCAAATACAAATAATCCTCTGCTTCAATCAACAAATCCAAACGCCCTTTGTGGTGCGTGATTTCTGATTGAACTGCCAAACCCAAAAAGGTTGTCATCAAATAAATCACCGTTTGAAAATAACCCTCCCACACGTCAAAAGCCTTTGCCTCATCCGCCTCAGTTGCATCTTTCCGCTTGATTTTGGGTAGCAGGTGATAAGAAATATTGGAGAACAAAACCTTCAATTGGCCAATAAACTCCTCCAAATCATTGTCTTGAAGCGCATCCTCCATCCGCACCATTGCATCACTTACAATCGTTGGCGATTGGTGCGTATAAGCTTCTAAAAGGTTGTGTGTAAACGCCTCCCTCACTTCTTGATTCGGATAACCCAAAGTGTATCGAAGCCGATAGCGTCTGCGTTCTGTTTTTTTGACCGTCAAATAACCCGTCTGAAACAGCAGCATGTAAATATCGAGATGATCAAGGTCGAACTTATCGAAAGAACTTTCCGTTACGATTTTGCCTTCAATATCCTTTGGTTTAGCGTTCTCCTTTTGCAGCAAACGCACCAAAAAAGTGGGTGTTCCTGTGCTGAACCAGAAATTACCAAAGCGTTTTTTTCTAAAAAAATTGAGCAAAGAATAAGGATTGTAAACAAAATTTTCGCCATCCCAAGAATAACCATCATACCATTCCTTCATGCCTTCAATGAGCTTTTCTTCACTCATGTCCAAAACTTTTGCAGTCGCTTCAATATACAAACCAAAGTTATCCGATAATTCTTGATGCGTAATTCCCAGTAAAGTATTGGCAACAGGGTCTATGGTTAAATCCGTTAAATTGTTCAAATCAGAGAAAAGAGAAACTTTTGAAAATTTGGAAACACCCGTGATGAAAAGCAAACGCAAACAACCCTTAGCCTCCAAATCCTTCAAAGGAGAAAAAAAACTTCGCAAAGCATCCCGATTTATTTTTGCTTGCACTTTATCGGTGATGAAATCAATGATCGGCTTATCGTATTCATCCACCAAAAAAACTACAGGTTTATGGTTTTCAGAAATTGTACTTACCAATTCTTCCAATTGAAGAGATAATTCCTTATGTTTAAGTTGAACATTAAATACTTCGGCATATTCTTCTACTTGATAACTTAAAAGTTCGGTAAGGTTCGTAACTTTATGCCCAAATTTGGCAAAATTAAACTGCAAAACAGGAAATTTTTCCCATTCCCAATCTGCCTTTTCTGCAATGTGCAGCCCTTCAAAAAGTGCCTTTTCTCCATTGAATAGATGTGCAATCGTAGAAAGAAGCAGCGATTTTCCAAATCGGCGTGGACGAGATAAAAAATACAAAGATGCCTCACTGACTAATTGATGAACATAATGGGTTTTATCAACATACAAATATCCATCTTCAATAATTTCTTTGAAATTTTGTTTGCCTAATGGTAATTTTTTCATAGTTGTGTAAGATAATGCAAAATTTTCATTTTTGGATGAAGGACAAAACAAAAAAGACGCAAGATTTGATTGTGTATATTCAAATCTTACGCCTTTTATCTTACGTCTAAAGTCTGACCCATTTACTTTTTACTTCTCGCTCAAAAACGGGTAGCGGTAATCCTTCGGAGGATTGAAGTTTTCCTTTATAGAACGAGCCGAAACCCAACGCACGAGGTTGAGGTAAGAACCCGCCTTGTCGTTTGTGCCAGAAGCCCTTGCGCCGCCAAAAGGTTGCTGATTGACCACCGCACCAGTAGGTTTATCGTTGATGTAGAAATTGCCCGCCGCATTGCGGAGTTTATGTGAAGCTGTTACAATTGCCTGACGATCTTGTGAAAAGATAGCACCCGTCAAAGCATAAGGAGAAGTCTGGTCGAGTATTTCCAGCGTTTCTTCAAACTTGTTTTCATCATACACATAAATTGTCAAAACAGGCCCAAACAACTCATCACACATTGTAGCAGATTTTGGGTCTTGGGTGTGAATGATAGTAGGTTTGATGAAATAGCCCTTCTTTTTGCTGTAAGTCCCGCCTGCAATGATTTCCACATTTGGGTCTTTTTTTGCCGCTTCAATATAGGCTGCAATATTGTCGAAAGATTTTTCGTCAATTACCGCATTGATAAAATTTCGGAAATCTTCCACCGTACCCATTTTGAAGGAATTGACCATCTCAACCAAGCCTTTCTTCACTTCGCCCCACAAATTGGAGGGAATGTAAGCCCTTGAAGCAGCCGAACATTTTTGTCCTTGATATTCAAAAGCTCCTCTCGCCAAGGCCACTATCAATGCTTGTGCATCAGCCGAAGGATGCGCCATCACAAAATCCTTGCCGCCCGTTTCGCCTACAATGCGGGGATAAGATTTGTATTTCGATATGTTTTCGCCAATCGTTTTCCACATAAAGTTGAACGTGCCAGTCGAACCTGTGAAGTGAATCCCTCCAAAATCTCGGTGCGAAAAACAGATGTTTCCAGTCGTTGGACCATCGGTATAAATCATATTGATGACTCCGTCTGGAAGCCCCGCTTCACGGAATAACTGCATCAAAACATGGGCCGAATAAATCTGTGTAGTCGCTGGTTTCCAAACCACTGTGTTGCCCATCAAAGCAGGAGCCGCAGGAAGATTGGCCGCAATCGAAGTGAAATTGAAGGGAGTCACCGCAAACACAAAACCCTCCAAAGGACGGTATTCCGAACGGTTCCAAATGCCTTCTGCTGAATCGGGTTGACCGCCATAAATTTCGACCATGTACTGCACATTGAAGCGAAAAAAGTCAATCAATTCGCAAGCCGCGTCAATTTCTGCTTGATAGGCATTTTTGCTCTGCCCCAACATCGTTGCAGCGTTGATTTTTTGTCGAAAAGGTCCAGCCAACAAATCGGCTGCCTTCAAAAAGATAGCCGCACGGTGTTCCCACGGCATACTTTCCCAACTTTCTTTGGCGTTCATTGCCGCTTCAATGGCTTGATGGACGTGACTTTCATTGCCGTGATGGAAATAGCCAAGTGTATGCGACAATTCGTGCGGAGGATGCACTGCTACTCGGTTGTTGGTTCGTACTTCTTTGCCCCCGATAAACATCGGCATATCAGCCTCTTCACTTTTCATTTTTTTGAGCATCGCCTTCAATTCCGCTTTTTCGGGAGAATTGGGTGCATAACTTAATACGGGTTCATTATCAGCATAGGGAATATTGAAAAATCCTTTTGACATTGTTTGTTTTGTTTTTTAGCGTTATAAATTTTGCTACAAAAATAGTGGTTTCTTCTGTCAACAAAGAATATTTTAAGTTGTACCAAACTTAGCATGGGCTATATAGTCAAATAACAATGGTTTGAAAAAACAATGCACCCCTTTATTTCTTCAATTGGTTTTAAATCATTGAACCAAAATGAATTCATAGGGGTTATTTTATTAAAAACTTGATGTCACCAACCTAAACCTATTGCGTATGTCTATTTTCATTACTTCAGTAGAGAGTATCAATTGGAAAAATTCGGGATACAATTTTTTGGTAGTCGAGGCAGAAAGCCGTTTGGCCGTCGCTGAAATGATCAATGGTAAAGCCTTCACCTGTTTGGGAATCAAAAAATGGGAAGGTGTGGAAACAGTGGAGGATGGCCTCAAAATTTTGATTAGAAAAATGGTGCAAACCATTCAAACTGTGTCTATTCAGCAAGGTTTGGAACTGAGTTATTCTGGATGGGTTATGTGGGCGGTCAATCGCCTATATCGAGACAAAGAAGTGGCATTTGTCATTGAAGGTCAAAATCGTGACCTCGCTCGCCGCACCTTGACCAACAACGCTTATTGGACTTACCTCGATTCAAGTCCCTGTTTTATAGACTGTGCACCTCCTTTGGAGGCATCGGTGATTTGCCAAGTGTTGGGTACTCAGAATCAACTGTGGATGTTGGAGGGCAGAAACCCAACTGATAAATACTTGATGTAGGCTTGAGTAAAGTACAAAATGTTTTATGGATTTGATATTATTTGTTTTGGGTATTGACAGAAGTTCGCTGTTTCTTTTGCATTAGATAGTGTCTGAACGGAATCTTGCAAGAAGTTCACAGTCAAACTATTGGATGCAAAAAATTATTTGAACTTTTTTGGATTTTCAAGAATACCAATACCTTCAATAAATTCCTAATGAATTAGGAACAAGTTATTACAAGAATATAGAATCTTCGTGAAATATAGGCAAAAAGTTCGTTTGTTTAAACAATTAGCTATGTTTTGATAGTCAAATGATTGAGAGTTTCCGTTCAGGCACTAGATAGAAGACTATAATCAATACAATTTGCAGGTTGATTACGCCGTTTAACCTCAAAAAAATAGCTTGATAACCCTCTTCCATCAATAGAAGCAGAATCATCAAGCCCATCAATTATATTAAATATTCAATTTTAACTATACGGAGAAAGGTTGTATAATCTCAAAATCTCAATATCGCTCCACCCAATAGATTCAGCCCATAAGTTGGATAATTCAAATAGCGTTCAGCCTTGATGCCGAGCGCATTGTTGAGGTTGGCAAAGACTGAAAGATTCTCAAACAATTTGTATTTGGCTGCAAAGTTCAAATCCATATAATTTTTTAAATCTTGCGCTGTGCCATCCACCAATTTTCCTTTCATGCCATTAATCACAAACAGTTCACCCATCAAATCAAGATTTTCAATCATTTTGAACTCTGCCCTTAAATCAATGCGAGCACTCGGTAAATGCCAAGCTTCTACCTCCTCCTGCAATGTGTAACTGTACGCATTGAAGACCAAAGAAGTAAGGAGTTTTTCGCCCAACTGATACGCAATCTCAACCTGTGGGTGAATGGTTTTCATTTCAGGCTCAAAAATCACCTGAAAGGTTTTACCATCCACTGCGTCATTGACATACAATGGCTGCATATCTGTGATTTCTTGTCCTACTCGTGCATTGAAGGAGATACCATTTACTGCGCCTTTTGCACCAATATATCGGTCTTCCTTTTCTGAGTTTTGAAGCGAAAAGAAAGGCATCACAAAAGGATTGTCTTCGGTAATAGACATGTAGCTGTTTTTAAGTACCTGCTTTTGCCAACCTCCGTAAAGGGTCAATCTATCTGGAACGAGACGGGCTTCTAAGTTTAAATAAGGAAAAGGAGATATGTTATTGTCGTCAAAACCCAAGTTCACCCCACCTGTGAAAGTCCCAAAAGACGATTTGTAAGTGATTTTGGGAAGCAGGTTCAAAACCACATTGCCGACATTACTCGTATCGGTGTCGGTTACATTGTTGAAGTGCAAAAAAGCATCACCTCCTACAAACCAATCGCTGTTCAAAGGTCTTTCTGCATTGCCTTTCACAATGAAATTATTCTCTGTGACGTTAAAGTTTTTATTTTGGTAGTTGTGAAAACCGACTTCTGCATGGTAATCCATTTCGGAGCGGGTTTCGGCAGTATTGCCCATTTCACCCCTCACAGAAATTTTGTTGTATTGTTGTTTCACCTCATCTTCTGTAAACACCAACGTTGTATCGGTTTGGTCGTAGCCATATTGGTAAAATACATTGCGGTTGAAGTTAATGTTGCCGCCAAAGAACGCATCATTGGTAAATACTTTTCCATATACACCTACTTTGGTACGGCTGTAATCCTGAAAATCCAATTTACCTTTTGAAGAAATATATCCTCCATTTGCGCCAATCACATATTTATCTGATTTGCCACTGCTCAATGCAATATCCAAAATAGGCGTACTTTGTGTACCAAAACCCGCACGAATCCATGCATTGTGAAGGTCTTCACCGTCTTTTTTACCATTTTTTTCCGACTCATAAGCCAAGGGCTTCAAGGTAGGAGGCTGATAGGCAATGGTTAAGAAGCGATTCGGAACTTGATAGTTGCCAAAAGTAGGTTGGTTTTGTTTGATTTCTTCGGGACTCGGCAAATCGGGTGAAAACTCGACCTTTACTGCATCCGCCAAGGTGGGTTCAAAGGGTTTTACAATGTCAATTTCTTCGGGGTCAATGTCCAACCCATTGTCTCCGTCAGGATTCTGTGCTAAAAGCAATCCTACCTGACTGAAGATAAGGAGGAAAAAAAATATGGTTTTATGATTCATTATGTACGTTTGGTTTCGTTTTTTTCTGTTTATTTTTTGCGCTTTTCGTCAATATCTTGTACTTGAGATATACTAAGCCCAGTCATAATCGCTATTTCTTCGTAGCTTTTGCCTTGTTTGAGACAGTTAATAGCTACATTTTCAAGAGTTTTTTGAATTCCTTCTTGAATTCCTTCTTGAATTCCTTTTTGGATTCCTTTTTGGATTCCTTCTACAATTCCCTCTTGAATCCCTTCTTCCTTTCCTTTTTTGTAAAGAGCATCTTTTTTGATATCATAAGTTATCGGCATATCTTGAATTATTTTAATCGTTAAATCTTCTAAAGTACGCAACCTCGAAAGAACAATTAGTTGTTGAAGGTACTTTGATAGTTCCTCGGGAGTTTTACTCACCGCTTTGAGTTGCATCACTATTAAACGCAAAATAGCGTCTGTTCGTTCCACCTCATAATTACTCAATAAGGCTAAAAGTACAATTTCTGGAACTTGAGAACCTAGCAATTGAGTTGTATTAAGTTCGTGGATATTTATCAAGTCAAAACCTTCAAACTTTTCTTCATCCTTCAATTTGGTTTTCATGCTCGGCTTGCCTTTTCCCAAATAAATGACAATGTGCTTGATAGGTAGTTTGTGTTTTCTAAATGCCAAACCATGATATTCAACCATACGGTAAATCATGTTTTTGTCATTTTGAGTTTGAAACTCAATGTGTAGCAAAATTTTCTTGTTCTCATCTGTCACAACTTGGTAAAAGAAATCCATTTCTCGCTCAATCGTTTTGGTCATTTTCTCTTGAAGCGGTTTGTACGAAATGATTTTGATGTCAAGTTCTTGCTCAATCAATGGAATGAAAAGTGCTTCTGCATTTTCTTTGAAGATTCTATCATACAGATTCCCTGATGGGTTGTTTTTTTCTTGCTTCATATTGGTAGTCCAAAATTAGTTTTTACTGATTATCAAACTCAAGATCCCCACCAGTATTATCACTTTTCAATTTACTACCTGATTTCTCTAATTCCAAGATTTTGTTGAGTTTGGCACGAGCCTCTTTCTTCAATTCATCCTCAGGTGCATAATTTTCAATCACACTCACAAGGGTTGCTTTGGCTTGGAAAATGTCTTTTTTGGCAACATAAACATCTGACAACAGAATGAAACTCTTCACCATCCAATATTCATAATCTTCCGTTTCTTTGATGACCTTGAAGGCATATTCTTGTGCTGCATCGTATTGACCGTTTTTGTATTTGATGTCAGCGATATAGTAGCGTGCTTTTGCGCCCTGTTCGTTGGTTGTTCTTTTCACGACTTCATCCAAATTGGTGACCGCAAGCGGATATTGCTTGTTTTGGTAAGCCAATTCTCCCACCGCAAAATAGCTATCCAACTTATCTTCAGCAGTTGCATTTTCGTGTTTTCGCAATAAATCACCGTATTTCACCACATCCGCAAGCCTTCCAAGTTTGTGAGCCGATTTGACCAAGCCCCTAATCGCATTGACTGCCAATTCTTTTCGAGAAGTGATAGCATAGAGTTGTTCATAATATTTGAAGGCTTTGGCATAGTCATCGTTGATATAGAGAGCTATTCGAGAACCTTTGTCCAGTGCTTGTTCGGTGAAAATACTTCTTGGCTGTGCTAGAATATAGTCATAATCTTTACCTGCTAGTTGATAACTTTCTTGACTGTAAAGACACTGACCACGGTAGAAATAAGCATACAATTGGTAAGAACCGTTTGGATATTCTGCCAAGTATTTGGTAAATTCTTTGACAGCACTGTTGCAATCACCTTTGGTATAGTAGTTTTCTGCAATGCGGAAAGTCAGCGTATCTTGTGCCGAAGGATTGATGTTGATGCCAGGGAAACGTTTGAGGAATTGAACGTAACCTGCTGCATCTCCTTTGGCGATGAATACATCTTTGATTCCTAAAATAGCTCCTTGTCCTTCATCCGATTTTGGGTATTTCTTCAATACTTCTTCATAGTACTTCAAAGAATTAGTGTAGTCGCCTGTGTTGTAATAAATAAGTCCTAAATTCAACAAAGATTTTGGAACGTATTCACTATCAGGCTGTTTCGTTAAAAGTTGTTTGTGGGTATTGATAGCAGCTTGCGGATTGTTCATCAACAAATGGGTTTCTGCAATCTGAAACAAAGCATCATCTACATAATAGGAGGTCGAAAAATTGTTGGTCATAGAAGTGAGTTGGTCAATTTTCTGTTTGTATTGACCCATCAATCCCGACAACATACCTTTTTGGTAATACGCATAATCGGCACCTCGCAGCTTGTATTGTAGTATTTTATCGTATTGAGCAAGAGCAGCAGCGTATTCTTTTTTGATGAAATAACAATCGCCCGTTCTGAGGATGGCATCAGGATACACTTGTGCCAACACTGAATTTTGGTCCAATAAAATATCAGGTTTTTTTGCCAACAGATTGACAGTATTTTCAAAGTAGGTTTTGGCATCACCATATTCTTTTTGATTGAATAAGCTGTAACCAATCGTATAATTTGCAGTAGCAGGATTCACCTTATCACTCACAACTCGTCCTTGTGATGTACCTATAAATGCCTCCATGCTACCGAAAGCATCGGGGTATTGGTTTTGACGAAACGCAATATCTCCTTTCCAAAAATGTGCCAATGCAACGACTACTTCATCATAAGGATTTTGGAGTGATTTGTTGAATAATTCCGTTGCTTGAGCGAAATTTTTATCGCTAAAGTATTCTACACCACGGTAATACAAAGCTCTCTGATAAGAACGAGCCAAGGCAGGTGTTTTGTTGGGAATGCTTTCAAGCCACTCCAAGGCACTTTGATAGTCTTGTGTATTTTCAAACAAACTTGCCAGCAATTGTGTGGCTTCGTTGTAATATTGAGAATTCGGATAGTTGGCAATGAAATAGCGAAAACGTGCGCTTGCAGTGCTGTGAAATCCCAATTCGTAGGACAATTTGGCGTGATTGAAGGTAGAAATTTCTTTGATAACTGGGTCAAAATCCAATCTTGAAGCTTGGTCAAAAGCATTGAGGGCTTTCGTTTTTTGGTCGACCTTCAAATGGGTTGCCGCCAAATGGTACATGGCGTTTTGACCAATAGAATCCTTCAATGTGTTGAGTTCGGTGAAGTTGGTGATGGCATCTTCGTATTGACCAACCTGATATTGGGTGTATGCCAATTGGTAAATGACATCTTTGCGAACTTGCGGAGTGTTTTCAAAATAATATTGAAGGTAAGGAAGCGCTTTGGTAAACTGCTGCTGATTGAAATAGGTTTGACCAACCAACTGATTGATTTCGTTGCGGTATTTGATGTTTTGACTGGTTTTTGGTTCTGCATATTGCAGCAATTCACTGTATTGACCTTTGGAATAATAAATATAGGTGATGTAATACGGAATGGCTTGTGAGTAGGTTTTTTCTTTTTCTACCTTTCTGAAACTCAACAAAGCATCGTCATAATCTCCTTCAAAAAAAGAAATCATACCATAATAATAGTTGGAAGGATAGTAGTAATCATTGCGGGTATTGATGCCTTTGGACAAATATTCTTTTGCCTTGTCAAATTTTTTGCTGGAAAAATAACTGTACCCCAATTGAAACTGTACTTCGCTACGTTCTGCTTCGGATAAGGAAGCCAAATCAATGTCTTCGTAAGCGGAAATAACGTTTCGGTATTGTTTTTTATCAAAGTAGATTTTGCCCAATTGATAGTGCGCCAAACCCTCATAGTAGGGATTGTTTTGTTCATCTATGAATCGGGTTAGCAACATTTCGGCATTTGGTTGTTCGAGTTTCAAGGCACAAATTGCTTGATAATAAAGTGATTGCACTTTTGCCAATTCCATTTCATCCGTAAAACTGTAATTGGGTAGGTCAAGGGTTTTCTCAAAATATTGCTGTGCCAAGGAATAGTTTCCTTCGTTGTAGTGTTCTTGTGCTTTTTTGAAGTCCCTATAGGGTTGGGTATATATAGCCGTTTCTTGTGCTAAAAGAGGAAGGGAACTGATAAGAAATAAAAAAGTTACTTTTAGGATATTCATAAGGTTTTTGAATACTATTAAAGGGGTAAATGTAAAAAAAAGTGGTGAAAAATTCAATTTATATGTCAGATGGATGGCTTTCTTCAATAGAAATAACGTACAGGAAACAAGTTAGTATATTTAGGGGAATAAAAACAATTTTGAGGGTAAAATAAAAAAGGTTGTTTGGTAAATCTAATCCCAATCGTGGGCAGCAATGGGATGTTTCCGATTTGCGGGCAGGCGTTTACATCGCTAATTGGCTACAAGATGGACGAGCATTGAAGCGGGAGAAAGTGGTGGTATTGGAGTAGGTTTTTGAACAGAGCTTGCTCCGATGAATGAATCGGAGAATGCCCAGTACAGCAAAAAGTAAATCATACTGTACATAAGTTCTTTTTAGGAGAGCAGTTCTTGTTCAAAAAGTAATAAAATCAAACATGGAATGAACTTTGTGTGCATAATAATTGTATTTACCATGGTCGCACTTTTTTTGAAGAAGAAAATGAGAAATTTAGACAGGAAGCCAAAGACCTCATAAAATATAAGATACGTTCCTTTTTTTTAGTGTATCTTTGTAATAGACGACAGCCTCTTACCCATATTGATAACCTGCCTTTTAACTCCAGTATTTATACCAAAAATCGCTTTTACCAATTGACAAGCAACTATTTAACAAACAAAAAATAATAAAAAATTGAAGAAACCCAAAAGATCCAGTAGAGGAAATTCCAATAAGAAATCTAGCCCCTTAGCCAACAAAATTGTGAAAATTTTTAACAACGACCACACCTTATCGCTTACCTACACTGCAATATGGCGCAAACTCGGAAAAAGCAAAGTCGACAAAGATGAAGCCATTGAAGCGACAAATGAACTGTGGAAACGAGGTTTGCTGAACAAAAGCGAGCGAGGTAATAGATTCAGTATCAATAGTGATAAAATTCGCTCTGGTAATCGTGATAAACGCAGAAGTGGTAGAAGTACCGAAAAAATAGAAGTTGAAGGTGTGGTGGATATGACAAGCAGTGGATCTGCTTTTATTGTATCGAGCCAACTGGAAAGAGATGCGTATGTGCCTGCAAGTCGTTTGAATCGAGCTATTGACGGTGATAGAGTGCGTGTGTCTGTGGAAATGGACAGAAAACGGGGCAAACGACCCGAAGGTAAAGTATTGGAGATATTGGAGCGAAGCCAACAAGAATTTGTGGGCATCATCAAATTGTCGAAGCGTTTTGCTTTTTTTATTGCAGACAAAACAAGTGTCACTTTCGACTTTTTCATTCCCCTTAGCAAAACCAAAGATGCCGAAGATGGTGATAAGGTTTTGATTCGGGTGACGGATTGGGAGACCGACGAAAAAAGCCCTAAAGCGGAAGTCATTGCAGTGCTGGGCAAACCTGGTACCAATAATGTAGAGATGCAGTCCATTTTGGTGGACAATGGTTTTAGATTGACCTTCCCCAAAGAGGTCCAAAAAGAAACCGAAGAAATCAGTCAAATTATCCCCGAAGAAGAAATTGCCAAGCGGCGTGATTTTCGTCAGATTACCACTTTCACCATTGACCCAAAAGATGCCAAAGATTTTGATGATGCCTTGAGCCTTCAAAAATTGGATAACGGAAATTGGGAAATTGGTGTACACATTGCAGATGTAGCGCATTATGTAAAGCCAAGTTCTGCAATGGATGACGAGGCCTACAAAAGAGCAACTTCTGTTTATTTGGTGGATCGAGTACTACCGATGTTCCCCGAAAAGTTATCGAATCTCGTGTGTTCACTTCGACCTCATGAAGAAAAACTGTGCTTTTCGGCTGTATTTGAAATGACAGAAAATGCAAAGGTGGTAAAAGAATGGTTCGGCCGAACCATCATTTATTCGGATAGACGCTTCAATTACAGCGAGGCGCAAGAGGTGATAGAAACAAGAGAAGGAGATTATGCCGAGGAAATGCACGTTTTGAATGAATTGGCCAAAAAACTCCGAGCCGAACGCATGAAAGCAGGTTCCATTAACTTTGGCAGCAAGGAAGTTAAATTTATTTTGGACGATGAAGGCAAGCCGATTGATGTCTATATCAAAGAAACGAAGGACTCTAATTTACTGATTGAAGACTTCATGTTGTTAGCCAACCGTTCGGTGGCGAAATTTGTGAATACCAAAAAATACGCTGACAAAAATGTGCCTTTTGTCAATCGAGTTCACGCTACACCCGATGAGGAAAAATTGGCGGAGTTTAAAGATTTCGCAAAAGCGTTTGGTTATGAAATGGAATTTGATTCGGTGGAAGAAATATCGAACTCTCTTAACAAGCTACTAAACGAGGTGCAAGGAAAGCCTGAACAGCATCTTTTTGAAACCCTAGCGGTTCGGACAATGGCAAAAGCTGCCTATTCGACCAAAAATATTGGACACTATGGTTTGGCATTCAAACACTATACGCATTTCACATCACCAATTCGCCGCTATCCTGATGTGATGGTACACCGCATTTTGGCGGAGCAATTGAAGGAGAACCCTAAGCCTAAATTTGACATTCACGCCCTTGAAAAGAAATGTGAACACACGTCTGCAATGGAGCGAAAAGCGGTGACAGCCGAGCGTGCTTCAACGAAATACAAACAGGTCGAATACATGAGTAGTCGCATTGGTCAAGTCTATGAAGGCGTGATTTCGGGTGTGGTGAAGTTTGGTTTTTTTGTAGAAATGAAAGAAAACATGTGCGAAGGTTTGGTGCATATCAATACCTTGATGGACGACCATTACACTTTTGAAGATTCAAAACACGCCATTGTAGGCTACAATACGGGTAGAAAATACCAGTTGGGTAGTGAGGTGAAGGTAGTAGTGGTCAAAGCAGATTTAGCCTCTCGAAAGATTGACTTAGAGGTAGTGAGTGCTGCAAATGTAGGCAAGATAAAGGGCTTTGATTCGATGGATGTTTAGAAACAAGCATCAATGTGAGAAAGACTTTTGAAGTTTATTCTGAAAGAGCTGGAATGTTTGAAAATCAGTAGGCTCTCTAAAAGAAACTTCAAAAGTCTCACCATAAAAGAAAACCTCCCTGCCTCAGCGTCTCTGCGTTCAATTTTACGTCAAATGAGTTAAAAACCTCCCCGCCTCAGCGTCTCTGCGTTCAATTTTACGTCAAATGAGTTAAAAACCTCCCTGTCTCAGCGTCTCTGCGTTCAATTTTACGTCAAATGAGTTAAAAACCTCCCTGCCTCAGAAAATCACTCCGATGTTTGATAGGCTTCCATAATCTGCTTATTCACCTCCACATTGTTCAAAAACGAATAACCCATTGCCTCATCGGGAATTTTCGCCACCGCTTTTTGAAGCAATAGGTAGGCCTTTTTCAAGATGTCATTCGCACGAGCATCTTGTTGCTGCAAAAGCACTTGATAACAATGCAAGTAAGCCTTCAATACATCAGGAGTACTCGGTATATCTCCCGCACTTTCTGCAAAAGCCAATATTGCAGCAGCATATTGCAGAGCTTGTTCAGACTTGTTTTGAGCCAAAGTCACCAATGCCAAACCCGCCAAAGGTTCAAGGCTGGATTTCCCTTGTTTTCGCAAATCTAACGCCGATTGATAAGCCGTTTCTGCTTCTTCATACTGCCCCAATTCGGAGGTGATATGCCCCAACAATATAAGTGCATGACTTTCGATGTGTCCATCTTTCAATTCTTGCGCCAATTTCAAAGCTGTTTGGGCAAACTCTTTGGCTTGTTGATAATCTCCTATATGTAGATGCAACTCGCTGAGATTCGACAAGGTATATTTTTCCTCACTGCGATTGCCCACCTTGCGGTTCAATTGAAGGGCCGCTTCAAAAAGAGATTTTGCCTCATTGTACAAGCCCACATTTTGCAGTGTACCCCCCAAATATCCTAAGGCTGAACTTTCCACATACGGATTATTGGTTTCTCGACAGAGGTTGATGGCTTTTTCGTAGTATTTTTTGGCTTCTACATAGTATCCCTTCAAGAAATTAAGCGTTCCGAGATTGAAGTTGACATAACTCACATTTCGTCTGTCACCAATTTCTTCATACAAATACAAAGCTTTGGAAAGTGTATCTTCCATCAATTTGAGCTTGCCCTGAATGTTGTAAACAATGCCAATGTTGTGAAAAATCGTACTTTGCAGCCTTCTATCACCGCTTTGTTCTGCAAACTCCAATGCCTGCTGATAGAAATTCATTGCAGCTTTTGGTTCACCTTGCGTTCTTGCCAAAATTCCCAAACCTTGAAGTGCCTCCGCTTGACCTTTCGCATTTTCCGTTTGTTGATAAATAGATAACGCATCTTTGTAATAGGATTCAGCATCTACATAATTTGCTTGCTCATAAGCAATCACTGCCCCCCAAAAGTAAGCATCAGCAATCAATCGAATATTATCCACCTTATTGTTGTCAGTCACTATTTCTTGGACTACTGCAATTCCCTGTTCATGATCAGAAATGGTTTTGTAATAATTGACCAATCGCAATTTTACTTCGATTTCGTTATCAAAATTATCCAGTTGACTTGCCACTGCCATCCTTTCCTCCACATCCTTCAATTGTTCTGTTCTTTTACCGAGCAAGTCATAGACTTTTTCCCGATTTTTTAGAATCTCATAGCGGATTTCATATTCATCTTCATCCGTCAATTCCAATGCACGGCTAAAATATCCGACCGCCATTTCGTTGGCAAATTGTCGGGCAGCTTGTTCGCCTGACAATTTCGAATAATGTCTTTCTTGTTTTGTGTCCTCGGCTATCTGATAGTGATAGGCCAACAAGGGATAATATGGTGCAAGCATATCAAAGCCTTCTTTGCGGAAAGTATCTTCAAACCATTTGGCAACTGTGCGGTGTATTTGTCGTCTTTGTGCGAACAAAAGTGTCTGATAAGCAACTTCTTGGGTGATGATGTGTTTGAAGATATAAGCCAAATCAGGTTCAGGGATTTCCAAAGGTGTAAGATCTAAAATCTCTAATTTGTTCAAATGATCATTGATTTCCCCTGCATCTAGCGGAATGTATTGATTGAGCGTGTAGTGTAGGGGTGTATAAGCAAAAGTACGTCCAATGACTGCACCTATTTTCAATATCAATTGACGCTCAGGAGGTAGGCGGTCAATACGTGCCAAAATCAAGCCCTGAATACTTTCAGGTAGTTTTTGGGTCGCCTTTTTTAAATCTCCTTTTACAACACATTTCATTTTCTCACCCTCTTTCTTCAATTCGATAAAGCCTTGATCTCGAAGTGTAAATATCAATTCTTCGGCATAAAAAGGATTTCCGCCTGCTCGTTTCAATACTGCATCTGCCAGCATTACAGGTAAATCTCCCGCTTCAATTTTTAGGCGGTGAACCACCAACTCAATGATTTCTTCTGAACTCAATACTTCTAAAGTCAGCTTTTCGGCAACTTCCAACTGTTGCAGTTGATCGTAATACATTCGGTTGAGATAGTTGTCATCCAAAGGACGCAAGATGTTCACCAACATAAGCGGCACTTTCGCTACCAAAAGTGAGCGACTTACATTGAGCATCAGTTCCCAAGACATTTTATCAAACCAATGCACATCGTCCATGATCAAAATCATGGGATTTTCTTTTGCCCAAGCCTTGAGGAGTTCGATAATTAATATGTTCAAACTTTGTTGTCGCAACTGAGGACTTAACTGCTCGGTCAGTTCATTTTCTACAATACCAAGATTTAGAATGTCATTGATTAATGGGAGACGTTCGATTTGATCGGGAATCAAATCTGCTATGGTAGTTGCTACAAAAATCTGTTTTTCGATAGGATCTTTGATGGCTTCCAATCCAAAAAAGTCACTCAATATATCTCGCCAAGCACGATAGGGTGTTTTTTGTTCGATGCTCGATCCTGTTCCGATAAGATAGGTAAAAGCACTTTCTTGAAGGTACTGCATAAAGGATTTGACCAACCGTGATTTACCTACTCCTGCATCTCCTTCAATACTCAATATACGTCCTTCACCATTTTGGACGCTGATAAAAGTATCCATCAAGTGTTGTAGTTCTGTGCGACGACCAATCAGTTTGCTGCTTATTTTTTTGTGCAACTTACTGCTGGCTGCTCCTGTAGGTTGATATACACGAATCAAACCACTCTTACCTTTCACTCGAATGGGTGTAAGGCTATTGAAGGTAATTTGGTTATTTGCAGAACGGTAGGTCTCATAATCACACATGATATTGCCGCTACCTGCTTTGCCCATAAACCTTGCGGACAAGTTCACCACATCTCCAATAACTGTATATTCGGCTCTATTAGGACTTCCCATAGGCCCCGAAAATACACGTCCAGAAGTCACTCCCACACTCAAACTAAATGGGAAGTCAGGATGGTCGCTTATCCAACTTTGTAAATCCATTGCACACCGCACTGCTCTTGCAGGATCGTCCTCATGTGCAAAAGGGGGCGCACCAAACAAAATCAACAATACTGTTCCTTTGTCATCTACAGCTAATTGGCGAATAGCACCTTCGTAGCGATAAGTAGTTGCTTGCGCCATTTGTACAAACTGCTGCAAATATTTGATGGCTTGTGGGTGATCGTAGTCTAATCCTTCGATTCCCACAAAAATAACACTCATCGGACGCAACTCTGCTAACCATCCTTGCAATGATTTGTTGAGCCAAGACAATACCGAACCCGCCAAAAATCGCTTGGCATATTGCTCTACAAAATCTTTATTGTCAAGTGTTTCGTAATTTATAGGCTCAAGAGGTATGGGGGTTAACCAATTGGGATAAATCACCTCCAATGCTTCATCGCTTAATACTATATCCCCTTTTTGCGCCTTTTGCTCTGCTTCTCCGATTTGTCTAAGAGGATCTCCTGCAATGATATATTCCCACCTGTTGAAAACACCACCTACTTGAATTCCTTTGAGGTGTCCCACTCCAATGCTGATGGTCATTTGAAGGGCAACAATACCAATACTGGTCTTCAATTCTCTAAAATCAGACATTGCAGCTTGCATGGCTTTTGCAGCTTGCATGGCTCTTTTGACTGCCATACCCATTGTTTCACCTCGGGTTGGGAAAACGACTGTCACAGCATCACCACTGAATTGAACCGACTCTCCACCTTCGCTTTCAATAATAGCAATCATGCGGGTGAAATAACCATTCAATATACGGGTTAATTCTTCTGGCCCTTCTGCTCCTTTTTCTGCCAATGCCTCTGTTAGGGGGGTGAATCCCGAAATATCTGCAAACATGATAGCTGCATCAAATTCTTCCACAACAGGCTCTAAGGGTAGTTCTTTGGCTGCAGTGATGGTTTTCATCAAGGTAGGCGGTACATAAGGTGCTATGACAGATAGCTTATTAGATTGTTTATCAGACATAATAGAGGTAGTTTCATTTTTTCTGGCTTAGACAATCTAAGCCAAGTATTTGGTCAAATAGTATTGTTCTACTCCACTTGATAGTTTTATTGCACAAGGATCAAAAATGTAAACAATCAAACCGCAATTTTTGTGCTAAAAATCAGTGTTTTACTTCTTGCAGTTGTTTTTACTAGAGATAAATAAATTATAATCAGTGAGTTAATATAATTCTTTCGATTCTTTTTTGTTGATTTAAATGAGGAAATGAATTGATTTATTATTTGCATATAGAAAGGAATTAAAAATTTTATACACTAAAGTTCTTGATTAGAAAAAAGAAATCAAAGTTCAATAAGCAAATTATCTGTCTCACTATCAAAATATTGGATTATTAGATATGTGCCAAAAATCAAGATGAAAACTTGATTTTTGCAAAATTACATTATTGTAATTGGATAGGTTTTGTAATAAATTTGAAAAATCAATTCATATTTCAATTAATCACCGCATAAATATTTTTAATTAATGTATAAAAAGTGAAATTTAATGCAATAAATGAATGGCATACAAATTTTTTAAATTTTGATCCACCTTATGCGTTTACGCATTTTGTTAAAACCACTTACAATTTCGTAAACGCTATTTCAGAAACGATAATAAAAAAAATATTTAATTAGATAACTTTGAAAGCTTAAAGCCATTCTCATAGTAAAAAACTTAAATCTGCTACTGAACTGATATTGAAAAGACGGGAAATCTGAAATTTCAGAATAGCTATGCCTAAAAAATCGACACAATACATAGGGATTATTTTCTTTTGTATTGTGTCTTTTTATTTTTTGCCAATCCTAATAAAAATGCACGCAAAAATTTTGAACAATTTTGTGTTTTCATGCTTTACATGATATAAATTTTCAACACTATGGCAACTAAACAACCTACTAAAGAGTATTCAAACGGTGAAATTACAGTGGTATGGGAACCTAAAAAATGTATTCACTCAGGCATTTGTGTTCAGACTTTGCCAAATGTATATAAGCCGAACGAACAACCGTGGATCAAAATTGAAAATGCTTCTACAGAAGAATTAAAAGCACAAGTAGAGAAATGCCCCTCAGGTGCATTGAGTTATTATATGAATGGCGAAGAAAATCAAGAAACAGAGTCTCTAGAAACCAAGGTAGAAGTCTTACCCAATGGACCTCTGTTGGTTTATGGAACACTGAAAGTAACCGATAAAAGTGGTAACATGGAAGTGAAAAACAAAACAACTGCTTTTTGTCGTTGTGGAGCATCGAAAAACAAACCTTACTGCGATGGCACACACGTAAAAGTAGATTTTAGAGATTAGCCAATTCCCTTAATTTAGCCAAGAGTTCTGTTAAATCTGCTAATGTCGTAAACGGATTCATCAAAGAAACCCTCAAATAAATCTGTCCACGAATCGTAGTTTGGACGATAAAAAAACGGCCATCATGCAGCATGTCTAAACGCAATTTGGCATTGAAGTCATTGATAGAGTAGTTTTTTGGAAGTAAATACCGAAAGCAAACGATATTGCAGGAAGGTTCAATCGCTACTTCAAAATCATCACTTTCTGAAATCATTGCTGCAAATTGTTTTGCCAAGTCAATGGCAGCCGTCACATAATTCCCAATTGCCGTTCCTCCATAAGCTCGCAAAACGGTGTAAACCCTTGCGCCCATCATCGGACGGGTACATTCAATCGTTCTTTTCAAAAAATCAGACCAATTATCTTCGCCCTCTTTCACTGCCAGATAGTCTGCTTTTTGGGTGAAGGCCTTCAGTGAAGTTTGTCCATTTTGAAACAAAACGGCAGTCACCAAGGAGGGAAACAGCATCATTTTGTGAAAATCAATCACCACAGAATCAGCCGCTTCAATGCCCTTCAATAGGTGTCGGTAGCTATCCGATAACAACAATCCACCACCATGCGCTGCATCTACATGAAGCCAAAGTTGGTACTTTTTGCAGAAAATAGCCAATGCCTCCAAATCGTCAAAAGAACCCGTTGAAGTAGAACAAGCATTGCCCACTACGGCAATGATTTTTTTCCCATCTTGAAGTGCCGATTGATACGTTTCTTCCAGTTTAGAAATATCTATCCGAAACTCGCTATCAGTAGGTATTTTTACCATCCCCTTTTCACCCATTCCCATCATTTTCACCGCCCGACTGATAGAGTAATGCGATTCGTCTGACACCATAATCGCCAAGTCATTTTGCACACCTTCCTCCCACACATCGTAGCCCGCTTTTGCTTGTCTTGCAGCCAAGAGGGCAGTGAGATTGCCCAAAGTGCCACCAGAGGTCAAAATGCCATTGGCGGACTCGCCAAAGCCACAATGTTGCAGCATGAAATCCACAACGATTTTGTCCATTGCAGCTCCCGAAGCACTCATTTCGTACATCGAACCACTGCCATTCATTACGCTTGTCACCATTTCTGTCAAACCACTCAAAGGAATAGGAGCAGTCACTTGATGCCCTACATAACGAGGATGTTGTAGATGCGTAGTTTGCTCAAAGATGGGTTTGAAAAGTTCTTCAATAGAAAGGTTAGAAGGAGCAGTTAAATCCAAATCCAATTGTGCAAACATTTCTTCGGGTGCTATCAAAGCGGAAATAGGAATGTCTTGGCGGTTTTGAGATTGTTCTAAATAGTCCGCCAATAAATCCACAAGTTGATGTCCCTGTTGGCGAAATTCGCCTGGATGATATGCTTTCTTGATGTCATTTTCCATATTTCAAAAGTAAGGAAAAGTCTCAAGAGAGTTCTCAATTCTACAAAAATGTTTATATTGAGCAATCAACAAAAAACATCTATACATCGTATGAAAAAACTTGCACTACATTGGAAAATCTTATTGGGTATGCTCTTTGGAGTTGTGTTTGGTTTGATAGCTAACACAATGGGGTGGAATGGATTTGTGACCGATTGGATCAAACCCTTTGGAACGATTTTTATCAATTCTCTCAAACTCATTGCCGTTCCTTTGATTATTGCCTCTCTAATCAAAGGTATTTCTGACCTGAAAGATATTTCCAAACTTTCGCAAATGGGCGGACGTACCATCGGTATTTACATTCTCACCACCATTTTTGCCGTTTCTTTGGGTCTGTTGGTCGTCAATGTATTGCAGCCAGGAAAGTCTATTTCGGAAGAGACCCGACAACAATTGGTAGAAACGTATAAAGAGGATGCCAACAAACGGATTGTAGATGCAGAGGGGCAAAAAAAGCAAGGTCCACTGCAAGCATTGGAGGATTTGGTGCCGTCCAATATTTTTGCAGCTGCTTCCAACAATGGCAATATGTTGCAGGTAATTTTCTTTGTGATCTTTTTTGGTATTGGATTGATTCTTATTCCTGTAGAGCAAGCTGCTCCCGTCAAAGCTTTTTTTGACGGATTGAATGAGGTGATTTTGAAGTTGATAGACTTGATTATGTTGGCAGCTCCGTATGGGGTTTTTGCACTTTTAGCGTCTCTGGTAGTCGAGTCGCCGAGTGCGGATTTATTCATTGCCTTGTTGTGGTATGCTTTTTCAGTATTGATAGGTTTGGGCTTGCTTACCTTCGTTTTGTATCCTACTTTGGTTAAGATTTTCACAGGCAAAAGCCCTAGTTTTTTCTTCAATGGCATTGCCCCTGCTCAGTTGTTGGCATTTTCGACAAGTTCAAGTGCTGCAACTCTGCCTGTCACGATGGAAAGAGTGGAGGAACATTTGGGCGTAGAAAAAGAAGTAGCGAGTTTTGTACTGCCCATTGGAGCAACGGTGAATATGGATGGAACTAGTCTGTATCAAGCAGTTGCGGCTGTATTTATTGCACAAGCTTTTGGAATGGATTTGAGTTTATCGGCTCAGTTAGGAATTATTGCTACGGCTACTTTGGCTTCAATTGGTTCAGCGGCGGTTCCTGGCGCGGGCATGGTCATGTTGGTGATTGTCTTGGGTCAAGCGGGGATTCCAGAAGCGGGTTTGGCTTTGATTTTTGCGATTGACCGCCCTTTAGATATGTGTCGAACAGTCACAAACATTACAGGGGATGCAACGGTTTCGATGTTGGTGGCAAAGTCAGTAGATAAATTGGGTGAACCACATGTAAAAGATTGGGATGACAATTATGGAAAATGAAATCTATTTTGCTTCAAAAGTGTTCATATATTGAATCAAATAGAATGAAATAAATGCAAAAAATTCCCTTGCCACAAACCAACAATCCTCGTGTCGTCATCATCGGCGGCGGATTTGGAGGCATAGAATTGGCTAAAAAATTGCGAAAAAAAGCGGTGCAGGTGGTGATGATTGACAAAAACAATTTTCATACTTTTCAGCCCTTACTGTATCAAGTAGCTACCGCAGGTCTAGAACCCGACTCCATCGCATATCCTTTGCGAAAAATCTTCAAAAACCAAGAAAACTTCCATTTTCGCTTGGCAGAGGCGCAAGAAATCATTGCATCGGAGAACAAATTGCTGACAAGCATTGGAGAGGTTCGCTATGATTATTTGGTGATTGCAACAGGTTCTACTACGAATTTCTTTGGAATGAAGGAAATAGAGGACAATAGTATGCCGATGAAAAGCGTGGCAGAAGCCCTTGACCTCCGCAGTTTGTTGCTTCAGAACTTTGAAAAGGCACTGCTCGCTACAAGTATTGAAGAAAGAGAAGCATTGATGAATGTTGTTGTTGTAGGTGGTGGTCCGACTGGTGTAGAAACGGCAGGTGCTTTGGGTGAATTGAAAGAGCATGTATTACCCAAAGATTACCCTGAGTTGGATGTACGGCAGATGCAAATTCACCTCATTGAAGCAACAGGCGGCTTGCTAAATGGTATGTCAGAGGTATCGGGCAAAAAAGCGGTTCAGTTTTTAAAGAAATTTGATGTGCATGTGTGGCTCAATACGGCGGTGAAGCACTATGATGGTCATATAGTTTACACAAATACTGAACACCAAATTCCTACAAACACCTTGATTTGGTCGGCTGGCGTGAAAGGTGCGGTCGTTGAAGGCATGGATGAAAATGTGATTGGTAAAGGTAGTCGAATCTTGGTCAATGAGTTCAGTCAGGTGAAAGGGTATTCCAATATTTTTGCACTCGGTGATGTAGCTGCAATGATTACCGAAAAGAACCCAAAAGGTCATCCAATGGTGGCTCCTGCAGCCATTCAGCAAGGGCAGTTGTTGGCGAAAAACTTGGATAATTTGCTGCAAAACAAAACGATGCAGCCATTCAAATACAAGGATAAAGGATCGATGGCAACTGTTGGACGCAATCGGGCAGTGGTAGAAGTTGGGAAATTCAAATCACAAGGTTTTATTGCTTGGTATATGTGGATGGCAGTACATTTAATGTCGTTGGTGGGCTTTCGAAATAAATTGGTGACATTTGTGAACTGGATGTGGAGTTACTTCAATTATGACAAAGGGATACGACTGATTATCAGACCCTTCAAAAAGAAAAAAAAGGTAGAAGAAGTGATGGTAGATGAGGTATAAAACCAATACATTTGAAGTTTTCTTTTAAGAAAAAACTGATTGTCAATCTCTCCACGTTTTGAGGATAAACTTCAAAAGCCTCCTGCCTGCAAAATCTTCCGTGAACCTTAATCGTTCAATTCTAATTTTAATAGATTACTTGGTATCTTTGCAGTCTAATTCACAATAAGCCATCGGGCGAACCAAATTGATTTTGGTTTGTTGAGGAATAATAAATTTAACAAGAATATTTTATTTAATAAAAATCCATAAACACAAAGTATCGTATGGAATTGACAGTAGATTTAAAATTGCCATATAAAGTAAAAGACATCAACCTGGCAGATTGGGGACGCAAAGAAATGGAATTGGCGGAAGCAGAAATGCCTGGTTTGATGGCGATTCGTGAAGAATTTGGCGCAACACAACCTTTGAAGGGCGCACGCATTGCAGGGTGTTTGCACATGACAATTCAAACGGCTGTTTTGATTGAAACTTTGACCGCTTTGGGCGCAGAAGTTCGTTGGTCGTCTTGCAACATTTTTTCTACGCAAGACCATGCTGCTGCTGCAATCGCTGCAACGGGTGTACCTGTTTTTGCTTGGAAAGGCATGAACGAAGAAGAATTTGACTGGTGTATTGAGCAGACTTTGTTCTTTGGAGATACTTCTCGACCATTGAATATGATTTTGGACGATGGTGGTGATTTGACCAATATGGTTTTGGATCGTTACCCTGAAATGGTAGAGGGTATTCGTGGTATTTCGGAAGAAACAACGACTGGAGTTCACCGCTTGTACGAGCGCATGAAAAACGGTACTTTGACCCTTCCTGCTATCAACATCAATGATTCGGTGACAAAATCCAAATTTGACAACAAATATGGCTGCAAAGAATCTTGTGTAGATGCGATTCGACGTGCTACGGACATCATGATGGCTGGTAAAGTAGCAGTTGTAGCTGGTTATGGTGATGTAGGAAAAGGTTCTGCTGCTTCTTTGAGAGGTGCGGGATGCCGAGTAATCGTAACCGAAATTGACCCAATTTGTGCTTTGCAGGCTGCAATGGACGGATTTGAAGTCAAAAAAATGGCGGATGCTGTAAAACGTGGTGACATCATCGTGACAGCTACAGGCTGCAAAGATGTAGTAGCTGGCGAGCATTTCCGCAACATGAAAGACAAAGCGATTGTTTGCAATATCGGACACTTTGACAATGAGATTGATGTGGCTTGGCTGAAAGACAATTATGGTCATACGCATGTAAACATCAAACCTCAAGTTGATAAATATACTGTGGATGGACAAGATGTGATTTTATTGGCAGAAGGTCGTTTGGTAAACTTGGGATGTGCTACGGGACACCCTTCTTTCGTAATGTCTAACTCCTTCACCAATCAGGTGATGGCGCAGTTGGAGCTTTGGGAAAACAGTGATAAATACGACAATGCAGTCTATATGCTTCCCAAACACTTGGACGAAAAAGTGGCTCGTTTGCACTTGGCAAAAATCGGTGTGGAATTGGAAGAATTGACTACCGAACAGGCTGAATACATCAATGTGGAAGTCGGTGGACCATACAAGCCAGAATACTATCGTTATTAGTGGATTGGGGATTAGTTATTGGTTTATTAGCGAAATACACTTAGAAATATAAAACGGAAGGGATGTGATTTTTAGGAATTGCATCCTTTTTTTGTGTTTGAGTGTTGTGTAAACACTCACCCAATGCCTTAACACAACTACGATTGCGGATTTGTGGGTGTACCATGAGAATCCTAGTGCGAGGTTTTTTTGCATACTTTAGATGAGTGTTGGGGGAGGAAGGTATAAGACCAAAGTTTTACATGACCTTTTTTTGTGCTCAAAAACGAACTTCTTGATTTTACTTTTAGAAAAACCCAACTCCATAAAATTACGTTTACTCCACAAAACAAACTATCAAAATAAAAACTCCATGCAAACCCCCAACATATTAATTCTCCTATTCCTCCTTTCCTCCACCTTCCATTCCCTTCAATCCCAACCCCCTGCAAACGATGATAGTCCACTTGCCATCAACCTATCAGGCATTGTTTCTTGGGCAGAAGGCTATGCTTTTGTGGATGTTTTCAAATCTGCAAGACCTTGGATATCACAGCATCCAGATGCTGCATGGGGGCAAGGCCCTGCCATAGCCACCGATAATTTGGGTTGGGTCACGAGTTTGTCAACAGAACAATATGTCGAAACGGTCATGTTGGACGGAGTAGCAGACCGACCTGCGGGGATTTACAACCTCTATTATGAAGGTGAAGGAACGTTTGCTTTTGTAGGTGATGTAAGTTCGTGGACACAGGTGGCTTCAGGACATATTGAAGTAAATGTATCGGCAGGAAACGCAGGTATTTGGCTGCGAATCCTCGCCACCGACCCCAACAATACAGGCAATTACCTCCGAAATATTCGCCTCGTGATGCCAGGCTTTGAATCCACCTACCAAACCGAACCCTTTCACCCCACTTTTTTGGATACTTGGAAAAACTTCAAAACCATTCGGTTCATGGATTGGCTCAACACCAACAACAATCCCACGCAGACTTGGGCTGAACGCACCAGCCCAAACCACCAAAGCCAAATGCGTTCCAATGGCGTGGCATTGGAGTATTGCATTGATTTGGCAAATACTTTGCAGACCGATGCGTGGATTTGTATTCCGCACCAAGCCGATGACAACTACATCACCCAATTTGCGACCATGCTCAAAAACGACTTAGACCCCAATCTCAAAGTCTATATCGAATACTCCAATGAAGTCTGGAACGGACAGTTTGACCAAGCTACCTATGCTGGCGAACAGGGCGTAGCACAAGGTTTGGCGGACAATGAGTGGGAGGGAAGAAACTTTTATTACTCCAAACGTTCAGTTGAAATTTTCGATATTTTTGAAACTGTATTTGGCGGCACAGACCAATTGCAGCGGGTATTGGCTTGGCAAAATGTGAATGTGTGGGGTTCGGCGCAAATTTTGGACTACAACAATGCTTATTTGAAAACCGATGCCTTGGCAATTGCACCTTATTTTAGCGGAAATTTGGGAAGTCCAGATACCCAAAACGAGGTCGCCGCCATGTCCATTGACGAAATATTGGATAGGTGCGAACACGATATTTCTGTGATGATGGAAGGCGTTCGGAAGCAGGGCATCAATGCTGCCGACCACAATGTTTCCATGATTGCCTACGAAGGTGGACCACATTTGGTGGGGTATTATGGCGCAGAAAACAACCAAACTTTGACCAATCTCTTTATTGAAGCCAATCGACATCCCCGAATGAAAGACTTGTATTTGGACTATTTGGAGCGTTGGAAATTGGCAGGAGGAGAACTTTTTGCCGTTTTCAGTTCGATGGGAAGCCCAAGTAAATGGGGCAGTTGGGGCATTTTAGAGAATTATGGACAAGAATATATGTCCGTTCCCAAATATGCTGCTGTACAGCAGTTTATGGAATGCAATTCACCGGCTTGGTGGCTCAATCCGACAACTGAAAATAGTCCTGTAAATGGTACTGTTTTGATTGATTTTCAAGGAAATGAATTGCAGGCTTCCACCGTCACAACGAATCGAGCGCCAACTGTTGAAGCCAACCGATTATTTTTGCCTTTTAGCACAGCCAATGGCGACCACAGTTTCAATTGCAGTGGCTATGCACAAGGTGAATTTTATGGAGGTTTGACGATAGACTATGCCAGCAATCCTTTGGGCGGCTACCTTTACAATTTGAGCAATTGGGGAGCAGGAAACGTATTTGTAGCAGCTTCACATGGCAGCGAGAATATTTATACCAAACTGAACGGCATCTTTTTGTGGAAAAAAGCGCAGTTTTTGAACGGTATGAGTGCGGCTGCAAATGTAACGGTTGGGAAATTGCAGCTTCATACTCCTTCGATGTATTCGGATGGACACTTGCGTTTTGTGGTCAAAAATGGCTCGATCTACTACATTTCCGATTACATACGTTCGGGCCCCGACGGAACGTTTGATTTAGAGCTTTTCAACCAATCAAGTCAGCCTACCAAACGTTGGCGAATCTTCAATCCAACTACCAACAATTTTGAAATTCCCTTTCCATTGGTGGATTTTGAAGCGGTGAACTTCGATGATGTCACTGAAGTAGGATTTGTGTATCAAGCCGAAAGAAGTGGTTGGAGCCATGATTTTCAGTTTGATACATTCACCGTTTACAGCCGGAATGCAGAAGAATTTACGGTCACGCTCAATCAATCCGATACCCAAAACGACCCAACCGCTAGCAGTCCGATTCACTTCACTGCAAAGTTTAGCGAACCGACCAATAACTTCAATAACAGCGATGTAACGATAGGAGGAACAGCTTTGCCGACAAACGTTACTGTCACCGAAATCGTCCCCAACGATGGCACAACCTACGATATCCTCCTCAGTGGCATGAGTTTGTCAGGTTCAGTAATAGCCCAGATTCCCGTCAATGTTTGCACCAACAGTGTAGGACATCCCAATCGAGCAGCAACTTCTGCCGACCACATTGTGCAGTTCAACATTGCCAATCCACCAACGGTGACGCTCAATCAATCTGCCAATCAAGCCGACCCCGCTTTGACCGCACCCGTCTATTTCACCGCTATTTTCAGCGAATCGGTTACAGGTTTTACAGCCAACGATGTGCAGTTGAGTGGAACGGCAAATCCAACAACGGTAATTGTGACAGAAATCGCACCGAATGACGGCACGACTTTTCAGGTTGAAGTGAGTGGGATGAACACAGATGGAACGGTCATTGCAGCGATTCCACAAGGAGTAGTTGTGAATGCTTTGGGAGCTGCAAATCTGGCTTCAACGAGTACTGACAATGTGGTGGATTTTTACCTTTCCAATCCTCCTTTGGTGACGATTAATCAAGCTGCCAATCAAGTCGACCCCACTTTTGCGGAAAATGTGCATTTTACAGCAGTGTTCAGCGAATCGGTTTTTGGCTTCGATGGCAGCGATGTGGATTTGAGTGGAACAGCAAACCCTTCAATGGCAGTTGTCACCGAAATCGCACCCAACAACGGTACAATCTTCAATATTGAAGTGAGTGGCATGACATCGGACGGAACGGTTATCGCCGATATTGCAGCAGGAAGTGTGCAAAATAGCAGCACAGGAACGGCAAATTTGGCTTCAACGAGTACGGACAACGAAGTGCAGTATTTTCTTCAATTGCCTTCAATGGCGACCGTTATTGACTTTCAAGGAGCGAATGTACCTGACGAGGTAAGTTTGAATCGAAATTTGCAGGGCATCAACGGCAATACGCAGTATTTAGCAGAATTTAGCACAGCCGATGGCAGCCATTTTTTTAATACAGGTGATTCACAATCTGAGTTTTATGGCGGTGCTTTCATAGATTATACACCGATGGCTGATTTGGGGTACAGTTGGGATCTTCGCACGAATGACAATGGTTTTGCGTCCAATAGATTTTGGGCTTTTGCAGTTGCACCCGAAGGTCAGCCGAGTACACTTCGCACCTTGTTTATGTGGCGCAAAGACCAGTTTTTGAACAACATGGACTTGGTGCAAGTGGGTTTTGACGAAGATGCTGACAACAGTTCTTTGGAAGTAAACATACTGATAGCGAGTGGAGAAGGCTTTGAAGTACGGTTTGTGGTGAAGCAAAACGGAGGCTATTACATCTCGGAATTTGTTGGCAACACAGAGGGAGCGATTGGTTTGGAGGGCTTCAACAATTCTAATTTGGTAGGCAAACGATGGACAGTATTCAATCCTACGGCTACGGATTTCGATTTTTCGGGTGCTTCGGAAACTTTTGCAGCAGTGGATTTTGACGATATTGAGGAAGTGGGATTTTACTATGAAGGAGTACGGTCGGGTTGGGCACATGCTTTGGAGTTTGATGCTTTTAGCGTGAATGCGGTCAATCGTGCGCCAAGTGAAGTTCGCCTAAATGCAAGATTGCAAGCAGCTTACAATCCTTCAACGGGAATGATGAACACCGATTTGCGTCAAAACAATTTACTGCCTTTGAGTCAGCCCTTCAATGTCGCACCGTGGAACTACAACGGTTCAGAAAGTGTGACAAGCAGTACCGATTTCCCTGCAAATGTGGTGGATTGGTGTTTGGTGGAGCTGCGAAATGCCAACAATGCGGGGCAAATTTTGCAGCAAAAAGCGGCTTGGTTGTTGGCGGATGGGAGTGTGGTCGACATTGCAGCGAAAGAGGATGCAAACGTGAAAGGAGTGATTTTTGAAGAATTGGGGAGTGGTGATAACTATTTCGTTTCCATCAAATTTCGCAATCATTTGGCTTTGCTTTCTGCAAATACTATTTCTCTGTCTAATGCACAAATTTTAGACTTCACGAACCCCAACGAAGTGCTGCAAGGTGCTACACAGTTGGCAGATATGGGGAATGGCGTTTATGCTTGTTTTGCGGGGGATATGGATGGGAATGGCGTGGTGAATGTGGAGGATTTCAACCGTTTTGTATCTGAAATTTCGCAGTTGAATGGCTACTATTCAGGTGATTGCAATTTGGACGGTGCGGTTACGGTGACGGATTACAATTGGTATTTGGGTAATGCGAGTGTGATTGGTGTGGAAGAAGTGCGGTATTAAGTAGTAAATCAAAATTAAAATGAAAAAAACACACTGATAAACAGTTGTTTGAGGAATTTTAATTGTTAAGATAAATATGGCTGACTACTGAATGCAAAAAACCTTGGTTCTTTGAAGAAAAGGTTGATTTCTTTATTGCAACTTGTCATTGAAAAATGCAATGGTGCGGCTCCACGATAAATTGGCTGCAACTTCATCGTATCGAGGAGTTGTATTGTTGTGAAATCCATGATTTACTTCTGGATAGAAATGAGCTACATAGTCTTTATTATTGGCTTTGAGGGCTGCTTCATAAGCCTCCCAACCTTTATTGACTCTCTCGTCCAAACCTGCATATTGAAGCATCAGTGGAGCATTGATTTGTGGTACATCTTCTTCCGAAGGTTGACTACCATAATAGGGAACTGCTGCTGAAAGAGTAGGAATCCTTACGGCCATCATGTTGGATATCCAACCTCCAAAACAAAAACCGACAACCCCTATTTTGCCATTACAACACTTGTGAGATTGAAGGTATTGATAGGCTGCAATAAAATCTTCGAGCATTTCATTTTTATCCCTTTTTTGCTGCAAAGCTCTTCCCTCGTCATCATTGCCAGGATAGCCGCCTAATGGGGTCAGTGCATCTGGAGCGACTGTTATAAATCCTTCAATTGCAGCCCTTCGCCCAACATCTTCAATGTAGGGATTGAGCCCTCTATTTTCATGGACTACAATGATTCCTGGGAACTTCGATTTACTTTTTTTGGGTCTGGAAAGAAGGGCGCGAATTTTTCCGCCTCCTTTTGGTGATTTGTATTTGATGTATTTGGACTTCAATCTTGGATCATTGGGTTCTACCAAAATGGAATCCACATAATTGGGCAGGATGAAACTGAGGAGGGAAGAAACAGTTAAGCCGCCTACTGCATAGACTGACAGTTTTTCAATAAATTGCCGTCTATCCAACTTATTGTGGGCATAGTCATCATATAGCTCAAAAACTTCTTGATTTATATCTTCTTTTTTCAGTGGATTCATGGTTTGGTATGTTTGTTTAATTTACTTTAGCGGAATCTATTTAAAATACTGTTTTTGAATTGTGTAAACAGTGTTTCCTCTCAAGAGTTTTGTGAAAATACCTTAAATCCTGCAAATCAGCAAATTTTCAAGAATGACTATTTTAGTTTGCCTAAAATTAAGAATGATTGTTACAATAATGCTGCAATGGTCATTCTTCAAATGCGATAAAAAATTGTTGATTATAAGGTTTTGCTGTGACCTAGACTCAAGTCAAGAATTACAAGCCTTAAACAACTTACCTCCAACTAAAAAAACTTACAGCCTTGCCACCTAAAATCCTACGGATAGCTCTCAAACAATTTCTCCATTAGCGGATTAACCAAGGTTTCGCTGCTCAATTAGAACCAATTTTGTTATTTTTACAATATTGGAGAGTTAGGCAAAAAACACAATTTTCCCCATACCTAATTTTATTTAAATTAAGTATTTGATTTTAAAATTATTTTTAAGTTAAAAATTTCAATTAATAAAATCGTTATTTGATACTTTTCTTGTTGCTTCAAAAAGCCTCAGGAAATAAAGCCGTATTAACTAATTTCAAACAACTTACGGTCAATGGGATTATATCTTATTTGTACTTCACCTCGAACAGGAGGTAGCGTATTTAGTTCAACTTTAGCCCAAACGGGTTTATTAGGGACACCTGGTTCTTATATATATACTTATCCTGCGAATGAGGTACTAAACAAATTGAATAGAGATGAGTTTGAAAAATATTTGAAAACGGTTCTTGAGCGGCTTCATCAAGAACAGCATATCACTAAAAAATATTCAAATGATTTATATTGGTTATATGAAACCAATATCTTCCAAAGTTTAGGAAGCCCTATAGAGCGACTTCGGTTTTTTTATGATCATTTGAAGGCATCTAATATGTTTGAGTCCTTGGAGAATATTCGTACTTCTCCATTTGGAGGTGAAAATTGGGGCATTAAAATCTTATCCAATGACAATAACTATGATGGTGGGTTCAACTTTTTGATACGTCATCTTAAAAACACAGCACACAATGCCAATAAAAAATCTACCCTGCAATTATTACAAGAAGTATGTGTGGACATTAAATTTATTTGGCTGATTAGACGCAATAAAGTACGTCAAGGACTGTCTTACTGGAAAGCCGACCATACTAAAAAATGGCATCAATATCAAAAAGAAGCACCCAAAGAAAAAGTTAAGAACTTTCTACCTACAAAGAAAGAGCTTAATAAATATGTTATTCAATTAGCTTTAGATGATGCACATTGGGAAGAGTTTTTTACTAAAAATCAGATAATTCCACTTACTATTGTCTATGAAGATTTCATTCTCAACCCAGATCAAACCATTAAAGATGTTTTAAATTATTTAGGAATAAAGCCAACTAAGAACACTTATTTTAATAGTTTTAGCGAATTTAAGATGGCTTGTGATGATTCAAATGATTTTATAAATAATTACTATAAAACTTCTTTTTTTTGGTAAACAACCTTAACGCGGGCGCAGATATTCCTTAGATTTGGAGGTCATTAAAGAAAAAAGACAATTCAAACATGGAAGATGAAAAATTAAATGAAGCTATAAAATTACATTCAGCAGGAGCAACAGTTATGCATAAATCACCATTTGAAAATTTACAATCCTACCAAAATGAAATCGAAATTGACCAACTGTTTCGAAGAAAATGGGTAATTCCTTTTTACCTTAAACTTCATAGAAATGACAACGAATGGATAAATAAAATAGTGGGAATATATCAAGAAATAAGTGATGAAGTTATCCTCAAAAATTTGGGTGATTTTAATTGGCGAACACGCTCAATAGGTGCATTCTTCGCAGCAATAAAAGACAAAAGCGAATTTATCGAAATAATTGGAACACATTTAATCAAAAGTGAAGTTTGCTATGCTGGAAGAACTTATGCAAAAGTTTTAGCCTATTTCAATGACGAAAAGGGGAATGAATATTTAGAAAGGTATTTAGAATATTACCTAAAGCAGAAAGACCTTTATTTTGACCAAATAAATGTTTTTCGTGCAGTAAAATATATAGATGAAACTAATGCGACAAACAAAATAGAGAGGTATTTAAATGATTGGAAAGAATATGCCAAAGGAAAATTTCTATATGACGAAGAAGATAAAGAAATAGAAACAGATGATTTAAGACAGCAAATAGAAACAATTGAAAAAATAAAAAATATGGCTACCCTGCTTGCGACATAAAGTCGCTCAACCTATTCTTAATCGAACTAGTGGTTAGGTAAAATCTTGATAAGGAATGTCAATAAAATAATTTCCCGATTTAGACTATGAACAACGCTCAATCATTGAAGTTTATAAAAAATTAAAAAGAATGAGAATGTTTTTATTCTTACTATTTATACTTTTGTGTTTACAATGTAGGCAAAAACAAATGGGAATGCCGCTTTTGAAGGTTTCGGAAAACAAGCGTTTTTTAATGAAAGAAAACGGCGAACCATTCTTTTGGTTGGGGGATACAGGATGGTTGGTGTTCTCAAAATTAGACCGCCAAGAAGTTGAAAAATATCTCAGCAATCGAGTCGAAAATGGCTACAATGTCATTCAGGTCATGGTACTTCACCAATTGAAGTTGACCAATATATATGGGGATTCAGCATTGATTCAAGGAGACATCACTCTCCCGAATACCACAAAAGGGAATTCATTTGAAAAGGCAGATGAATATGACTATTGGGACCATGTGGATTATGTGGTTGATTTGGCTGCAAAGAAAGGATTGTATATGGCAATGGTTCCTGTATGGGGAACGAATATAAAACAGGAAAATATAAGCCAATCGCAAGCAGAAAAGTATGCAGTCTGGTTGGCAAAACGTTATGCAGATAAAACCAATATCATTTGGCTGAATGGTGGTGATACCAAAGGAGGAGAAAATAGAGAAATTTGGAACGTCATTGGTCAAAGTCTCCATGAAAATGCACCAAAACATTTGATTACCTTCCATCCTTTTGGCAGAATGAAGTCTTCCATGTGGTTTCATGAAGCAGACTGGCTTGACTTCAATATGTTTCAGTCAGGTCACAGAAGATACGATCAAGATGATACAGAACTTGCTTATGGTCAGGACAACTGGAAGTATGTCCGTGACGATTATGCACTCACTCCTATCAAACCTACAATTGATGGAGAACCGTCTTATGAGGGAATTCCTCAGGGATTGCATGATCCTTCGGAACCCTATTGGGATGAAAATGACCTTAGAAGATATGCCTATTGGTCGGTATTTGCAGGAGCTTTTGGTTTTACTTATGGTCACAGTGCTGTGATGCAAATGCACAAATCAGGTGATACATCTCCAGCCTATGGTGTGCGTGAATATTGGACTGATGCACTGAACGCCCCTGGAGCAACACAAATGAAATATCTCAAAGACCTAATGCTTTCAAAACCGTTTTTTGATAGAATTCCAGATCCATCACTCATTGCATCAGAAAAAGGAGAGCGTTATGACTACCAGATAGCTACCTGTGGAAACGACTATGCTTTTGTTTACACCTTCAATGGTCGTGAAATAGATGTGGCAATGGGGAAAATCAAAGGCTCGAAAATAACAGCTTCTTGGTACAATCCACACAACGGAGAAACTATATGGATTGGTGAATTTGACAACACAGGAACTAGGATTTTTAATCCTCCAGGAGAGATACAAAATGGAGTAGATTGGGTATTGGTGTTAACATCTATTGAATAGAAGAATCTGTAATAACCACGAATCAAGCACCACAAATCGCCTGAATCTTTCGCATCAACCATTGTTTTTCCATAACATGACTCTTTTCGTTCAGTGTTTTCAACAATTGTTCTGCCTTTTTGGTCTCTCCCCTTTTGAGAGAACTCAGTTTTTTGATGAACTTAAGCATGTTCTTATAGTTTCGCTTATTGGAATCAGAAAGCACTTTGTTTCGGCGGATGTAGGTGCTAAAACTATGGATCAAAGAAAACAGGGCATCCTCCTCGTGTAGTTCGTAGTAAGACTTCAATAAAATGGACTTTGCGCCCAGATTGTAAGACAGGTTGCGGCTGTTCACTTTCAAGAGATTGGTCATGGCATCTTGGAATTTCTGTTGGTAAAAATTTAGATTTCCCATGTTGTAACAATAGGCATCAGCTTGGTCTTGTTCGGGCAGTTTTTTGTGGTTTTCTTCAATAAATTTTCGAGTCCATTCAAATTCTTGGAGTCGAAGTGCAGTCGTCACAATATTTTTGAAGTGCTGCAAATTTAAGCCGCCGCCTTCTTTCAACAATACATTCTCCAGCATATCTTGGTATAAGAGAAACAAATCTCTCAGGTATTCCTCCTTACCCGTGTTCAGTTTTTTGACCAAGTAGTTTTGCAAATATTGGTAAATATCTTTCGTTTCATCTTTTGCCAATAGGTCTTTGTGGTAATTGAGGAGCGATTTTAAGGTATGATAATTTTCTTCTTTTTCGGGATGAACCAAAGTCATTAATGTAAGTTTGTACATTCTTAACACTGCTAATTTGCGAAGGTCAAATTGGTTCAAATAATCAATAAAAGCCTGAATTTCTGCCTGTTCTTCTACCTGCAATAAATCCTTACGGTTCAAAAAACTGCAAAGGTAGCGCAGCTTCGCCACCAAATAATAGTAATCGAGACTTTGAATGACCCCCAATAAATTGCGCTGTTGGGAGTTCGGTTGATTGTAAAAATCCTCTTCTACCTTCAATAAATAGTCGTGGTAATAGTAATCCGCATTCCGAAGTGATTGGTCTTTTAGCTCTGTTTGGGTTGCGTCAAATGTCCGTTTGAAGTGTTTGAGGGTTTTTCGGTGAAGGCTCGCACGAAGGGTAAATATCTGTCGTGTAACATTCACTTCCTGAATGTATTGATAAGTTATGTAATCTGTGCATAACTTATCTAATTTCGACATAAGTATAAACAGTCGTTGGTCATTGTATTTTTTGGAAGGGAAAAGTTTCTTCCATAGATACTCTTTATTGGGAAATTGCTGTTTCTGATAAAAAAGACACTTATATATAATATCCAACAATTCAATTATATGCTTGTTTTTATTGAAGAAAGGAGAAGCAACATATTCTTTTAGATTTCGCCATTCTTTTTGGGAAATGCTGGACAATATTTCAGATAATTTACTGCCTTCCATATATTGAGTTGAAAAATATTTGTCGAAAAAAGGAAAAAAAATGAATAGAAATAGGTAATTTGATATTGTATTTAATTAAAAATTATTAATTTTTGTTTTTTAATTTAAAATGTGTTATTTCATGCATTTTTTGAAGGGTCTATTTTGCCTTATTTAGTAGAAAAACATCTTAAATAATGTATAGAAATAAGATAAAAAGTTCTTTTTACTCGAAAAAAACTTTCCGATATTTACAATATCAAAACAAAACAATTAGAGAAAAACAAATAAAGTGTTCCCATTAGTTAAATTCCCATTACCCTCAAGCGTGCGTAAACTTGAGGGTTTTTTTATGCTTATCGGTAAGCCTTCAAATCGGGACATTCCTCAATAATCTCCTTGAAAAACTCCGTATCTCCAAAGTCGTTTATCAAAATTTTGGCATAAGTCGGATCTTCATCATTCCCCGCATGAATACTTGCTTGTGGATTCTCCTGACAATATTTAGCCAAATAAGCAGCTTTTGCACCCAATTCTCGGTTGTTGTTCTTGGCTCCGTCTAAGACCTTTTTGTAGTAGTTCATAGCAATATCTCTTGTGCCATATTGCTCGATGAAATGTTCGATACTGTTTTGAAGTGTATCGGTCATAGAAGCAAGGTTAAAAGGATAAGTACCAACACCGTATTGACCAGAAACAGGTTGTTCGTATTCTCTCAATGTCCATATCAAACTGCCCTGCCACAAATTGCCCACATAGCCCCAAAAAGGGGTATTCACAAAAGCATTTCCCAACTTGTAGTAAGATTCAGCAGGCGCATCTTTGGTGTTTTGCAGCAAATCCACCACTTTTTGGGCAAATTCCATTTTATTGCAGCGTTGATCTGATGCCTCTTTGCTCAACGGATTATGGTCAAAATCACAACGGAGATTGTTGTAATCCGAATCAAACCAAGTATCTTCTTCTGGAGTCGTTTGCCAATATTCGGGGCTAATTTTTTGGTACTGCTTCAATGCCGCTTCAAACTGTTGATTCCGCATCATTTTGGTAGCCATGAGGTCCAATATCAAATTTTCGGTGAGCAAACTATCTTCAAAAAGATGGGCTTCAAAAGCAGTTTTGTTAGGTTTGACCGCCAATGTCCTCAAAGTTTCCAAATCAGTTTGTGAAGCGTAGAAATCTATCAATATGCGTGCAGCATCTTCTTCTTTGGCACGATTGAAGCAAAGGAAAGATTTAGCTATATCGCCTTGAAGCATATAGTGTTGAGCAATGTGCATGAGGGTTCGGCTATACACACTGAAGTTTTCATACGCCTGTTCGGGTTGGGGTAAATCCTTGATGGCTTCGTAAAAACTGTTTTCCAAACCTTCGTCCATTTTTCCCTTTTGGGCTAAGTTGGCAAGTGAGCGCACCAAAATCGCCTGTTGTTTTAGTTGGGGATTGGCAGAGGTATTGGCAACCAAATTTAATGTTGTGTAGGCTTCGTCATAGTTTTGAAGTAGGTAATCAAGGTAAGCAGAGGCAGTATGCCACAAAGGGAGGGTTTGTACTTTTCCTGCTATGCGAATGGTGTCTATAAAGGTTTTAAAATCTTGAATATATGCCTTGTTTTCTGGGTTTGGAGCAAGCGAAAAATCACTTTCTTCAATATTCTCTCCAATGCCAAACCAACTTTTGATGGTATTCCATATTTTTTGGAAAAATTCTTGGATGGTTTCTCCAATAGAAGCCTGAGAAGGAGAACGGAAGGCAGAAAGTTTGGCTTTTTCTGTGTCACCATCAGCATTTTCTCCCATCGGAACGGCTTTGGTCATGGAGGGTGAAAGAAGGAGTTGTTCTATTTTGTTGATTTCTCGGATCAGCATCACCTCCAATATACCGCTTTCTGGAGCTTCTTCATACATTTTTTGCAGCACTTCTAAATCCAACTGTTCTTTGTTTTTCAAGCCACGAAGCATCCACAAAGCCGCCGCAGAACCTGGCACTCTTGACGACAATTCCAACATGAGTTGCCAGTCCTGTTCGCCTGTGTATTCAAAATTTTGGAGCGCCAACTCTTTCTTGTCTGGACTCTCCAAAAATATTCTCGAAAAGCCATACATCGCTGGTGGGTTTTGTCCCAAACGTTTGTGTGCTCCTGCTCTCAGTGCCATCGTCCAATAGCGAATAATGCTTTGACCAATCAAATCGCCATTTTCTGAATTTTTACCAATAATGCTGGATGCTTTTTTGGTATAAATATCAATGGCTTCTTCGTAGCGACCTGTATAGAGTGCCAATCGAATGGCTTGGTAAGCATATCTAAGTTTGATAAAATCTGTGCGGCAACTTTGCAGTCTGACCAAAACATCTTGTATCAAACGATTGGTTTTGGTTGGGTCTTTTTCCGTTTCGTTCCACGGATCATACGCTGCAAAAGGTTCGCATTGTTTAGCTGTCACCAAATAGTTAATGGCATCAATGTCTTTGGTTTGGTAGAGGTATTGCAGTAGGGTATTGTTTTTCCATTCTGGGGCTACAATGTTGTAGGGTTTGCCAAAGGCTATTTGGTTGTATAATTTTTGAAGTAAAATCGTATCTGCATCATAGACAACGGCTGCAATGTCATCTGCATTCGGTTTCCCTTCAAAGTATCGTTGCCAATCTGCTACATTGTAGGAGTGTCTTTGTGCCAAAGTCGCATCCCATGGCAATTCTTGGCGGTAACGCCCTGCATCCCAATAGGCTATCCGATAGCTGGTGTCTGATACTACATCGGCATTGAAGAATGTTACCCTGTTTTCGTAGGGGTCTTCCATCGGGCCGCAAGCCAAAATATCTATTGTGGTGAACAATAGGAGGGCAATAGTGAGTACAAAAAAAGGAATAGATTGATAGGACTTCATGGATATTGTTGCTTTTGAGAATTTACCCAAAAATATCAACAATATCTCGTTTTTTTGAATATTGGGGGTTTTAAAAATTAAAATCGGTTTATTGGGTAGGAAGAAGGAGTTGTTTCTTCAATGCTTAACAATAAAATCACATTAAGCTCCAAAAGAGATTTGCATTTCCCCAAAAATTATTGTAAATTAACAACATCACAAATTTATAATAAAAATGACTTGAAAATAACAATAGTTCGTGATAATTTTATGTATAAAAATTATCACGAACTATTGTTTAACATTGAAGGAAAAAATCCCCAATGGTGTGTATTTATTGAAAATCATCAACGAGAAAAAACAAGTGACTACCCATAAGATTGTGAAGACAAATAATTGATTGACAATCAATTATTCAAAAAAAGAAAAAGGGCAAGTTTTGTATAAAACTTGCCCTTTTTTAGCATTGTATTTCTTTGTTTTAGGATTGCCCATGAAATGATATCCCGATTTAGACTTTTGAAGTGTATGCTGAAAAAGGTGAAATATTTGAAAATCAGGATGCTCTGAAAAGAAAACTTCAAAAGTCTTTACGCCTTCGAGGAACTTATCTTATTGGCGTTCCAAAATCTCATTTCACAGATTTTATCAAAGAACCGAATCTTACTGCTTCAATGCCTTCGCCATCGTTTCACCGATATACGCAGGAGAATCCACTACATGAATCCCACATTCCCGCATGATTTTCATTTTTGCCTCAGCTGTATCTTCCGCACCGCCAACGATTGCACCTGCATGGCCCATTGTTCTACCCTTTGGAGCAGTCTGACCAGCAATGAACCCAACAACAGGCTTCGTACCGTGTTCTTTGACCCAATAAGCAGCCTCCGCTTCCATGCTTCCTCCAATTTCACCAATCATGATAATACCATCGGTATCAGGATCTTCCATCAACAATTTGACCGCATCTTTGGTCGTTGTGCCGATAATTGGGTCGCCACCAATACCGATACAAGTAGATTGTCCCATACCCGCTTTGGTCACCTGATCCACGGCTTCATAAGTCAATGTACCAGAGCGAGAAACGATGCCAATTCGACCAGGACGGTGAATAAATCCAGGCATAATCCCCACTTTCGCCTCACCAGGAGTCATCACCCCAGGACAATTAGGCCCTACCAAACGGCAATCTCTATCTTCAATAAAAGCCTTTACTTTCACCATATCCTGCACAGGAATACCCTCTGAAATACAAATAATTACCTTGATACCCGCTGCTGCTGCTTCCATAATTGCATCGGCCGCAAAACGTGGAGGTACAAAAATAATGGACGTATCTGCTCCCGTTTCAGCCACAGCATCTGCCACCGTATTGAAGACAGGACGCTCCAAATGTTGTGTGCCACCCTTGTTAGGCGTTACACCACCGACTACGTTGCTGCCGTACTCAATCATTTGTCCTGCATGAAAACTACCTTCTTTACCAGTAAATCCTTGTACGATGATTTTAGAGTTTTTTCCTACTAAAACTGCCATAAGATATTGACGATTGTTTGATTAGAGATTCAATTAAAATGAGTAAAAAACACTTTACACTATTTTTGATTTTCAAAAAACCAACTGTAAAGGTCTTCCGTCATGCCACAAAAATACAATATTTTTTTTCCGAAAGAAGGAACTTTTTTAGTTTAAATTTTGCTTATCTTTGCGCCTCCAATGAAAAAACACAATCTGCAATGCCCAGGTGGTGAAATTGGTAGACACGCCAGCTTGAGGGGCTGGTGCCCTTCACTGGGCGTGCAAGTTCGAATCTTGTTCTGGGCACACAAAATAAAAAAGGCTTACAGTCAATAGATTGTAAGCCTTTTTTGTTTTATTGCAAAAGATACTCAATACATCCTCTCTACTAAGTCCAATAGGACACTTTCTCGATTTGGAGTAAAGACCTCCGAAATTTTCGCATTTAAAAAACCTTGTTAGTAAGAATAATCCGCTTTCTTTGAAGAATAAATTTCAGAATCCCATTATAATTTATTCATTTGAAACCTCTTACCAATTCTTACTCTACTCCTCAGCATACATTTGTCTTAGACAAAAAATGATATGGTTCTATATAAACAGGACATATTTTTATGATAGTTTCGTGTCTTGTTTCTTACATTCAACCCAAAAACTCAATTTCAATATGGTAAAAAATGCACGCACTGGATTCAAATTGGGAAGGCTTCCGAAATTGGCTGTTCTATTTCGTAGTAGTCATGCTGTTTTTCACAAAACTTTATTGAAGAAAATAAATATATTCTTTAATAATGAATTTCATGCTCTTAGATACCACACCCTCTTTTGTGGGCGGGTATTCTTTGGGACAAACCGACCAATTCGCTCGTCACATGGGCGTTTATAGGTCTTCACGTTAAAAAGGAATAAATCGCAACCCACCCCTGCCCCTCCAAGGAGGGGTAAGGGGTGGGTTTAAGTAATATAAACAATCAATGCGGAAACCAATACTTCAAAGACGAAGTGGGCAAATTTGAATACCGCCTTGCCTTCCATGATGCACTTCAACCCAATCTACAAGTTGGTAATAGCATTGCAGCCTTAAACACGGGCAACACGATTTACAATGCCAACAATCTGTATGGAGATACCAAAGGTGGCTTGGTGATGGAAGGATATTTCCGCTATCAATTGTGGGACAAAGAATCCAATAAATTGCCTTATGTAGTAGAAACCTATCTAGGTGCCAAAAAAATCTTTAACTTAGGCGTAGGTTTCTTTGTGCAGCCGAATGGCTCGATTCGATTGAACAATACGAGCAATCCTGTAGATGAAACGCTTACAGGAACGACTCTTTACAATGTCTTAGACATTCAAGTAAGTACGGAGAGTGTTTCGCATTTTGCAGTAGATGCTTTTTATGATGCTCCTGCTGGCGAGGGCGCATTGAATGCCTACCTGACTTTCATGAGCTTCAATTATGGTGAGAATTTCACGTACCAAAACGGCAGTGGCACACTTGATTTGGGAACAGGCAGTGTTTTGTATGGATATGTGGGCTATTTACTTCCTAGCAAAAAGGTGATGCCTTATGTGGCTTTTCAAAACGCTCAAAGAAGATTTATGGAATGGGCGTATTTATGAAATCAAGAGAAAAATCAAGCTGCATATGGAAAATGAGCAGAAAACTGTTCCGCCAGAATTAGAAACAGAATTAGAGTATTTCAATAAGCATCAAGACCGTATGCAGTACAAAAAATTTAAAAAGAAAAAATGGCTATGTGGAAGTGGTTTAGTAGAATCGGCTATCAGAAGAATAATTAATTTGAGATTTAAGTCTCCTTCATCCTTTTGGTTGCCCGAAAATTTAGAGAATCTTTGTTTTCTCAGAGCTACTTTTTTGGCGGGGAGGTGGACTAATTTAAGCCATGCCTTAACTCGAAATAATTAGTGACAAATCACAATTGCGCCCAATTGAGTTTTTATATAGGGATGCAAAGCAGTTTACAGGATTGGAGCATTGTCAAAGCAGAAACGAGCAAAAGCTCGACTTTCATTTCAATACTTCGCTGACCACTGTTTCTTTAGCCAAAGCAGCTTATCATCTTGACAAGTCCATCGAAGAAAGAAAATCTTTTTCAATGAGAGATATTAAAACTCAGATGTTCAATGAGTTGATGATGGACATAATAATTAAGGAATGTGGGATTGCCCCGAACTGCCCAAATATTCAACGAGCTCGTTTAAAGGTTAGAAATTGGGGCAAAATTTACCAAATGGTGGCTTAGATTCAGCTCTTTTTGGGTTTTTGCCCCAAAAAAAAACATCATTTTACTGCAATTGATTGTCGAATTTGCAAAAAATAGTAATCGACACTTAATTCTTATGTATAAAATTACCACGAACTATTGAATGATAACTTATTCAATAATTTAATTCTTTGGTGAGTTTACTATCCAACTATTTAACAACTCAAAATAAGGACTCGATTTTACAGCGAAAAGATAGATTGTTGTTTGTTATATTGGCAGGTTTCTTTTTGACCAATGCTTTAATTGCCGAGTTTATCGGGGTAAAAATATTTGCACTCGTAGAAACTTTGGATCTTTCTCCCTTCAATTGGAATTTGTTTGGTCAATCTGATTCACTCAACCTCTCGGCGGGCGTTTTGCTTTTGCCTGTCGTTTTTGTGATGACCGACATCATCAACGAATACTTTGGAAGACGAGGTATCCAAATACTTTCTTTTTTGGCGGTAGCTCTCATTTCTTACTCCTTTTTGATGGTCTATGCGTCCATACAACTTGTGCTGCTTTTATCATTGGACTACTGGACTTGGCACAATACGGTTGAGTTAAATAGGGGAGGTTTCCCAAGTTGGTTATTTTATTTTGTAGGTTTGCAGTCTGTATTTGCAATAGTTATGCTATTTTTCACAAAACTTTATTGGAGAGAATAAAAACAAAAAAACTATTTTCGCTATTATCTCTATGTATTTATTATCTTCAATACTCATATAATTAAATATTTGTTTATGCCCAATTTTACTTCTACACTAAACATTGACCTGTTAGAACGTGCTGCTGAAGCACTACGATCCATAGCCCATCCCATTCGACTGGCTATCTTGGCGTTGCTTAGAAATGGAGAACAATTATCTGTTACCGAAATCCACACACACCTAGAAATAGAACAAGCTGTTGCTTCCTATCACCTCAATAACCTCAAAAACAAAGGAGTTCTTACCTCCAATAGAATTGGCAACAAAACCTTTTATTTTATTAAACACGCAGAAGTCGTCAAAATATTGGAGTATGCCGAGCATTGCTTTCAGAAGTAGGATTTTGAACAAAATATACAAGTAGAAAAATAAAGCAGATGCAGTATTGATGGTGTCCGAATCATATTTTCTGATGTGCGCTTGTGCAAATGTTTAATTAGCATTCATTTATCTTATCCCCTTAGTTCCATTCCCAAAGTATAAATTCTTTTTCAAGCATCATTTTTTTTGCGGATTAGAAAAAAATTCTAAAAAAGTCTATTTAATTTTGAAAGTATATAAATATTTACATACTTTTATGCTGTAATAGTCGAAAAATTATTTCTAAACGTAAAACAAGCATACTATGAAAAGACTTCAACCCTTCATTTTTACACTTCTCCTAATTGGATTTTGGGGGATGAGTACTGCTTATGCACAAGAAGAAAAAAAAGAAGTGGATCACTCCTACAAACCCCTGACCTTGAAGATGAGTGAAGATGGCAGCAAATACATCCGCTTCATCACTTGGCACCAATTCTGGTTAACTTCTCAAAATTTATCAGATGACAATGCTGACTTCAAAATTACTCCCTCAATTCGCCGATCTCGTTTGTTGTGGTTTGCACAAGTTTCGCCTAAGTTTATGATTTTGATGCATATTGGTTTGAACAGTTTGAATTCAACCAATATGAATCCAACAGGTGTACAAAGCAATGGCCCACAAATGTTTTTGCATGATGCTTGGGGGGAATACAAACTAACCGATGCACTTTATGTAGGCGGTGGTTTGCACTACTGGAAAGGCATGAACCGCTTGGCAAATTCTTCAACGTTGAATTTTATGACCCTAGATGCTACAACCCCTTTTGTCGGTTGGCATTCTTTGGGGCAAACCGATCAATTTGCTCGCCACATGGGCGTTTACTTCAAAGGGGAAATGGGAAAATTTGACTACCGACTTGCCTTCAATGATGCACTCCAACCCAATCTGCAAGCAGGCAACGGAATTGCAGCTTTGAACACGGGCAACACGATTTACAATGCCAACAATCTCTATGGGGATACCAAAGGTGGAATGGTGATGGAAGGATATTTCCGCTATCAGCTGTGGGACAAAGAATCCAATAAATTGCCTTATGCTGTGGGAACTTACTTGGGTTCTAAAAAAATCTTTAACTTGGGAGTAGGTTTCTTCACACAGCCCAATGGCTCAATTCGATTGAACAGTACGGGTAGTCCTGTAGATGAAACACTTAGTGGAACAGCTCTTTATGATGCGTTGGACAATCAGGCAAGCACCGAAAGTGTGTCGCATTTTGCAGTAGATGCTTTTTACGATGCGCCTGCTGGTGAGGGCGCACTGAATGCTTATGCAACTTTTATGAGTTTCAATTATGGTGAAAATTTCACCTACCAAAATGGCAGTGGTTCGCTGGATTTGGGAACAGGTAGTGTTTTGTATGGACATATAGGGTACTTGTTACCAGGCAAAAAGGTGATGCCTTATGTTGCCTTCCAAAACCGCAATTACGATGGTTATACCGACAATGGTAGTACCTTCGATTTGGGTCTTAACTATTATGTAAATGGTCATTTTGCCAAAATCACTTTGGAGTATCATAGTGCGAAATGGGGTAATCGAGACCAAGATTTGAGTCAATTGCGCTTGCAGTCTATGATTTTCTTATAGTCAAGTCAGTAGCGAGGTATGAGGAGTTAGGTGTTAGCCACAAAGAAATATGCTGCTGCCTCCTGACTCCTATTCTTGACACCTTAAAAAAACAATTTTTCTCAACATAAAACAAACAAATCTTATGGCACAAACAAAAATGCAAGAATATTGGAGTAAGAACATCCGATACTTGACAATTCTACTTTCAATCTGGTTCATTGTATCCTATGGCATGGGTATTTTCTTTGTAGATGCACTGAACAATATTAAAATTGGAGGCTTTAAACTGGGCTTTTGGATGGCACAACAAGGGGCGATTTACGTATTCGTAGCCCTTATTTTCGTGTATGTCGCATGGATGAACAAGCTCGACAAAGAGTATGATGTGGATGAATAGATGTGATCTTCAATCCAACAATTTTCCAATTAATTCAATTCAAAAAAATAAAGTAAATGGACTATATATTTCTACAACCAATTTTAGCCCTGAGCATCCAAACTTGGACGTATATCTTGGTAGGGGCGACTTTCAGCCTATACATCGGCATTGCGATATGGTCAAGGGCTTCTTCAACAAGTGATTTTTATGTAGCAGGCAAGGGCGTACACCCCATAGCAAACGGATTGGCTACGGCAGCAGACTGGATGTCGGCAGCTTCTTTTATTTCAATGGCAGGTTTGATTTCCTTCATGGGCTACGATGGTGCGGTCTATTTGATGGGCTGGACAGGCGGTTATGTACTGTTGGCTCTTCTACTCGCCCCTTATCTCCGAAAATATGGAAAATTCACCGTTCCCGATTTTATTGGCGAACGCTATTATTCCCAAACTGCTCGTTTGGTGGCAGTCGTTTGTGCGATTTTTGTATCGTTTACCTATGTAGCTGGTCAAATGCGTGGGGTAGGTGTGGTCTTCTCTCGTTTCTTGGAAACTTCCGTTGAAATGGGCGTGGTCATTGGTATGGCAATCGTGTTTTTCTATGCCGTAGTCGGCGGGATGAAAGGGATTACTTACACACAGGTAGCGCAATATTGCGTATTGATTTTTGCCTTCCTTGTTCCTGCAATCTTTATCTCTATCCAAATGACTGGCAATCCAATTCCTCAATTGGGTTTTGGCAGTACGGTTTCGGATGGTACTTATCTATTGGACAAACTGGATGGCCTGAATCAGGCACTGGGCTTCAATGCTTATACCAAGGGGAGTAAATCAACTATAGATGTATTTTGTATTACTGCAGCTTTGATGGTCGGTACAGCAGGTTTGCCACACGTAATCATTCGCTTCTTTACCGTTCCCAAAGTATCTGATGCTCGTTTATCGGCAGGCTACGCTTTGTTGTTCATCGCTATTCTTTATACCACTGCTCCTGCTGTTGCAGCATTTGCACGTACCAACATGATTGAAACCGTTTCCAACAAGCCTTATGCAGAAGTGCCTTCTTGGGTATCGAACTGGGAAAAAACAGGCTTGATTACTTTTGAGGATAAAAATGGCTGATTATAACGGATTGCTGTGATTTCGATATCCTCCTAACGAAGCCGCGATTAACAAATTCTGTAACCAGTCATGATGATAGACAAATCCGTTGAGTCTTGCCGCAGGACTGATTAAGACAGCTGATTCATCCCAAGCCTGTAAACAAGAGGGTGAAAAATTATGAAGAAGGGCAAAAGCTCTGAAATTATGAGTAGTGCTAAGTATATCTCCATGAAACATTTGGGAGTTGTTGGCATGTCTATTCATTGCCCTCATGGATCTATCTATCATGTTGGAGGTTTTGTGTGCTTTGGGAAAGTCAAAATGTGCTAACCACTTGTTTTTCTTTTTACAGAGTTTAAGAATATTATCTTTCATGGGGCAGGAAGGCACATTCTTAGCTGTCCATTCCCGAAGCCTTCTTATATGTTGTGCGAATTGTCTTTTTGAAGTAGTTCGATAAGCCTTCCACACCTTATCTGCTGCTGTATTGAAATAGTCTTGAATCTTTTTTGTAGCTCTGTCTCTAATTTTTAGAAAGGCGTGTAAGAAACATTCAATGACTTGAATATTTGGATAGAGTTTTTGCCATGCGTTCTGTGTAGCTGTCCACCCATCTGTATTTACTGTATTAGGTTGGTAGTCAGATGACACATCCTCTGCTTCTTGTTTGAATACACCATAAGCTTCTTCCAAAGAATCCGCATCTGCGCCAGAAGAAACTTCCATACCTAAAAAACAGTTTTGTCCCACAGTTGTAGCCACATAAGCTTTTTTACCTTGTATTTTTACATGGTGTTCATCTGCTAAAATATCGGAAGGTAATTTTTCTGGGTCATGGATGGTTGTGCCTACAATGCTATAATCACTAAAACAATTATAGAGGCGACCACCACATCGCATTGTATCCAAAAGCAAATGCCAATGCCCAGAAAGGAACACCGAACCGCTTTAAGAACAAGCCTTTAGAAGCTATATACGTCTTCGCTCTGCAATAAGGCAGAATGAAACTTGGGCGTATTTGATAATTTTGTCCCGCTACTTTTATTTTTCGCATTTGGATATTCATTTTTTTCGACGGTAGAGTTTTGCCGTTAAGCACATAACCTTTAGTCATTTGTGCAGGAAATAACTCGGGGCTTGTTGCCCATATTTCGCTAATTATTTGGCGAGCTATTTTTGGGTCGTTTAAAAATGAATCGTATTTATTTTCCAAAATCGGTAATACAATCGTACAATTTTTGTTAATTTGAGATGCCATTGAATTTGCACTTGTTTGGTTCGTACTTTAAACATAAGCTTTTTCAGTGGCTTTTTTATTATCACAGCAAAACGTTACAATCAGAAAAATGGTGATGGACTCATCAACTATGTTGCAGACAAAGAAAAGAACGAATTGACGGTTGACCGTGACATCATGGTGTTGGCGAATCCCGAAATTGCGAATCTTCCTGCATGGGTCATCGCATTGGTGGCAGCAGGTGGTTTGGCAGCAGCCCTATCTACGGCGGCAGGTTTATTACTGGTGATTTCAAGTTCGATTTCCCACGATTTGTTGAAGCAATCCTTCAAGCCCGATTTGACCGAAAAACAAGAATTGTTTGCCGCTCGTGCAGCAGCAGGTGTAGCAGTAGTGATAGCAGGTTATTTCGGCATCAATCCTCCTGATTTTGTCGCAGCAGTAGTCGCTTTCGCCTTCGGTCTGGCAGCCTCCTCCTTCTTCCCTGCCATTATATTGGGAATTTTTGACAAACGCATGAACATGCAAGGTGCGGTTTCGGGAATGATTGTCGGTCTCTTATTTACGACTGCCTACATCGTTTACTTCAAATTCATCAACCCAGCTTCAAATGTTCCAGCCAATTGGTTCTTAGGTATTTCTCCTGAAGGAATTGGTTTTGTTGGAATGTTGGTCAATGCTGCCATTTCTTTGGGAGTTTCTCGAATGACAGATGCACCTCCACAAGAAGTTCAAGACATGGTGGAAGATATTCGTGTGCCAAGAGGAGCAGGAACGGCTCATGCACATTAATTTTAGATATTGGATATTGGATATTGGATATTGGATGAATAATATCTTATTATCTAATCTCCAATATCCAACTTGATTAAAATAGTTCCGTAGTGATTTGTGGCATGGGTAAAACAAAAAATCTCTAATATTGAGAATTTGTTTGCCCATGCTTTTTGATTCATCATAAAAAACCTTTCTTTTCTCATGAAACTCAATAGAAAACAATCCATCTATTTCGTTGTTTTTTTCGGCTTAATTACCATGTTGGGACGCTTTTATATCGAACCCTATTTGGCAGGGCAGTATTGGATATCCGTAGCCATTGGAGTGTATTGTTTGGTGATTCTTTGGGGTTTGACTTACAAGAAAGTCCTTAATTTTGAAGAAGTAAAATAAGATGATTAGATTAATTAATTGATAAAAATTTGGTGTTAAGTTTTTTGGAAACAGAAAGATAAATAACTATTTAAAGTTCAGTAGATTCTGCTAAAGAACGTTGGAATTCGGTAAAAAAACCAATGACGATATCTTTTCGTGGAATACCGTTTTTGACAAAAACTTCGACCAAATCTACATCGATGTTATTTTGATATATTCAAACTTGGTTATCTTTTATTTGAACATGAAAAGTTACATAATGTTGAAATTTTTCACCTTTCCAACCGAAAGACAATACGACAAAATCAGTTCTATCAACATTCATAACCAAATGACGTTTGACATCAGAGTTGGCACTCCTTGCTCCAGCTCTATAAGTCATTTCGTCTTCTACAACATTTTTGTATTTTTCTATTCTATCCATTGTATCACAGCTTCGTGAATAATATCTTTTCGTGCCATAATTTGAAATTGGACTATTCCAAATATAAGCGTTTTTTCGTTATTTTCCAATCCTTAACTTCATGAAAAACAAATCCAATACTTGAAACACATCAAAGCATACCGTCTATTTGGCATATTTGTGCTTTTCTTCTTGCTCTTTAACTTTCCACTCATCAGCATCTTTGACAAAGAAGGTTTCATTGCAGGAATGCCCACCCTGTATTTTTATTTATTCGGTATTTGGATGTTGATGATTGTTTTTTTGTTTATCATTATGGAAAACAAAAAACGGCGATAGCATGATTCCTCTTTGGCTCATCCTTCTCATTTCCTTGGGCTATTTTGCCCTGCTATTCGGCATTGCCTACTATGGCGACAAGCGACAAGCAATGGGCAAAAGCATCATCAACAACTCCATAACCTACGCCCTTTCCTTAGCCGTTTATTGCACTGCATGGACATTTTATGGAAGCGTAGGTCGAGCTGCAACCGATGGAGTAGGTTTCTTGCCCGTTTATTTAGGTCCCGTTTTGACCGCTCCATTATGGTACATTCTTTTGCGAAAAATCGTAAGAATCAGCAAGATACAGCGCATCACCTCCATTGCAGATTTCCTTTCAGCCCGTTACGGAAAAAGTGCATTTTTAGGAGGCTTAGTCACACTCATTGCAGTCGTCAGCATCATTCCCTATATTTCCCTTCAATTGAAGGCTATCAGTTCGAGCCTCGATATTGTACTCGGCAATCAATTCAGCAATATTTCAGATAGTGCTTTTTTTGTGGCTGCAATATTGGCGATTTTCAGCATCCTATTTGGCACTCGCAACATTGACGCAACCGAACAAAATGAAGGCTTGGTCGCTGCCATTGCTTTTGAATCCGTATTCAAACTCTTGGCTTTCATCGCCATTGGAGTTTTTACCACTTTCATGATTTACGACAGCCCTACCCAATTGTTTGCAGAAGCCTCCCAAACACAAGCCTACAAAGACCTCTTTGTGTGGAACAACAATGGCACAAACAGTTATTGGGATTGGACAGTCATGATATTGCTTTCCGCTTGTGCATTCGTTTTGTTGCCACGCCAATTTCAAGTAGCCGTAGTCGAAAACGTGGACGAAAAACACATCGAAAAGGCAATATGGCTCTTTCCACTCTACCTATTTTTCATCAATATTTTCGTACTTCCGATTGCCATTGGCGGCTTGATGTACTTTGAAGGAAGCAATGTAGATGCCGATACTTTTGTATTGACGCTTCCTTTAGCCGAAAGGCAATTCTTCCTAACCATCATCGTGTTTTTAGGCGGATTGTCGGCCGCAACGAGCATGGTCATCGTTGCTACGGTAGCCCTCTCCAATATGATAAGTAGCAATTTGGTGATGCCCATTTTACTCAATTCTTCGACCATCAATCTCCGAGAAAAACGCTATTTCACCCGTTTCATTCTTTATGTAAGGCGAGCAAGCATCGTTTTTGTAATGATTTGGGCCTACATATATTTTGAGATTATTGGTTATCAGTATTCGTTGGTTTCCATAGGTTTAATATCCTTTGTAGGGGTTACCCAATTTGCGCCTGCGGTTATTGGCGCTTTGTTTTGGAAGCGAGCCACAAAGATTGGAGCAATCAGCGGCTTGATGATAGGCTTTGCAGTATGGACTTATACGCTGCCTTTTCCAACGCTTATTGAAGGCGGTTTTTTCTCCTCCAATATGGTTTCGGAAGGTTTATGGGGAATAGAGCTATTGAAGCCATACCAACTATTTGGGTTAAAGGGAATGAATCAAATCACCCATGCCTGTTTTTGGAGTTTGTTCTTCAATATAGGCATTTATGTAGGCGTTTCGTTGTTTACACTGCCCTCGTCGGCTGAATTGAGCCAAGCCTCTGCTTTTGTGGATGTTTTCAAATACCACAAGCCTGACAGCAATACCAATATCTGGAGAGGGAAGGCCTATTATTATGAAATCAAGCAACTGCTAAATCCTTTTTTGGGTAAAAACCGAACGGCAAATATTCTTGAAGAATACGCCCTGCAAAACGAAATTCACTACAAGGATGCCGATGAAGTAAGCCCTGAAATGGTCAGCTATATCGAAAAAATATTAGCAGGAGCGATTGGAACAGCCTCTGCTAAAGTGGTTATTTCTACGGTTTTGAAAGAAGAAATTTTTAGCCTAACCGAAGTCATGCAAATTTTGGACGAAACCCAGCAAATCATTTTGCACAGCAAAGAAATAGAACAAAAATCGAAAGAACTGGAGGAAGTAACTGCCGAATTGAAGGCTGCAAATGAGCGATTGAAGGAATTCGACAAACTCAAAGACGATTTTATTTCCACCGTCACGCACGAACTCCGAACGCCCTTGACCTCCATCAAAGCCTTCTCTGAAATCCTATTTGACAATGCTCATATTAAAGCGGGTAAAAGACAGCAGTTTTTGGGAATCATTGTCAAAGAAAGTGAACGTTTGACCCGACTCATTAATGAAGTTCTTGATTTTCAACGCTTGGAAATGGGCAAAATGAAATGGAACATACAAAAAATCGCCATACAAGAGGTCATCCAAAATGCGGTCAATACCACCAAACAGATGGCTTCAAGCAAAGGCATAGAACTGAAAACTGCAATGCCTGAAGAAATACTCTATATCCAAGCTGATGGGGATAAAATCATGCAAGTGTTGTTGAATCTTATCTCCAATGCCGTCAAATTTCGAGCAGATAAAAACCCCTATATCCACCTCCAATTGAAGCCCTTCAATAAGCATATCGAAGTGAGTGTTGCCGACAACGGGCGGGGAATCCCCATAAAGGAACAAGCCCTCATTTTTGACCAATTCAAACAAGTCCACACCCAACACATTGGCAATAAACCGCATGGCAGTGGCTTGGGTTTGGCGATTTCAAAAAAGATTGTGGAACATCATGGCGGTAAGATTTGGGTGGAAAGCATTGAAGGAATGGGTTCGGTGTTTTATTTTAGGTTGCCAATTGAAGGTTGATTTCAACGTTTTTTTCTCTAAAATGATTTGTATTCCACTTCAATAAATGCTTCAAAAGTACAAAACGCTTGTTTTACGTGAAAAAATCTCTTATTTTTGAAAAAAGAGAAAAACACATTGCTTATGCTGATTCGTTTCGTAGTATCTAATTTTTTGTCTTTTGCCGAAGAAACCGAGTTCAATATGTTGACAGGTTCGGTTCGGCGAAAAAAAGACCATGAATACCATTTTGGAGATTTGAGCCTGCTGAAAACGGCTGCAATCTATGGCGCAAATGGGGCGGGAAAATCCAATTTGGTGAAAGCGATTGGCTTGCTGCAAAAAATAGTGACGACTGGAGAGTGGAACTATTTTACAGATATTCAAACTTTTCGACTCAATCCAGATTATGCCGAAAAACCGACTTCTTTTGAAATTGAGTTTGTGATGGAAGGTAAGTCTTACAGTTATGGTTTGAGCCTTTTTCAAAATGTGATTGTAGAAGAATGGTTGTATCTGACCAATTTTGGAAAGGAAGATATATTGGTTTTTAATCGAACTACAAACCAAGATGGAATTACTAAAATTGAAGTAAATGATAAGTATTTTCAAAGTGCGAAGGATAAGTTGCGGATTAAATTGTATGAAGATGAATTGTTGCTGAATGACAAGCCTTTGATTAAGCAGTTGGCGGAGGCGAAGCAGGTTTTTGAAGAAGTCGAGGAAGTAAATAATTGGTTTATTGATTCTCTTCTAATTTTAAGTCCATTATCAAAACCCACAGAAATAGTAAAATATATGGCAATTAATAAGAACTTTCGCACTTTTATAGGAAAGTTTATTAGCTCATTAAATACTGGGATTAGTGGAATAGGTGTTCAAACATATAGTATAAACGATTTTTTTGGTAAAAATGAAAAAGAAAAGATTGAAGATGTTTCTAATCAAGTAAAAAATAAAGGTAATGCTATACTTAAACGCAGTGATAGTTTAGAGGAAGTTTTAGCAGTAGAAGAAAATAACAATGTTTTAATAAAGAGGTTTTATACAAAACATTTTGACGGAAAAGGGAATGAGTATTCTTTCTTACTTCCAGAAGAATCAGATGGAACGAAACGACTAATTGATTACATTGCTATGTTTTTCATGTATTTGCATGATGAAGTAGTTTTTATTATTGATGAAATAGAAATAAGTATTCACCCTTATTTACTAAAAGAGCTATTATCGAAAATTATGAGTAATGAAAACTCTAAAGGACAACTCATATTCACCACCCACGAATCCCACCTCCTCGACCAAGAAATTTTCCGACAAGATGAAATTTGGTTTACCGAAAAAGACAAAGGTGGAGCTACAAACTTGTATCCTTTGAGTGATTTCAAGGTTCGCTTTGATTTAGACATTCGAAAGGGCTACTTGAATGGACGTTTTGGAGCGATTCCATTTTTAGCTGATTTAGAAAATTTAAACTGGAACGATTATGCCGAAGAAAAAGCGGGGGTATAAAAAAGGAGAGCAACACAAAGATGCACGTCTTTTTGTGATTGTGGCAGAAGGAGAACGAGAAGATGCCTATTTCAAATGGTTTCACGAAAAGAACTTACGCATTAGCGTGGAAATTGTAATGAGAGAAGAAAACAAATCTGCTCCCAAACATTTTTTGGAACGATTGGATAAATACATCGATTCAACAGGTTGGCGAGAAAAAGATGGAGATTTGGTTTGGTTCGTTTTGGATGTAGATAGGTGGGAACGCAAAGAGATTGAAGATTTACGTATTCATTGCGAGCAAAAAAACAATTGGAACATCGCTATTAGTAATCCCTGCTTTGAAGTATGGGTAATTTTCCATTTGCAGAAGGAAATCGAAGACAAGGGAGAAATGCCCAAAGATTTGAAACACCTTATCCCTCAACTAATTCAAGGTGGCTTCAACCTCGAAAATATTTGCCCCTTGATAGAAACTGCAACTGAAAATGCCAAAAATGCAGATGCAAACTCTGCCCATCATTTCCCCTATAGAATGAAAACCAAGGTCTATCAATTGGCTGAACAAATGCTGGAATTGTTGGGAAAAAATTGGCAAACTTAAACAACAAAACCCTATGCCCTCCAATCACATATCAACTCGAATTTACGACTTTCTAAAAAAGTTTCCTCCGTTTTCCTACCTCCAAAAAGCGGCACTGATGAAGGTATCAGAATCAGTCGAAGTACAGTATTTTGGGAAGAAAGAAACGATTTTTGAAGAAGATGCGGAAATTAATCCCTTTGCCTATGTATTGCACAAAGGGCGAATAGACATTGTGAAAGCCTTTGAAGACAGCACACAACTCATTGATATGTGTGACGAAGGAGATATTTTTGGGGTGCGGGCAGTATTGAGTGACAAGCCTTATTTGGGAACAGCGATTGCGGAGGAAGACAGTTTGTTGTATGCGATTCCAAGTGCCGTTTTTCTGAGCCTATTGGAGGAATATCCAAGAGTTGCTTTGTTTTTTGCTTCGGGATTTGCATCGGGAATGCCTGTTGTTCGTGAAGAGGCAGAAGGAGAGTTTCAGGATATGGTTGAGGAAGCGAAGACCAAAAAGGGCAGAAAAGAAATGTATTTTTTTGAAAGGGATACAAGCGTCCAATTCATGAGTCAAGAGGACATATTGATTGTCAATCCTATAGAAGATGTCGCTACTTGCCGCCCTACTGCAAGCATTCAAGAAGTTGCCCAAAAAATGGCGGAACGTAGAATTGGCTCGACCATCGTGACCAACGACCAAAATCACCCCGTTGGCATTGTGACCGATACTGATTTTACCCGAAAAGTGACGGCAAGAAACATTGACCATCAAGCTCCAATAGCCAAAATCATGAGTAGCCCTGTGCATACGATTTTGCCCCATTCTACCGTGTCTGAATATATCATCCAGATGATGAAACACAAGGTGCGGCATTTGGTGGTGACAGAAGATGGCAGCTCTGAATCTCCAATTTTGGGCATTGCTTCCGAACACGATATTCTCTTGCTACACGGCAATGACCCCGCTATTTTGGTAAAGCGAATGTTGAAAGCTCGAAGCATTGACAAGCTGGCGCAGATAAGAAATCGTGCCGAACAATTGATAATCAATTACTTAAAACAAGAGGTGAGCATTGAGTTTGTCACCGACATCATGACCGAAATCAACGATGTCATGATTCACCAAGCCATTGAGTTTTCGCTGCAAAGATTGGAAAATGAAGGAGTTGAGCGTCCGCCTTTGCAGTTTTGTTGGCTGTCTTTGGGGAGCGAAGGAAGGGGCGAACAATTGTTGCGAACCGACCAAGACAATGCCATTGTGTATGAAAATCCGTCAGAAGAATGGGCGGAGAGAGCAGCAGCATATTTTTTGAAGTTGGGAGCATATACCGTTGAAATCATTCATGCTTGTGGTTTTGCGCTTTGCAAAGGGGGAATCATGGCGAGCAACCCCAAATGGAATCAACCTTTGAAGATTTGGAAAGACTACTTTGCAGATTGGATTGGAGTGCCCGAACCGATGGCGTTGATGCACAGTTCTATATTTTTTGATTTGCGAGGAACACATGGAGAAATAGCTTTGGCGGAAGATTTACAGGGATTTATCATTGAAAAAATTGAAGAAGGGCGAGGAGGATTTTTGAATTTCTTAGCGATGAATACTCTAAAAAATCCACCTCCTTTGAGTTTTTTCAAAAACTTCATTGTCGAAAAATCGGGTGACAACAAGGACTTGTTTGACATCAAATTGCGGAGCATGATGCCGCTTACCGATGCTGCAAGGTTGCTTACTTTGGCAGAAAATCAGGTGAACGTAAACAATACCTTCAAGCGATTTGAAGGTTTGAAGTCCTTGATTCCTGAACGAGCCGAATTATTTGACGAAGCTGCAATGGCTTATGAATTGTTTGTGCGTTATCGGGCTTTGAATGGCTTCAAAAACCATGATTCAGGGCGCTTTATTCAGCCAGATGATTTGAACAAGATTGAACGCCAAATGCTTAGAGCTGCTTTTGGGGTTGTGGAGAGCGTGCAATTGTATGTGAAAAATCGCTTTGGAGTACTTTACTATTGAAAAACAGAAACTTTTGTATCTTCCCTTATGTTTTCCTTCAAAAGATATCAAACATAATTAGATGAAAAAATTACCAATAGCTAAGTCAAGTTTTGAAAAAATAATTGAAGAAGGTTTTGTCTATGTGGATAAAACCAAAGAAATATACGATTTGATTAATTACAGCCCTTATGCCTTTTTATCTCGCCCACGCAGGTTTGGAAAGTCTTTGTTGTTGAGTACTTTAGAAGCGATGTTTCAAGGCAAAAAAGAATTGTTTAAAGGCTTGTGGATTGAAGATAAGATAGAATGGAAGGAGTACCCTGTGATTCGGATTGATTTTGGGGACATGAACTACCAATCACTAGAACTTTTTGAGCAGCAAATGACTCAACTTCTAAAGAGATATGCTACGCAGTATGATATTGAATTGCAGTCTTCTCATTATTTAAGCAATATAAGACAATTAATACTTGATATTTATGAAAAAACAGGAAAGGAAATAGTTATTTTGATTGACGAATACGATGCGCCAATTGCTCGCCATATTACAGATTTAGAAACTGCCCAAGATTACCAAAACTCCCTTCGAGATTTTTACAGTATCTTGAAAGCCCGTAATAATGAACTCAAATTTGTATTCTTAACAGGCATTTCCAAGTTTGCCAAGATGTCCATTTTTTCGGTTGTGAACCTGATGAAAGATGTGAGTTTGAAGCCGCAGTTTACGAATATATTGGGTTTTACAATGGAGGAAGTACAGCAATATTTTGGAGCGTATATTCGCCAATTTGCTGAAAAAGAGGCACTAAGTGAGGCGGAATTATTGGAGAAAATCACTTATTGGTACGATGGTTATTCGTGGGATGGTACAAATAGGCTTTTTAATCCTTATTCGATTGTCAATGTGTTCCAAGACCAAGAATTTAATAATTATTGGATTGAAACAGGAACACCCACAATTTTGATAAAATTGATAGAAGAAAAATATGCTTTAGAACGAGAAAATATTCCACAAATGGAAGATTTTGAAAATTATGAAACAGTGGCATTGGATAGTAGCTATGATTTAAGTGACCAAATTCCTTTAGAAAAGCTATTGTATGAAACTGGTTATTTGACAATTGATAGTTTGGAGAAAATAATGGATGATAAACTTTATACTTTGAATTATCCCAATTATGAGGTTCGTCATTCCTTCAATACCTTTATTTTATCTGCTTTTTCAACCCAGCGTAAAGATGTAATTCAGTCGAAGGGGACTTTGTTGAAAAGAGCCTTGTTGAACAATGACAAGGAGAGCTTTTTGGAGATTTTGCGCTCTCTCTTTGGTGCATTGCCTTATCAACACCGAAAACAAGCAAGTGAAGCCTACTATCATGGTTTGTTTTATTTGGTATTGTCGCTTTTGGGTGTTCGCTCTACTTTGGAGGGTTCTACTGACAAAGGGCGTATAGATTGCATATTGGAAATGGATGACAAAGTGTATATCATTGAGTTCAAGTATGGTGAAAAGGGAACGATGGATTATTTGTTGAAGCAAGCGATGAATCAAATCAGCAATCAAAAATATTTTGAGTCTTTTGAAGGTTTGGACAAGGATATTTGGCTGTTTGGAGTGGGTTTTTTGGTAAAAGAAGATGAAGAGTTGAAGAAGCCTGTTTTAACGATTGAGGGAGAACTGAGGAGGCATAAGTAGAGGAGGTACTAACTAAAAATCAAAAATCATCAAATGTCTTTTTTCAAAAATATCTTCTCCAAACCCCCTCTTCCTCCCGATTGGATGAATCCCTACTTCAATGCAAAATCGAACCTGCCATTGAAGCATACCTCCATAGAAAACCTACGATTTGTGGTATTGGATACCGAAACAACAGGCTTGGACATTCAAAAAGACCGACTACTTTCTATCGGAACGGCATGTGTTGAAGGAAAGGCAATTTTGGTGAAGGATTCGGTGGAGTGGGTATTGTATGAGGAAGAAGATTTACCAATGGACAAAAAAGGAATTGCCATACATGGATTGCGTCCGATAGATTTGAAGGAAGGAACAAAAAAGCAAGCTGCCCTTCAAGAATTTTTGGACTATTTAGACAACAGCATCATTGTGGCTCACCATACCGCTTTTGATGTGGCGATGTTGAACAAAGCCCTTTCCGCTTTTCACCCCAAGTTTCAACTCTATAACCCTCAATTAGATACCGCAAAATTGGCGATTCGATTGGAGCGAGGACTTTTTGCAGAATTGTCAGCGCATGACCGCAAAAAATACACTTTGGATACACTTTGTGAGCGATACGAAGTCGAAACAATAGAGCGACATTCGGCTTGGGGAGATGCCTATACAACTGCTGTTTTGTTTTTGAAGTTGCTTCATTTATTGCAGAAAAATGGCATTTACACCTTAAAAGATTTATTGCGATAAATTCGTCAAGAGAAACTACAAAATTTCAAACGATTTTCCCTATATTAGTGCTGCCTCAAACAACAACGAAAAGATTACAAACAACTATGAATAAAAAAATATTAATCGTCGATGATGAGCCTAATATTGTTACTTCACTTCAATTCTTGCTACAACAGAATGGCTATGAAGTAGATGTTGCTCAAAATGGCGTTGAAGCCTTGCAGAAAATAGAGGTCAATGTTCCAAATTTGGTTCTGCTAGATGTGATGATGCCAGTGATGGATGGCTTTGAAGTATCAAAGCGAATCCGTGAAAATTCGGAATGGGATGAGGTGTGCATCATTTACCTGACTGCGAAAGGTAGGCAGGAAGACAAGGTGAAAGGTTATGCGAAAGGAGCGGATATGTATATCACCAAGCCCTTTTCAACCAGAGATTTGGTCGAGCAAGTAAATGATATGCTGGAACATATTTCGATTTGAGAGGAATTGTTTTGCAAGCTTTGAGTATGAATGGATTCCAGAAAGGAATTTTCCTCGTTTGATGGACGAAATTCTTAGTAACTTATGATAATATTCGTGTTTTTCTTGGCAGAATATTGGTTATGGCTTGTCCAAATTAGGTTGCACAAGATTCTTTTTCTTAACCAATTCATGTTCAAAACATCGAAATACATTTTTTTTGTCAAAATACATTCAAGTATATAACTACTTAAATATGTTCATTATGAAGAATTACAACAACGATTACCAACAAAGTATCGAAAACCCAGAGACGTTTTGGCTGCAACAAGCCGAAAAAATAGAATGGTTTACACCACCATCACAAGGTCTGACCCAAAACGAATTGGGTTTGTACCGATGGTTTGAAGGCGGAAAATTGAATACCTGCCATTTGGCATTGGATTATCATGTAGCCAATGGAAGGGCAGAGCAGTTGGCGGTGATTTACGATTCGCCTGTCACCGATACTATCCGAAAAATCACCTACCGAGAATTGCGAGATGAGGTAGCTTTATTTGCAGGGGTATTGAAGAGATTGGGAGTAGAGAAAGGCGACAGAGTGGTTGTTTACATGCCGATGATTCCTCAAACGGTTGTAGCGATGTTGGCTTGTGCAAGGATTGGAGCGATTCATTCTGTTGTGTTTGGCGGTTTTGCAGCAAGAGAGTTGGCGATTCGGATAGACGATGCTCAACCCAAACTGATTTTAGCCGCAAGTGGAGGGATTGAAGTGAGTAAAAAAATCCACTACAAACCCATCATTGACGCTGCCATCAAACAAGCAACTCACCAACCAAACCATGTAGTCGTTTATCAACGCCCTGATATGGAAGCGCAAATGCAAGAAGGGAGAGATTTGGATTGGGATGAATTGATGGCAAGTGCAGAACCTACGGATTGTGTGCCTGTAGATGCAACCGATCCACTTTACATACTCTATACTTCTGGCACGACTGGCAAGCCCAAGGGAATTGTGCGTGACAATGGTGGTCATGCTGTAGCGATGAAATACAGCATGGAAGAAGTGTATGGCGTGGCTTCGGGAGATGTATATTGGGCAGCTTCGGATGTGGGTTGGGTCGTTGGACATTCCTACATTGTGTATGCGCCTTTGATTCACGGATGCACCACGATTTTGTTTGAAGGAAAACCCATTAAAACGCCTGATGCAGGTATTTTTTGGCGGTTGATTGCAGAGCATGGCGTGAAAACTTTGTTTACCGCACCCACTGCAATTCGTGCCATCAAAAAAGAAGATTCGGAAGGCGAATTGTTGAAAAAATACGATATTTCTTCCCTTCAATATTTGTTCTTGGCGGGCGAACGTTGTGATGTGGCGACCTACAACTGGGCAGAGGATTTATTGGGCATTCCTGTAATAGACCATTGGTGGCAGACCGAGTCGGGGTGGGCAATGTTGGCAAATATGGCAGGTTATCCTTTGCATGAAACCAAACCTGGCTCGGCTACAAAACCCGTTTGTGGCTACGATGTGCGAATTTTAAGGGCGGATGATACCGAAGCAGATGCCAATGAAGAAGGCAGTGTGGTCATCAAATTGCCGCTTCCTCCAAGCTGTTTGCCGACGCTTTGGAAAGACGATGAGCGATTTATAGAGAGTTATTTGATGCCTTTTGAAGGTTATTATTTTTCGGGTGATGGTGGCTATAAGGACGAAGATGGATATGTGTTTATAACGGGTCGAATGGATGATGTAATCAATGTGGCTGGACACCGATTGTCGACGGCAGATATGGAGGAAGTTGTGGCTTCACATCCTGCAGTGGCGGAATGTGCCGTGACGGGTATTGCAGATGAATTGCGAGGGCAAGTGCCTGTGGGTTTTGTGGTTTTGAAGCAAGGGGTGACGATTTCGGAGGACGAATTGCAGGCGGAATTGGTGCAAATGGTTCGACAAGAGGTAGGTGCGGTTGCGTGCTTCAAACAGGTGGCGATTGCGGAGCGTTTGCCGAAAACAAGGTCGGGAAAGATTCTCCGAAAAATCATGCGCCATATTGCGGATGGCAAGGAATACCAAATGCCTTCTACGATTGAGAATCCCGATGTATTGGCCGAAATGGTGGAGGTGATGAAAGGCAGAAGGATTGGAGTTTTTGGGTGATATTGGATCTACTTCAATTATCTGACAGGTAATTCATGTTTGATATCTTTTTGACGATGTTATATGGAGGTGATTCCGCATTTATATAAATGGAAAAAGCATCATAGGGTTCAGAAGTAGTTAGATTGACTTCATAAGCCAATTGAGGATTGCCATAACGACCACCAACAAGCAGCAACTTTGCACTGGGAAAGAATGATAAACTATCTGTTGATGACAATTGGGTGGTAGAAAAATCCCACTTTTCCCACGGAAAGACAACCGAATCGGGAAAACTTTTCATGGCTATTTCGATGGCTTCTTCTTTGCTAATCTGTGGGTTAACCTCCATGTCAATATTGAGTATCAAGTTCCCACTTACCGTTTTTATAGCCTTGTTTGTATGTTCTATTTTAAGGAAAGCATCTTCTACCAATAGCCCTTTATAATACTGATGGTAATGGGCTATTTTTCCTTTCCCTTTATATTCATCAAATTCTCTAACTATCGCCATACTGTCAATTCCTCTCAAACCAAGTAGGTGTCTGTAATTAGTAAACAAACTATCGGTATTGAAGTGAGGGAGAACTCTTGTAAGTCCTTGTTTGAATTGATAACTGAAGTGTCCAGAACTTGTAGAAATCTCTGCTATATCGGTTATTTTTAGTTCTTTGATGTAGGCATTCCTTTTTTCCATCATCTTTTTGCCCGTTTTGCCTTTTGTCTTTTTGATGGCTTCAACAATTGGAGGATAAACAGAGCCTTCCCATTTCCATTTCGGACTTGTACAACTGAGCATCATGGTTGATAATGCTACAAATAAACAGAGTAAAATGAATACGAACTTTTTCATAATGAATGATTTAACACACTCAAATTTTGATGCCCTACAAATATACTAAAAAGAAAAACCACTATTCACAAGCCCAAAATGGAACTTTTCACTCACCAAAATTGCGAATTGCATGGTGGACGGAAATGGCGAAATATTGTCTTATAGTGAGGAAGGTGTGTTAAAAAAAGGTGTTCCATCCTCCAATGAAACACCTCCACTACAATTATTTAAAACAGACTACAAAAGTCTCTAAGACTTTAGTAGTCTCAGCTTGAATTTCGGTTTTAAAACTACTCCAATCCAGCGCCTTTCTTAATCTCCTCCACCACACTCGGATCCAGCAAAGTAGAAGTATCACCCAAATTAGAAGCATCGCCACTTGCAATCTTCCGCAAAATTCGGCGCATGATTTTACCCGAGCGAGTCTTAGGCAAACCGCTTACTACCAAAACTTTATCAGGTTTCGCAATAGGGCCAATCTCTTTTGTCACCACATCTCGTATTTCTTTGGTAAAAGCAGCCGTATCCTCCACCGCTTTATCTACAATGATATAGGCATAAATCCCCTGGCCTTTTATGTCGTGCGGATAACCCACCACAGCCGATTCCACCACATTCGGATGTTCATTGATGGCATTTTCAACCTCCGCCGTACCCATTCTATGACCGGATACATTGATGACATCGTCCACCCGACCAATAATTCTATAAAAACCATTTTCATCTCGGCGTGCACCATCACCCGTAAAATACTTGTCTTCAAAATGGGAAAAATAAGTAATTCTGCAACGCTCATCATCGCCATAAGTCGTGCGAAGAATGGAAGGCCACGGAAATTTTGTACACAGCAAACCTTCCACTCCATTTTCTTCAATCTCATTGCCGTCTTTATCCACCAAACAAGGTTGAATACCAGGCAGAGGAAGCGAAGCATAAGTTGGCTTCAATTTGGTTACGTTTGGAATTGCAGTAATCTGAATACCACCCGTTTCGGTTTGCCACCAAGTATCCACTAAGGGGCATTTTTTCTTGCCAATGTGGTCGTAATACCAGTGCCAAGCCTCCTCATTAATCGGTTCACCCACCGTACCCAACACCTTCAAACTGTCCAAACCATACGGTTCAACATACTTCAAACCCTGCGCCATCAATGCACGAATGGCAGTTGGAGCCGTATAAAATTGATTCACCTTGTGCTTGTCCACTACCGCCCAAAAACGCCCTGCATCGGGATAGGTCGGAATCCCTTCAAACATCACCGTTGTTGCACCAGCCGCCAAAGGGCCATACACGATGTAGGAATGTCCTGTAATCCAACCAATATCTGCCGTACACCAATACACATCATTTTCCTCGTATTGAAATACATTGAGGAAACTGTAATAAGTGTAAACCATATAGCCTGCCGTAGTATGCACCACACCTTTGGGCTTACCCGTTGAGCCAGAAGTATATAGAATAAACAGCATGTCTTCGGCATCCATGATTTCGGCGGGGCAATTGTCGTCCACTTTCGCCATTTCTTCGTGCCACCATTTGTCCCGCCCTTCTTTCATCACCACATCGCTGTTGATTCTTTGATACACAATACTCGTTTCAATCGTAGGACACTGCTCCAAAGCCTCATCTGCAATGCCTTTCAAATCAACGGTTTTGTTGCCTCTATAAGAACCATCTGCGGTCAAAAGCACATTGCAGGTCGCATCGTTGATTCTGTCCGCCAATGCTTGCGCCGAAAAACCTGCAAAAACTACGGAGTGAATCGCCCCTACCCTTGCACATGCCAACACTGCAATCGCCAACTCAGGAACCATCGGCATATACAAACAAATTCGGTCGCCTTTTTTGACTCCATTGTTTTTCAACACATTGGAAAACTTACAGACTTCGCTGTGCAGTTCTTTGTAAGTAAAAGTTCGCACCTCATCGGTAGGTTCATTGGGTTCCCATAGAATCGCTACTTTGTCGCTACGGGTTTCGAGGTGACGGTCTATACAGTTTTCGGTAATGTTCAATTTTCCTCCTTCAAACCATTTGACATTTGGTTCTTTGAAGTTCCAATCCAATACCTTATCCCATTTTTTGTGCCATTGAAAACTCTCTGCAATATCTGCCCAGAAGCCTTCGGGGTCTTCTACACTGCGCTTGTAGTCGGTTTGGTATTGTTCCCAAGAAGTTATTTTGTGTGACATATTGTTTGTTTTGTAGGATATTATTATTTCTATCACCCCAAAATTAAAGAAAAAAATGAAAGGAAAAACAATCTCAAATGCTTGTTACTTGATGTAAACCGTCTTTTTGTTCACAAACTCCATGATTCCATTTTCCGACAACTCCCTTCCATAGCCAGAAATTTTTGTGCCGCCAAAAGGCAAACGAGGGTCGGATTTGACCAATTCATTGACGAATACAGCACCACCTTCAAAGTGTGGAATCAACTTTTTGGCACGTTCCATATTGCTGGTACATAGACTATCCCCCAATCCAAAATTGGTAGCATTTGCCAAGTTGACTGCTTCTTCGTCGGTTTTGACGGTGAATACAGAAGCTACAGGACCAAAGAGTTCTTCATTGAAGGCGGGCATTCCTTTTTTGACGTTGGTGAGAATCGTTGGGGTAAATTTGGCATCTGTTCTATTCCCGCCTACCAAGACTTTTGCTCCTTTGTCAATGGATTTTTGCATTTGTTCCTCCAATTCTTCCGCAAGGTCAGCACGAGCCATTGGGCCAATTTTGGTATCTTCTTCAATGGGATTGCCCACTTGCATTGCTTCAAATTTGGTTTTGAAGCCTTCCATAAATTCTTCTGCAATACCTTCTTGTAGTATAAAACGCTTTGCAGCAATGCAGCTTTGGCCTGTATTTTGAAGCCTCGCCCAATAACCTACTTCAACGGCTTGGTCAATATCTGCATCGTCCAACACTACAAAGGCATTGCTTCCGCCTAATTCCAAAACCGATTTTTTGATGTGTTTTCCAGCCTTTGAAGCAACAGCCGAACCTGCGCCCTCACTACCCGTCAGCGTGACAGCTTTCACCCGCTTGTCCTCCAAAATACCTGCAACTTTATCGCTTGAAATGGTTAAATTTTGAAAAACGCCTTCTGGAAAATCCGCTTCCAAAAAGATTTCTTCCATCTGTATAGCACAGCCAAAAACGTTGGAAGCATGTTTGAGAATCCCCACATTTCCTGCCATGATGGTCGGAGCGGCGTATCTAAAAAACTGCCAAAAAGGATAATTCCACGGCATGATTGCCATCACGCAGCCAATTGATTCGTAGCTCACCCAACTTTCACTTGCATCTGTTTGGATGTGTTTGTCCTTCAAAAATTTCTCTGCATTTTTGGCGTAATACTCACAAACCCAAGCACATTTTTCGATTTCGGCGCGAGCTTGAGTGATGGGTTTTCCCATTTCGGCGGTGATGGTTCGGGCGTATCTATCGGTTTCGCTCTTGAGTAGTTTAGCTATCTTGAGCATTCTTTCTCCCCTGTTCTCAAAACTCGTTCGAGACCAATGCTTGTAAGCTTCATCTGCTTTTTGCAGTTTGTTTTGAATTTGTTGATCATTTAGTTCTTCGTATTCTGCAATGGTAACAAGGTTGTAGGGGTTGATGCTTTTGAAGATTTTGGTTGACATATATTTATTCGGATTTTGATTAGAGTTAATAGGATTTGTAGCTAGTGTTTCGTCAAATTTGGTCTGCTGATTTGAACAGGCAACCTATCAATTTAATGTGAACACAGCACTATCAATTCACTGTTAACAACGTGAAAACCTACATTTTGATTAAGAAACGGTAAGATTTTATAGAAAGATCACATCATGCCTTTTTCATTCCAATGATGCGAATTAATTCTCATAATGCTCTATGTCAATGCCTTCTATCTCCATCAATTGTATTCCAAAATTGCGAATGGTTTCTACTATCGGAATACTCAACAATCCTTTTGGAGTGATGCTGTATTCAGTTTTTGGAGGGACGACTGCATATACTTTTCGGTGAATAAAACCGTCCTTTTCCAGTTGCCTCAATTGAGTGGTAAGCATCTTATCCGAAATGTGGGCGATAGAACGCTTCAATTCACTATATCGGTAAATTTTGTCTTTGAGTCGCCATAAAATTGGCATTTTCCATGTGCCACCCAATCTGTCCATCGCAAACTCTACGGGATTGTAATACATTTTTCCATCGTAAATAAAATCAGGCATTAGTTTAATATTTTGATTGTCAATATACTTTCTAAAAAGTGAGTATCATACAAATTGGTCAGTATATTGTTAAAGGTAGGTATATCCTTTAAATTTGTCAAAACTTACAACAAAATATTTTGGACTTTGGATGAAAGAAGTAGGAAGCAAGATGCGAGATATAAAGAATTGATAATCAAAACCTTTACTCGTTTACATAAATAACTGACTGTCAATTAATTAAATTCTTAATTCTTGCATCTTTCCTACTTTGTCCAAAGTTAAAATATCAAACCCTTAATTTTTTATAAATATGTCTCAAATAAAAGAAGTTCAACAATACGTACATTTTCACGGCGCACCTTCAAAAGGAAAAATATTGATGGTAGCGAGTAGTCCAACGGTTTCTAAACAAACAGGTTGGCCGATTGGATTTTGGGCTGCTGAATTGACCCATCCATTAAGGGTATTCCAAGAAGCTGGTTTTGAAGTAACTTTGGCTTCTACTGAAGGTGGGAAAATTGAAATGGATGTTTATTCCAATCCAATAGATGCAAGTGGCTATTCTGCTCACGATGTGGTTTCTTTGGGCTATTTGCAGCAAGAGAGTTTCCTTCAAATGCTCGAAAATACCCAGAAACTGGAGGAAGTGAAAATTGGTGATTTTGATGCCATTTTTTTAGTAGGGGGTCAAGGGCCAATGTACACTTTTAGGGGAAACAAAAGCTTGGAAAAGTTGTTTGTAGCTTTTTATGAATCGGCAAAACCCAGCGCTGCGGTTTGTCATTCAACAACTTTGCTATTGGAGGCTAAAAAAACGGATGGAGAACTTTTGGTGACAGGTAAAACTTGGACAGGTTTTGCAGATAGTGAAGAAGAGTTTGCAGATCAAGCCGTGGGAATGAAAATTCAACCTTACCGCATCGAAACTGAAGCTAAAAAAATAGCAGGAACGACTTTCAAAGTAGCTGCTCCTTTTTCCGCCTATGCCATTGCAGATGGAAACTTAATCACAGGACAACAGCAAAATTCAGGTGCTGCTGCGGCTGAATTGGTTGTAGAAATGTTATCGGTTTAAAATAAGTATTTCATTCACTTTCACTTAAAAATTTATCTATGAAAATCGCAATCATAGGAACTGGAAATGTTGGAGGAGCATTGGCGACTCAATGGTCAAAAGCTGGACATGAAATTCACTTAGGAGTTCAGAATACCAACGATTTCAAAGGCAAAGACTTGTTGGAGAATGACCATACATCGGTGCATACTGTTTCGGAAGCAGTTGCATTGGCAGAAGTAATTTTGGTCGCAACTCCGCCGCATATTGCACTTGATTTAGCAGATGAATTTGGAGATGTTGCAGAAAAAATAATAATTGATGCGACTAATGTTGTTCAAAAAAATCCTACTCCTTACCCCACTGCTTTCCATGCTTTTGAGGATTTGACCAAAGCGGAAGTTGTCAAGTGCTTCAATACCACAGGGTTTGAAAATATGCAAGACCCAAAATATGGTGACTTTCAACTGGATATGTTCATGGCTGGAAACAGCAACCGAGCTAAAAACACTGCAAAACAACTTGCTAAGGATATAGGTTTTGCCAATTGTTATGATTTTGGAAAATCGGATAGAGTAGAATTATTGGAGAAATTAGCTTTGTCGTGGATAAACTTAGCCATTTTTCAAGGGGTTGGCCGCAATATTGGCTTCAAAGTATTGGTGCGTTGAATTTGTTTTTAGTATTCTGACATTTTGTTTTAATTTAGAGGCGATAAAAGGCTTGGAATCACCTAAAAACGGCAAAGTATATGTACACTAAACGGCACTACGGATTTTGGATGACCTTCAATTGGTCAAAGAAACCGTTTTTTTATGCACTAATTTACGCCTTCACTATCAATTTATTGCATGTTTTTCTGCACGATCATATTGAACTATCGCTGCCTTGGCAACCTATTAGTATCATCGGTATAGCAGTTGCTTTCTATTTGGGCTTTAAAAACAATAGCTCTTATGATAGGACTTGGGAAGCTCGAAAAATTTGGGGAAGTATTGTGAACAATAGTCGTTCTTTTGGGGCTGCAATAGTTGCTTTTGTCCAAGGCGAACAGGCGGATACTGTCAAGAAAGAACTGATTTATAGACATATAGCTTGGATGACTGCTTTGCGTTATCAGTTGCGTTTGAGCAAAGAGTGGGAACATACCGAAGAACGGGTAAATGGTTTGTATACACCTAATATTTCTGAGGAATATTACGAAAAATTGGATGATGAGGTAATGAACTTTATCTCAGAAGCAGAATTTGAAGGCTATAAATCGAAGGCAAACATTGCGACTCAAATTTTGGCGACTCAATCCAAACGATTGCAGGAGTTGAGAGATTTGAATTATTTTGAAGATTTCCGACACATCGCCTTTCACGATTTGATAGTATCTTTTTATGAAGACCAAGGCAAGTCCGAGCGCATCAAAAACTTTCCATTTCCTCGCCAATATGCTTCTACTGCGCTTTGGGTGACGATAGTTTTCAGCATTTTGTTTCCTTTGGGTATGTTGGGCATTTTTGAGGATAAGGCCCCTTTACTATTTTGGTTATCCCCTGTTTTTTCAGCTTTGGCAATATGGGTGTTTTTCTTGATGGAAATGATTGGTGATTATTCCGAAAATCCTTTTGAAGGATCCTACAATGATGTGCCGATTACGGCGATTGCTCGTGGCATTGAGATTGATATGCGGCAGATGATCAATGATGAGAATATTCCTGAAGGTGTGAAGGCGGAGAATGGGTTTTTATTGTAAATTACTGAAAATGAAATTCCTAATAATCATTCTTCTATTTGTAGTAAATTGGACTTTCGCACAAGTAGAATCGGGTTATTGTGAGATATATGAACTCATATTGGAGGAACTAAAAGAACAAAGATATGAGTACTACGATGCTCCAGAAGATTTTCGACTTGATGGAACAAATTGGGATACCTATTTTTCCTTTCCTGTGGTAGAAGATACGGTTTACTATAAGTTTTTCATCAACAATGATATCTGGGATTTTCGAGAATCTGATGTAGAAAATTACTGTGCAAAGTACTTTGATACCATACCTCAAGGTAAGTTTCAAAAAATGAAAATTGAAACTCCAAGAGATTGTAGTTTCAAGAATAAAGTCAAATACGAATTTACTGATTATTGGACGCAAGGCTTTGAAGAAACAGATTACGACTTCGAAGTATTTGGCACAGACACCATCACTTACTCTCCTATGCGTATCGCCTTTTCTGATGTTTTATCCAATGGTAATTTTGCAGTGGCTTATGCAAAATATAAATTCCCCAATAGTCCTCTAGGATATTATTGTATGTTCGCTTTTCAGCGTGAAAACGAAGACATTGATTGGGTTGTGTATGGTTTTAAGATAGATAGGCCGTAATAGATTTTCCATTCTTAAACATTTTTACAATACCCCCCATTTTTCATCCCTTCCAATTCCTTCACATAATCCAATCGAATTTCCAAGTCATTCTCGAGCAGGACATACTCTACTTTGTTGCGACTGAAAAGGTCTTTGATACGAGATTCAACCGTTTCGGTATCACCGTTTTCATTGAAGTAAACGATGGTAACGACTTGTTTTTTGACTGCAAAGGCTTCAAAATAATCGTAGAAGCTACAATTGATGGGGGTGTATTCTGGAATCATGTTAAAAAAATATTTTTTTTATAAATGGATTTTTATAGTATCTCTACTTCAAAACCTACTTCCTTGTTCAATACCCCAATTCCCAAAAGCAAAATCTTGCGCTGAGGATTTTCCCCAATGAAAGGACGGGCATAATCTTTGGTTTTGATTTGGTGAAGCGCATCATTCGTCAATCCTTTCATGGTTCGGCGACCATCTTTGCTGTACTTAAATTCAATTATATATACCTTGTTTTTGAACTCCAAAACCCCATCAATGTCTCCCTTGCAGTAGCGTTCTTCTAAGCGAAGTTTGACACCTACTAAGGTGAGAATCATGTAGAAAAGCGAATGGTAATAATACTCATGTTAGATGTGAAGTTTTGAAGGGATTCCTCCAATAAATCGCTGCAAAAGTTGAATGAAATCTTTGAAGTTTTCTTCAAATAGATGCTGCTTCAATCATTTTACATCGGTTTCAACTTGACTCAGATTGTAGTTGGTGTAAGTTGACAAAATGTGTTTGACAAAAGAAATCCGCACTTCATTGTTCGGAAAAGACAAGGTGTAATTTACTCCATATATAGTAGCATCTGCTTTAGTGATGGTCAAATAACCTGTCTGCCAAAGAAGTGCATCCAAAGGCATATCTTCTACTTCAAAGCTTTCAAAAGTCGTATGTGTAACTTCTATTTTTTCATAATTAGCAATAGATTGGTTGTTTTTTTTGATTTGTTGAACCAACAAAGTAGGAGTGCCTGTTGAAAACCAATAATTTGTAAATTCCTTTCTGTCAAAAAAATGCAACAATGAATACGGATTGAAAAATTTGTCTCGCCCATTCCAAGAATAACCATTGTACCACCACCGAATGTGTGCCAATAAGGTTGTTCTATCCATTTGAAACTTTTCTTCCAATACGAGCAAATAATCATGAAAATACTTTTCCAAGTCTTCAATGCCAATTCCAAGAATAGCATGATATCTTGGATGTATGCTAATATCGGTAATATTGTTGATAGCTGAAAACAAGGATAATTTGGCGTATTTGGTAATTCCTGTTACAAACACAAAACGCCAATACCCATCCAATGCTTTAGTCGTTTTGTAAAATTCTCGAATGACATCTTGAACGCCCTTCAATGTTTGGGGTTCATCAATAAAACTGTTAATTGGCGCATCGTATTCATCAATCAGTAGCACCACTTCAGCTTGAGTTTTCTCATATATTTTCTCCACCAACTCTGCCCAGCTTTCTTTCATTTGTGGTTTCTCCAATGCTATCTCATGCTCTTTCGCAGTCGCGTTGAACAGAGAAATAATCGCTTGTTCCAATTTCTCACCATTCTTATAGGTGAGTTTGCTAAAATCAATCCGTATAACAGGGTGTTTCTTCCAATTTATTTTGTCATAGATATACAAGCCTTTAAAAAGTGCTTTATTCCCTTCAAATATTTCTTGTAAAGTACTTACCAATAACGATTTGCCAAACCTTCGAGGACGAGAAAGAAAATAGTATGCAATAGGAGATTCGAGCAATTTACAAATCTCTTCGGTTTTATCTACATAGAGTATTTTTTTGTCAATAATACTTTTAAAAGTCTGGATATTTAGAGGTAATGGTTTCATACGCTTGATTTTGGTACTCAACAAAGATACTAAAAAGGTCTTTCTTCTATCTCTTACATTCGATTCACTTTTCCTTAAATTTTACTCTTTCACTGCTACCGCAATCTTAGAATCTGCCGTTCCATAGTACAAAAACCACTTGTCTTTGAAATAGACCAATCCTTCCACAAAACACACCTCATTGACTTCACCCACTTTCTCGTAATCCTTGTCGGGATGAATGAAATAAGTGTCCGTTCTGTCTATCAATTTGTAAGGTTGATTTTTGTCGAACAATGCCTGACCTGCGCTGTATGTAAATTTGGGTAGTTCGGGGTCATTGAAGTTGGCGGCATTGCTGCCGTTGTAAATCAACAAAATACCCTCTTTTTGCAGCAAAGCATAGGGACCAGGTTCTACCAAGCGGCTGTCGAAATAGCCCATTCGAGGATGCAGCACTTCAATCCGTTTTTTACTCTCCTCATTTTCTGCCACCGTCCAGTGAATCAAATCCTTAGAAGTTGCCATAAACAAATGAGTATCTCCGAAATACATCCAATATTTGCCGTCAATTTTGGTCGCTACCACTTTATTTCCCACCAATTTGGAAACAATCGCTCCCGATTTAGACCAAGCATCTCTGTCTTTTTCGGAGTTCAAGACCAAACCGTGTTTCGTCCAGTTCATTAAGTCCTTAGAAGAAGCCAAACTCAAACGAGCCGTTTTGCCATCATAGGCGGTGTAGGTCATGATGTACGTTCCCGCTTCATTTTCAACGATTCGAGGGTCTTCCGCACCGTCAAAATAACAGGACACACAATCTTCTTTGTTTGCTGCCCTATCACCTTCCAATTTTCGATAGTTCCATTCATAGACTTGCATAGAATCGTTGTCGGGATAAAAAACAGGCATAGGATTTTTCTCAAAATGCAAGCCATCCAAACTGATTGCTAAGCCAATACGAGAAGTTCCCTTCAAATCTTGCGCTCTATAAAAAAGATATACTTTGCCGTCTTTGACCACTGCCGAAGGATTCAAGACATTGCGTTCTTCCCATTTCATGGTGCGTTGGGCGATGGGACATTGAAAGATCAGATTGGTCGAAGGTTTGAGAATTGGATTGAGGCTATCAACTTTCACAAAGTTGGTTAAAGCCCAATTTTTTTCGGTTGTTTGCTTGGTAGAAGAAACATTTGGATTCACTTCTGATTTACAAGCCCAAAAGGTAAGGGAGGCCGACAAAAGTAGGAGCAAAAGCGTTTTTTGAAGAGTCATATTGGAAGGCATTTGTTTTGTTGCATCTTCCAAGATAGGAATAATTTACAGGCTTTTAAGCATGACAACTCTCATACATCGCTTCAATAATTTCCACCACCTTTCTGCCATTCTCTCCATTCGTGGCGATTTCTGCCCGACCTTGCAGCGTATCTACCACATTTTCAATTACTTTATCGTGGTTGGACATCGAACCTTTGTAACCTCCCACATAGTCATTTGCACCATTTCCTTGTGGTAAATCTGGAATTTTGAAGCCTTCAATATTTTGATAATCAATTGTATTCAAATATTGACCACCGATTTTGACCGTTCCTTTTTCGGCTAAAATAGTAATCGAACCTTCCATGTTCTGCTCGTAACTGCAATTGCTGAAATTGAAGTTAATCAAAGCCCCATTTTTTCCCTTCAATAAAAACGTCCCTGCATCTTCAAATTCGGCTAAATCTTGATGATTGAAGTTGTGGACTATCCCACTGACTGCTTCCACATCACCCACCAAATAGTACAGAATATCCACAAAATGACTGCATTGTGTAAACAAACAGCCGCCGTCCAAATCCTTCTTGCCTCGCCAAGTAGAATTCAGATAATAATTGGCATTTCGATTCCAAAAACAGTTGATAGATACCTGAAAAACCTGTCCCAACTGCCCCGCTTCAATGAGTTCTTTCACCGCTTTGACAGGCGGATTGTAGCGGTTTTGCTTCACGACAAACAATTGACGGTCATTTTGTTCGGCAGCTTCAATCATTTCTCGGCATTGCAGCGAAGACATAGCCATTGGTTTTTCACAGACTACGTGTTTTCCCGCCTTCAATGCTTCAATCGTCATGGGATGGTGCAGGTAATTTGGAGTGCAAACATTTACTACATCAATATTCGTTTGCTGCAACAATAGACGGTAATCACTACAAAGTAGGATGTCTTTATTTGCTTCAATGAGTTCGTGTTGCAGCTTGGATTCGTCTATGTCACATACAGCTACCAATTCTGCATCGGGGTGATTGACAATGTGTTTGGCATGGCGAGTGCCGATATTGCCGAAGCCGATGATGGCGAAGCGGGAGGGAGGATATTGGATATTAGATATTGAAGAGGTTACCATTTGCAAAAGAGCCTTTATAGGTTATCTATTATTGACAAAAAATTGGGGGTGGTGATTTTTAAATATCGATTGTATATGCGGCGGTGGACCGTTAGGAACACTAAACGTCATAGGCGGTGTTGCCGATAGTCTTTTCTTCTAAGGTTCGACTTAGCTCAAAGTCGTCTTTTTAGTTTAAAATCATTCTTTTCTTCATAGTAGTCCACCCCAATCTTATCTTTCCTATAAATATTGAAATTTATTATGTTTTTTGAATCAGTCGAACCATCTTTAAATTGCAAGTTATCAAAACAAATTGCTGATTTTCCTTTATATAGTTCAGTCAGAACATAACTCGTTAATTCTATTTCAGATTGAGGTGATAACCCATAATAGTCAAAGATAACATTTTTGGATTTCTGGAATTCGCAAATAATAGAAAAGGCTTTTTGGTGGCCAGAACCTAACCTGTTTATTTTATATTCTGGTTTGATTTTAAAAAAGTTTAATTTTTCTGATATTGAATCATCATCAAGATTGAAGTTTTGTTTAAGATATTCATGTACCGTTCGTTTCTTAAAAACCTGCCACCATTTATTGTCAATTCGATACGGACTTACTCTCAACTCCTCATAAATCTCAATATTTGAATTCGGTTCTAATCCAACAAGGCTTTTCTGGAATTCTCTCATATCAAAATACGTTCCTTTCTCGTCTTTAAACTGTGGGAGAATCTGCACCCAGAGTCTAACCATTCTATTTGATTCTAAGGTGAATTTAGGAATTTGAAAATTACTGTAAATGAATTGATTAACATTAATTATCATAACTTACTTTTTAGTTGATAGAAGGCAAAAAAACAGTGTGATGGATTTTGTTAAATTCCTTGTTTTGGACAATTTCTTTAACATCTTCACGAACAGCAATTAAATAATCCAAAGTAGGAGGATTTAGTTGCTGATCAGAAAATGACCAGCCTAATTCTTGAAGTTCGCTTTGATAGGTATTTTTTTGAAGAGTATATTCTATAAATTCTTCTAAACTTAAGCCAAAGGAAGTTTCTGCTTCACTTTCACTTTGACCATAACCCACTATATCTAAAGCAGGAACAAAGAAAAAATGAATACCATCGTCAATAAATTTAAGTACTGCTAATTGTACATTCAACTGTGACTTAACATCTACAAGCAGGCCTTAATTTTTAACAGGTGACCAAAAAGTACGGATTCAACAAGTTTTCACGATTATAACGCAATGGAACGCCCTCTGGTTGTTTGGTGACAGTCGCCCCTGCCGCTTCTGCAATGATGTGACCTGCTGCTGTGTCCCATTCCATTGTAGGTGCAAAGCGAGGATAAATATGGGCTTCTCCTTCGGCTATCAAGGTGAATTTCAACGAACTACCCGCCGACACCATTTCTATCTGCGTATATTTTTTCTTCAATTCATCGACATAGTTTTGGGTGTCTTCATTGAGGTGCGAACGGCTGATAAACACTTTGACGGGTTTGTTGGGCTCGATTGCAGTGGTGTGAATTTGGGTTGTTTCACCATCCTCTACTTTAAAAGCCCCCATACCCTTTTTGGCGTAGTACATCTGTTTTTTGACAGGAATATAAATCACGCCCAATACACTTTCCCCATTGTGTACCAAGGCAATATTGACGGTAAATTCCCCATTTTTTTTGATGAACTCTTTTGTGCCATCCAATGGATCTACCACCCAACAGTATTCCCAACTCTTTCGCTCATCATAGCTCAACAATTTGGTTTCTTCAGAAATAATCGGGATATCGGGAAAATGCTTTTGCAGTCCTTCAACGATTACCTGATTTGAGGCTTTGTCTGCTGAAGTGAGTGGTGATTTGTCGGCTTTTGTTTCTACTTCAAAATCTTGTTGGTAAATTTCCATAATTGCATCGCCAGCAGTTTCTGCAATCTCGGTAAGTATTTGTATGTCTATGCTTTTTAACATGGTTTTAATTTTGACTCATGGATACTTTTAGTGGGTCAACTAAAGAATTTTGAAGTTTTCTTTTAAGTGAATGCTGATTTTCAAATATTCCATACCTTTTAGACTTTGGACGAAAGAAGTAGGAAGCAAGATGCGAGATATAAAAAATTGATAATCAAAATCTTAACTCATTAATGCAATTAAACACAAACAATTGACTATCAATCAATTAAGTTCTTACTTCTTGCATCTTTGCTCCTTCGTCCAAAGTCTCATTCCACTAAAATCTTCGATGAGATTAATTTTTGAGCAATCTGCTTCTAATTCGCTACAAATGTAAAGAAGGGAATATTAAAATGACAATAAACTTGCTGTTTAATGGTACAATTTTGTTAACTTAGTAAAACAAATAAGGTTCTTTGACAAAATCTGTGATTTGAGACTTCGGAAGTTTGCCGCTCACAAAATCAAAAAACTATTTCGCTAAAAATTAACCTCTTATAAAATGAAACTTCCGAAGTCTTTATTGCTTCCACAAAAATTGTCACAGAACCACAAATAAATCAGCTACGCTTATGAAAACACTTTCTCAAATCACTTGGGGACTCATTGTTTTGTATAGTCTGTTTGCCCTTTTTGTCATTATTGATTTTGCCCGAACCAGTAGCAAAATGGATGCTGCGGGGCGGGGGATGTCAGGAGGCTTTATTATAGTGGGAGTTGTTGCACTTATCGTGTTGATAATCTTCAATTTTTTGCCATTTAGATTGACAAAAATCATCAGTTTCTTCATCGCATTGGTTCCTTTAATCAGCCTATTGTCAAATTTGCGGCACGAGTTATCGTACCGTATCCAAAAAAACAAAGGCTCAATTTATTTCGATGCTAAACCCATGCAAGATATGGCAGTAGCCATCCAAAAAGGCTATGTAGAAACCGTCGAGGAACTTGCACCACAAATACAGTCTGATATCAATCAAATCAGCAAAAACCAAACTACCTTGTTGCATTTGGCGGTTCAGGGCAGATATGGCACGGAATTGATAGACGGTAAGCTCTTAGAGGGTAATAGGATGTTGGAAATGGTTGAAATATTGTTGAAAAATGGTGCAGATCCAAACATTCACCACCATTATTATGACCCTCCATTGGTCTATGCGAGTGATTTTAATAGCACACAACTTTTAGGTTTGCTTCTTCAATATGGTGCCAATCCCAATACTAAAGACAATACTGGAGTGCCTATTTTGTGTAAATTCATTCGACAAAACGTGCCACAATTGGAGGAAAAAGTAGCTTTGTTTTTAGAAAATGGTGCGGATCCGAACATTGAATTTAGCAATGTGGGATGGAGCGGTACTTTGAGTTTACTCATGATGGCAGCCGAAGAGCAGCAATGGGGTGTTTGTAAACTACTCCTCGAAAAAGGGGCAAACCCTGATTTTCAGCCCTCCTCAGAGTATGCCAAGACTTTTGGGCAATGGCTCGAATATCATCAAGCGGATTATGCCGAAAAAGGTGAAGCACTGCCTGATGATTTCAAGGCATTTTTGGAGTGGGTAAAAAACAGAAGCGAATAATGCTTATATTTTCACGATATATCCTTTCTTGGGATTCACCTTACCTCCCAGCATTTCCAAATACAGTTGGGTCAAGGTATCTTTATCTGTGACATACTCAAGCTCTATCATATTTTTGACATCTTTCACAAAACCCATCAAAGCCGAATTGAGTAGAGAATTCGTTTTCTCAGCCCCCCATTCTTGATATTTCTGTTGAATGTGCGTGGGCGCAAAGAAAAAGGCGGATTTCGGAACTTCTTTGAAGGACTTATCCGACTGCCAATCCGTCAAACCCACCAAAACAATGTTCTTCAAATCATCCCCTAAGACCCCATTGCAGTCTTGTAATAAAGTTGCATTTCCTGCAAAGTCCACAATTGCAGATGGTGTAATCGTCAATTTTTCGGCATAATCATCATAGGTCATCACCAAATCATAGTAACCTGTTGAAGCCACAAAATCCACATTTCGAGCAGAGGTCAAACCGATGATTTTTTTACCATCAGCTGCTTGTTCTTGCTTCAACATATACGCCAAAGCCAATGCTGTTTTGGAGGAAGCACTCGTCAAGATAACCTGCTCGGCTTCAAAAAATTGACTTTCCTTCAAAAAATGGTAAATCAAAAAAGACGTTGCAAAAAGTGGTTTGATAATCGGTAGATAATCCGCTAGCACTTCGTCAAAGCTTGGGTCGGCTGCTAAACGGGTGTAGTAGTTGTAAATTGGTGACAAAGCCCTACGGTGCGCTACCACATCCGAAAAACCATATTCACTGATTTTTCCTGCTGTCACTTTCAAATAGTCTGCCATCGGAAAATACCCATAACACCTCTCTCCTACTTCAATTGCAGCGTGTCGAGACTCCACCACCTCCGCAAAACCCCAAACAGGGATGATGCCCCAACCTTCGATTTTTGAAGGGAAAAAATCCCAATATTTCAAATTGAAGCCACAAACAGCGTATGTGATGTTGTTGGTAGTCAAGGCGTATCTGTCAATTTTGAACAAAATTTCTCCTTCCTCCAATTCAGGTTTAGAGTCGGTCGTTTGCTGTGTTTTGTTGAGTTGTGTTTTGTGAATCAGTAAATGAGACATATTTATTTGTTTTGGTGTGTTAATGTGTTAATGTTTTGAGGTGTTGAGGTGTTAATGTTTTGAAGTGTTGAGGCTTTACTATATTTGTATTTTTGGTTCTTCATTTTAATTCCTGCATTTAGTATTCCAATTCTGTCACCGAAATTCCAAAGGATTTCAACATTTCAGGTGTATAACCCTTCACTTCAAACGTGCGGTCTAAGATGAAGCGTTGCCCGGGTTTGAGGGTAGTCGTTGAAGAAGGGCTGACCAACAAAACCTCCTCTGCTTGTACCATTCTCGGCTCAAAATTGACCCACGAAACGCCGATTTTTAGTTGTTTGATAGGGTATTTTCCTCTATTCGTCACTTCCAAGATGATTTTGTGGTACGAGCTTTTTTTGTTGATACTTGCACTCAATTTAGATTGGCGTTCCCTGATTTCAACATCCATATTTTCAGGTTTGTTCAGTCCCCACGCAAATGGTTTTTTAGTGGACGGAGGGCGCATATTGGAGAGGATTTCCATTTTCATATCTACTACCGACACTTCAGCAGAGGTGATTTTGGGAACTGGTGTCACCTCATTGTAGAGGGTCATCACCACAGGAATAAAATCATCGTGCAAATAAGCTTCGTTGGATACCACTTGTTTCTCCTGTGAATAAATCTCCTGCCGTTTTTCGTCAAACAGTGCTACCCTTATCCTCAAACGAGTGAGTTCTATACCTTGTGGTAAAACATTCATTTTAAGGTTATAACCAAACGAATTTTCAAAATTCTGCAAATAACTATCGTCAATCATCCACTTCAATCCCTTGTTTTTGTTGTCGTAGCGAATATCAACCTGCAAATTTCCATAGTCAATCGCATCATTTTCAATCGTCTTTTCAGTAGGAGCTGTAGTAGGTGTTTTTGAAGTAGATTCTTCTTTTTGGCTTAGATTATATACCAACATATTGCCAACAAATAGCAATACAACAACCAATGCCAACCACTTTTTCCACCAATTTGGGTTGTTCGTTTGGGCACCAGCCATTGCAGCAGCAGGTTTTTTTAGGCTCGAAATCAATTGCAGTGAACGCTCGTGATTGGGCTGAATTTGGAGGCAACGCTTGGCATATTGCTCTGCCAATTCTTCATCAATGGGAGAAGAATTTTTCAACCAAAGTTGATGGTAAGATTCCGACAATTCCATCAAAACCCCCAAGTGAAAAGGGTTGATTTGTTCGGCATGTTTCAGTTCTTCAATGGCATCATCCCAATTTTCGTATTTCATAAAGCCCTTTCCACGCATCACCGAGTCCTGCAATTCTTTCTGAAGTCCATTCCACGCTTCTTTGCTCATGCCCAAATTGGCAGCGATTTGCTCCAATTCTTCTGATGAATAAACATGATTGTTTTGATAAGGCAGTTTCTTTACCGCCTCGAAATATTGTTGTTTTGTGCTGTTTGTCATATTATTCAGATAAAAAGTATTCGTATTTTTTAGTGCCGAGGCTACGCCCCTAACTATATGTGATAATCTTCCTTCTACAAATGGTATCAGGGCTAACGCCCTTTTCTTCAAAATAGCGAATCTTAAAAGAGCGTTAGCTCTGACACTATTTGTAAAAAACAACTGTCATTCTCTCTCTTAGGGGCGTAGCCTCGACACCCAAATCTTGAATATATTTTACCACTACATCAAGTTGAGAACGAGAATAACAAAACCCCTTTTCTTCAAAATAGCGAATCTTACAAGAGCGTTAGCTCTGACACTATTTGTAAAAACAACTGTCATTCTTTCTCTTAGGGGCGTAGCCTCGACACTCAAATCTTGAATATATTTTACTACTACATCAAGTTGAGAACGAGAATAACAAAACCCCTTTTCTTCAAAATAGCGAATCTTACAAGAGCGTTAGCTCTGACACTATTTGTAAAAACAACTGTCATTCTCTCTCTTAGGGGCGTAGCCTCGACACCCAAATCTTCTAAATTAATCAAAAAATTCAAAAACATAACGCTCATCATAATCTACTTCAAATTTCTCCAAAAACGCTAAATATTCTTCTCTAAATGTTGTAGTTTGGTGGTGAACCTCTTGGTTTTGAATATATTTTACCACTACATCAAGTTGAGAACGAGAATAAGAAAATGCTCCAAATCCTTTTTGCCAAGCAAAATCAAATTTCATCCAAGGCTGTTTCTTGATAAACTTTGTTGCTGCCGTTTTGGTTTCTTCCGCTAAATCCGAAATACTCTGATTAGGGTGTAAGCCAACAAAAACATGCACATGGTCAGGCATTCCATTGATTGCAATAAGTTTATGTTTTCTATTTTGGATAGCACCTGTCATGTATTTATAGACTTGGTCTTTGTGGGTTTTGGGAATTAGATGTTGTCTTGCTTTCACTGCAAAAACAAAATGAACATACAGTTGGGTATAAGTATTTGCCATTGCTTGGATTTTGGTGTTGAGGCTAAGTACACTTTAACGAAAGTTATTTGACAATTACAAGGGCGTAGCCCTGGCACTATTTGTAGGAAAATCGGTAAGCATAGAAACCTAGGAGCGTAGCTTCGACACCTATAAAGAACGGGGTTTTATGGTGTCGAGGCTACGCCCCTCCTGAAAATCTATCCATCATCATTTCTACAGATAGTGTCGCAGCGATGCTGCTGAAATCTAAAGAAACTTACGGTGCACGGTACTAAGCCATTTATGTGAAAAATACATTAATTTATTTTTACAAATATTTTTCATTGTTTAAAAAATAAATAATATCAAATTTCATAATAACTGTTGAATACAAAATTAAAAATGTAAAGTTATTACTTAACAAGAGCGTTAGCTCTGACCCTATTTGTAGAAAATAAATGCCATAAATTCTCTTAGGGGCATAGCCTCGACACAATATCATTTAAACCACCTCCAATACCAACCTCGCCGCCTCATCCGAAGCCCCTTCCCTACCCAATTTCTCATACAATTGTTCATATTCTTTTTTGATGCTTAGATAACGACTACCATTGGGCAATATTTTTTGCAGTTCTGTTTGCAGGTTTTTGGGATTCAAATCCCCTTGAATCAACTCCTTCACCACCTCCTTTTCGCTCACCAAATTGACCAACGAAATGAACGGCACATCCACCAAACGTTTGGCAATCCAATACGAAATCCAATTACCTTTGTAACAAACGACTTGTGGCACGCCAAACAAGGCTGTTTCGAGCGTAGCCGTTCCCGAAGTCACCAAAGCCGCTTCTGCCAAATGCAACAATAAATAGGTCTGATTACTCACCACTTGCACATTTTTTCCCCACGTAAAAGTCTCGTAAAAACTATGACCCAAAGAAGGTGCCCCTGCAATAACAAACTGGTATTGAGGGAATCGGTCAATCACCGACAACATCTGTGGCAATACAATGCTGATTTCTTGTTGACGACTGCCTGGCAGTAGCGCAATAATGGGTTTATTGCTCGTCAAACCCAAATCGGTAGGCTGTAAATCATTGAAGGCAGCTTGTTTTTGTGCAACGACATCTAATAGCGGATGTCCCACAAAATCAACTTCCCAATTCCATTTTTCTGCAAAATAATCCTTTTCAAATGGCAGAATCACCATCATTTTGTCAATGACTTCCATCATCTTAGGCACTCTCGAACTGTGCCACGCCCACACTTGCGGCGAAATGTAATACACAATCGGGATGCTCGCCTTGTGGGCAAATTCTGCAATCCGCAAATTGAAGCCGGGGTAGTCTATCAAAATCAGCACATCGGGTTGATACGCCAAAATGTCTTCTTTGCAGAAGCGAATGTTGCCCAAAATCGTGCGTAGATTGAGCAACACCGTCACAAAACCCATAAAGGCTAAGTTTCGGTAGTGCTTCACCAAATTACCGCCCGAGGCTTCCATCAGGTCTCCTCCCCAACACCTAAAATCTGCCTCTGCGTCCTTTCGTCGCAAAGCTTTCATCAAATTCGAGCCATGCAAATCACCCGATGCTTCTCCTGCAATGATGTAGTATTTCATGATTCAATTTTTATCTTCCAAACTCTTCCGAATCCCGTCAATCCCATACACAAACGCCTTAGAATAATCATCCAATCCTTTCGCAATTGCCGACATCTGCCCCACCATTTGCGCCATTCTATCGGCATTACCCGCACCGCCCAAAAGCGTATTTCGCTGAAAGGTTTGAATAATTTCCTCCCAGCGTTTTTGCTCCACATCCGAAAGTAAACCATTGATAGCCTTGAACTTCAGTAAATTCGCTTCTGCGCCAGTCGTCAAAGTTTGGGATTCACTCTCATAGTGACTCAAAATCAAGGTCTGCAATTCCTTTTCGTTCATCACAGGCATGATTTTCTCCGCCATTTTGTTCATGTCTCGATACGAACCCTGCAATTTGAAAGGCGGTTCTGTTCTGTATTGATCCTCTTGCGCTGCCGAGTGAATGTATTGCAAATTAACCTTCAAAACAATGTCCCGCACCTTCAACAATTTCTCCAACACATTGAGGTATTCCTTCACTTCTTCGGGCGAATGACTTGCTTCAAAATCCAAATTTTCTCGACTGCCCGTTTCTGCTGCACGAATCAACACCAAAGCATCCTTATGGCTCTTGATCGCCAAACGATTCAATATAAAATTGGAGGTCAAGCAATTTTCGATATAACTCAATTTGAATAAATCAGCAGAATCGCCAATGATGTCGCCCAAATTGTAGGTATCTGCACGGTTGGCAAGCATATCTGGAATCTGAAATTTTTCGCCACTTTCGGTATAGGGATTGCCCGCCATCACCACACACACTTTTTTACCCCTCAAATCGTAGGTTTTGGAGTGACCTTTATAGACTCCTTCAATTTTTCGCTGGCCATCGCAGAGTGAAATAAACTTTTGCAGAAATTCGGGATGGCAGTGTTGAATATCATCCAAATAAATCATCACATTATCGCCCATTTCAAAAGACAAATTCAACTTCTTCAATTCTTGCCGAGCCGCTGCATTGGGAGCTTCTTGTGGGTCGAGTGAAGTGACCTGATGCCCAATCGCAGGTCCGTTGATTTTCATGAAAATCAAACCCAAACGGCTTGTGATGTATTCCATCAAAGTCGTTTTGCCATAGCCTGGAGGTGAAATCAACAACAACATTCCCATCAAATCTGTCCGTTTGTTTTCGCCCACCACACCAATTTGTTTTGCCAAATTGTCGCCAATCAAAGGCAAATACACTTTGTCTATCAACTGGTTGCGAACAAAAGAGCTCAAGACTCGTGGTTTAAATTCCTCCAATCGCAGGTCTTTGCGGAACTGTTCGGTGAGTTGTTTTTTGAGTTGCAAAAACTGCTCATACAAAGGAACAGTTTCTTGTTCGTATTGACGCATTTTTCGGCTGAAAGCGTTGAAATCCAACAGGTATTTTCCTCCTGACTCCAAAACCTTGTGCGTTCCCTGCAATCCTTCAATCGTTTGTTTGGTCGAAACGGCGATTACTTTTTCGGGTTTGTAATCGTCCAACAGCAACAATCGGGCAGTTTCATTGACATATTCGCCATAATGTGCATGACCATTGGAATTCACATAAGCCCACAACCAATTGCGAATCAACTCATACTGAGCAGTGTTTTCTCCCTTCAATTGTGCGAGTGAATCCACATATTTTTGTTCGGCAGCTTGGCTTTTGAGTAGGTCATTGAAGGCTCGCAAAAGGTCTGCGGCTTCTTGACTGATGATAAAATCGTTGGCACGGGTGAGTTCGTGAAACAAATATTCAGCGGCTTGTGAAGCGATTTTGAGTTCAAAAAGTTGGGTTTCCTCCAAAAAAGCGGTGATTTCTGCCTTCAATTTTTGCTGCAATGCGCCCAGTTCTTTCGCATTGGGAAACAACTGCATGATGATTCCCATTCCCTTCAATTGGCTGTTCAACAGTTTTTTATCTTGTTCTTTTTCATACACTTGCCAATACAAAGCGGCACAAGCTCTTGCATTGGGTTCATATCGAAGGAGGTCTATTTTGGATTGAAGATTTTGAAGGGCATCCAAAATTTTGGCAGCATCTTGGTCGTGTACGCCTTTCACATATCCCTCGCTGTATCGAGGTGCCATGAATTGTTGGAGGTTTTGCAGCAGGTTTTCGGACATAGTTTTTTGGATATTGGTGATTAGGTTTTAGCGGATTAGTGCTTTGTTTTCGCATTAAATTGATTCACACACTCCTATTTATCTAATCACACATGGATACAGAAAGTTCCCAAAAGCTTTATCAAAATTAAATTAAGGATTAAAAATCAAAAATAAAGATTTTAAAGGAAGGCAATGAAAAAATACAGTGTAAAAGCTGAAGAAAGTCCAGAAAATAAAAAGTCCGTCATTTATCGCAATAAATGATGGACTTTGAGTTATCAAACTTTCGCTCTGGTGACTGCTCCCGCCACTAACCTAACGGTATAGTGGGGGCATCATAGGCATATAGCCCTAAACTCTCCAGTCCGAGAGTCAATATGTTTATGGCTGCATTGTGGTCACGGTTTGCAGTAAAACCACACTCATTGCAGCTATGTGTTCTAACTGATAAGGCTTTCTTTACTGTTGCGCCACAACCACTACACTTCTGACTTGTGTACTGTGGCGCAATAGCTACGACTACCTTTCCAAGTTCCTTAGCCTTATTTTCCAAGATTACACGAAAGGAGTACCAACCTGCATTTGCAATAGATTTACTAAGTCCCGATTTCGCTTTTCTGCCGTTGCGAGTAAAATTACCTTCTTCGTCTTGCTTAGGCTTGGCTTTGCGAATCATGTTTTTAATAGCCAAATCTTCAATAGCTATCAAATCATAGTGTTTTAACAACCAATTCGCTACTTGATGATGAAACTCTTGCCGTTGCATTTTGACACGGTAATGCGCTTTCTGAACCGCTTTAAGTAGTTTGTAATATCTTGCGCTTCGTTTCTTAGCCTTGGATAACTTGCGCTGCACCTTAGCCAAATGCTTTTCTCGTTTTCGGTAAAACTTGGGTAGTGGTTCTGATAAACCGCCACTGGTATAAACAAAATCATTCAAACCCATGTCTATTCCTACTGAATGTGTTAGCAAGTCCTGTTTAGGCACTTCTTTAACAGCTTTTTCAAACTGAAAGGTGAAACAGGTAAACCACTTGCATCCATCCTTGATGATGGACATGGTTTTCACGACTGCTCCTTTGGGGAGTTCTCGGTGCCGTTTTATTTTGACAAAGCCTATTTTTGGAACAGGGATATGGTTATTCGCTTTTTCTTTACCGATTTTGCGATTCATGGTAGAAAAGTAACTTGGCATATTTCTGCCGTAATCGGTATAGTTCAAGCTATTCCACTGTCCTTTTTTCTTGTATTTAGGAAATCCTGTATCGGTGTTTCCCTCTTTCTTGGATTTAAAAAATGTAATGAGTGCTTTGTGTAGTCTTCTATTGGCGTCTTGCAGCACCATGGAATAAACATTCTTAAACCACGGCTTTTCTTCCTTTAGTTTAGGCAGTAGGTTTTGTTGTTCAATCATCGAAGGAAAGGTTTTGCTATCCTTGTACTGCTTCATCATTCCGCCTAAATGCCAATTCCAAACATACCGACTCATATTCATGTGGTTAGTCATCCTACTTTCTTGTTTTTGGGTAGGATAAATTCGGTATTTGTATGTTTTGGTGATTAGCATAAGATGGTGTAAATTTACATAAAATAGATGTTATTAAAAAATACATCCAATCACAAGGTCAATAATGACGTAGCTAAATTCCTCCCTCCACTAACCTTAGGTATAGTGGGGGAATCCTTTAGCTGTTTTGTTGAAAAATAGTTTACTTTACACCCTTACATTTAATCATCACCGTTCTAAAAGCATCATTGTTGTTGTCGTTGAGTTCTCGTAATGTATTGTTTGGATCTATGTTAATGCCAAATTGACGGGCAACTCGATTGTTTTCACACACTTGACAGCCAATTGGCACAGTTAAATTATCATCTACAAATACAACAGTTTGTCCTGGTTGGATAGTCTTTCCTGAAGTACGTCCTCCTTGTAACAATGCATCTTCTACACAACGATTATTTCTAAATATCGCCTCACCATTAGGAGAGACTACATCTGTTGATAAAAACAGGTTAATGAAATAACCTTCTCCTTCTGGGTCATCTTCAGCTGACAGTGCAGGAGCATTACCTATATTTTTGACTTTGTATATAACTCTTCCAAAATCTCCTCCTTCAGCAAAAATATCGAACTGGAATGATATATCTACCACAACTAAATCAGGCAATTGTATAATGGGGCGCAAATTTCGATTGTTCAAATCTTCTATATTGAAATCATGAGAGTTATTGAATTGAGCGAAAATAGGGCTAAACATAAGGAAGCTGAAAACAGCAACAATGACTTTTAAATTTTTCATGAGATTTTAAATTAATAATTTTTAAATTGGTTTTTAAAGTGAGTAAGAGTGTTTATCAGTGAATTGAAGTAAGAGGGTAAGAGTGGTTGCAAGGTGAACTTATCGAATCGTAAGTTCGGGGAGTTGAAAGTGATTATTTATTTCGCTGGTTTCGACTACTCGACAAGGAGCGGCATCAGGTGCGTCCAGGCAAGCATCTACTTTGATTTCCAATTGGTAGCGGTAGCCTATGGGCAAGCCATTTGGCACATAAGCAGTAAAAGCTTTTTCTTCATTACTGACAAGTGGGCTGATCTCAAAATTGTCAAAATTACTGCCTCCTCTGTCTGCCAATAAGCTTTTGATGACTCTCCCCTGATTGTTATTCAGTGGATACTGTACCAAATTGATGGCTACTTGTGTTCTGGCTTGGACAGCTTGTGTACCAAAGTTTTTCACTTTGAAATTCACTTTGTAGGACTCACGACTGTTATTTCTATTGAGAGCAATCATTTCAGCTTCAGTGATTCTGAGATCTTTGCCATTCACCAAATCTGCATTGGGAGTGAATATTGGAGTACCAAAGTCGGGTAAGTTCATTCCTTGAGAAGGGATTTGCTTTTTCTTAGTGGTGAGTTTGGGATTGAGGGTTAAATCTGGTAAACGGTAGTGATTGTTGTTTTCAATCGCTTCTGCAACTCTACAAGGAGCGGCATCTGGTTCATCCAAACAGGCATCCACTTTGATTTCTACTTGATAGCGATATCCTACGGGAAATCCATTGGGAACATATGCGGTGTAGCTATGTTCTTCATTGCTGGCAAGTGGGCGGGTTTCAAAGTTGTCAAAATTGCTGCCTCCTCTGTCTGCCAACAAACTTTTGATGACTTGACCATTGTTACTATTCAATGGATACTGCACCAAGTTCAAAGCTACTCGTGTTCTGGCTTGGACAGCTTGTGTGCCATAATTTCTTACTTTGAAGTTTACTTTGTAAGGAGCACGATTGTTACTGTGGTCACCATTCGGAATGAGTTCTGCCCAAGTAATGACCAAATCTTTGCCGCCTACCGATTTTCTTTTTTGAGCGTAAGTCGTTTGTGTGAAAAAGAAGCCCATCAAAGCGATGGCTACGAATGTGAAAAAAATCTTTGAGGTTTTCATGTTTATACGTTTATGTTTAAAAAGTTTAAGAATAATTCAATAATTTGAAATTCGACCTCTTTAAACGTATTGGAAAAACGGCTCGGAAACTTTCGGATTTTTTTCTGTATTTTTTTTTCGATTAACCTCCAATTAAAGCAAACGCTGCCCAATCCTGAGGCGTAACTCCTTCTTGTTGAAGAATGTGTAATTTGGCTTTTTTTAGAGCAAGGGCATAATTTTTATCTTCCAAGATGTATTCAAATAGCTTTTTGACCAGTAAACTACTCGTTTCGTCGGGAATATCGAATTGGGTAAAAACAATATTGCTCGCTCCTGCATACAAAAATCCCCTATGCAGTCCCATCATCCCTTCTCCTTTCTGCAATACGCCAATACCGCTGCTGCAACTACTCAACACAACTAAATCTGCATTGAGTCGCAGCAAATAGGATTCTGTAGTGGTCAATAAGGAGGCTTCTGATTCGAAGACAGCCGACCTGCCGTTTGGAGAAATATCTTCTGAAGTAGTAGAATTGGATTTTTTTGAAGTATTCAAATTCATTGAAAGCGTAGTATTCTTTTTACTGCCCTCCCACTCTCGTTCGTTTGCCAAATAAATGCCTGATAAATTTCCATCTCCATCGTAGTTGAATCCATGTGTTGCCACCAATAAATACTTGTGCTTGGGTGCTTCCTGAAAGAAGTTTTTCTTTGAAGCAGCACCGTATAGAAAGGCTTTTGCAGAAAGTTTTTGACGATTGAATAGCTGATACACTTCATTGACTTCAATGGCAGTATTTGGCAAATTCGCCAGTGCTTTTTTACCCAATTGATTGCTCCTAAAAATCTTGCTTTCGCCTCTATGGGTTTCCATTGCCAAAAGCGTGGTTTTGCTATCGGCTGCAAAAGAAACAGGAGCCAAGCCCAAAAAACTATCTTCTCGCTGCCGATTTTCAGCATTTCTCATTTCGCCCTGCAATAATAAGGTAGCAGAATAGTGATAGGCAATATTGAAGTGATAGACCAAATAGTCTAAGTCATGAAAATCAAATACTTCGGCAGTTTTTATTCTTTCATTGTCAATAGGAAAAAACAGGGCATCGAAGGAAAGATAATGCAGTACATCGTGTCTAAGAATCGTCAAGGATTGACTCGTATTCTTATCCATTTGCAATTGAAGTGGAGCTAACAACAAAGTATACAATTGACTCCCTGCATCCATGTAATCCTCCAACTCTACAGTTGTGATAGCTGTATTGAAGTCTTTTACAAGTGCTGCAAAATGAGATGGTTTTTCGACCGCATACATTTGACAATCCACAGCACTCATTTTGAAAATATAAATATTCTGTTCACCTACAAAATAGGAAATGAACAAATGTTTTTGATAGCTATTTCGTTGAAGGAGATACATTTGAACATCTTCCACACTAGCTGTGTAGTCACTATACTTCAATTGATGGTATTCTGGATAATCTTTTTCAAATTGAGTGATAAGCTGTTGATTTTCTCGCTTCAAATCAAAAATTTGGTTTTTATGAGAAACCGCACTCATTTCATCTAATTCATTTATGTGAATTCCTCCCTTTAATATAACATCTTGCAAACGAGTTATTTCCCTCCTTAAACTCTCTTCTTTTTTCAATAATGTTTTTGGGATACGAGCTTTTGATTTGGCTGCTGCATCAGTGATAGCTGTTCTCAATAGATGCACTTTTTCCTGTTCTGAAATCGAAAAGCAATTTGACAAATAATGACTATCTTGGGTTTGTTCAAAAAGTTCCTTACTGACTGCTATGCTTTGTTCGTAAATCTTATTCACCTCTTGACTAAATAATTCATTAGAAGTATCTTGATAGTCTTTTCGCAATAATTTTATGATACAATCAGTGTATTCATAGTGTCTATTTGCAGCCAGTAAATCTTTGAAATTCTTGCCACTTTTTTGATATTTTTCATAAAAAGTAGCTGCTTTATTGTAGATGATTTTGAACAGTTTTTGACTTGAATAACAAGATTCTATTTCAGGTAAACTATACACATCTTCCTTTGAAAAATTCTCTAATAAAAGAATTATCCCTTTTTGAAAATACTGAAGTGAAGATTCAAAGTCTTCCTTTACCCTCTCATAATCTGCCATATAAGTATAGGTGCTGATAAGGTGAAAAGGACTGTATTTAATTCGTTCTAACAAAACTTTGCTCTTCAAATAGTGACTAAAGGCTACTTCGTTATCTCCTTTTTTGAACAAACATCTTCCTAAACGTTGGTGAGCACATCCCGTCTGTAAGCTATTTTCATCATTGAATTGATAAATTTCTAAAGATTTTTCATAGAAAGGTAAGGCCTCATCATATCGTTTTTGATAAAAATAAGCAAATGCCATTTTATCTGAAACGGATGCAATATTGGGATGTTTTTCACCAAAAATGCTTGTCCAAAGTTCCAATGCACGTTGACAGTATATCAGCCCTTTATCAAATTGTGTTTTGTAAATATATGAACTTCCTAAAAGAGCAAAAACTACAGCTCTTTTATCACTGTCTTGGTCATCATTCTGATTCAATATATTTAAGGCTTTGTAGCAATAATTCAATGCCTCTTCATAATCCCCATTTTTGCGATAACAAGCTGCAATATTTGTATGGTAGGCAATAGAACTAATTTTTCCAGATACATTCACCTCGGCTTCAATAGCTAAGTTAAAGTGTTCTATGGCCTTATCAAAATTTGCTGTATACGAATAGTACAAACCTGTTGAATTGTAAATAAAGGGCAATGGCACTAACAAATTTGTTTTTTTTGCTGTTGACAAGGCTTTCTCCAAATAGTAAAGAGCATCAACCAATTCTACACCTTTACCTAAATTTACTTGTGCCATACCCAACAACGACTTAACCAGTTCGCTATCTTTAGGTTGCGACAATTTACTTTGTATTTCTAAAGCCAACTGATAACTCTCCTTAGCCGAATCATAATTTGATTGACGATAAAAAATTTTCCCTTTAAGATTCAGATTAACAATCTGCCATTCACTTTCGGTAAATCCTTCTTCCTTCAAAAAAAAATCAACCTCCTCTATCAATTGTAAACAAGTGTCAAATTTTCCCTCATCGTAAAATCTTGTTATCTCCGACCGATAAGACTCCATTTTTTGCTCCTGATTATTAGCTTGCTTCATTGTCGTACTTTCCTTTTTTGTTAAATAGCCATCTATAAAATCTTGTTCAAATATACAAAACACACACCTTTCCTTTACTTCAAACGTTTCTCATTTTGCATTTCGGCAACACTGAACTATTTTTACTCCAAATAATAACTTCTTTCATTAATTTATTCAATTTAACGTATCTTGTTTAGCCTTTTATCATTCAACAATTAAAAAGTGATTTTCAAAAAAAAATCCACCGATGAAATACTCTTACAGGACAATCCAAATCGTTTGGTTGAAAAATACGAAAAAGTAGTCCTGCAATTGGTACATCAGTTTTGGCAAAAAGTGGGCGTATCGGATAGCGAATTAGAAATCATCGAAACAATTGTATTTCAGAGACTCCCGCTAAGGCTGGCAAAATATCAGGACAAAGCCGAAGGCAAAACCTATGCTTTGACCTTATTGGTGGAATGCACACAAGTGATTTGCAGCGATATTTTAGACCTTCAATTGCTTCGCCAACAGTCACCACAATTGATAGTAAAATACATTCCCTATATCAGCGCACGATTGGATTATTTGGTCAATACCGATTTCATCAAAATGCAAGACGCAGAAGATGTGCTACAATGGGTACAACAAAAACTAATCGAACGCCTACAAAATGGACAGTTGCAGCAGTTTGAATCCAAACAAGAAACCCTGTTTCGCACCTATCTCTATCGAGTCGTTCAAAACCTATTCACCGACATTCACCGTTCGCTCTATCAAACCCAAAAAAATCGCAATTCTCTGGAATTGAAGGCTTCATTAATAGAAAACAAAAGCAATAACGTCAATCCTTTCGACCAGCTTTCAGATGATTTAAGTCTTTCGCTCCAACTCAAACGCTTGCAGCAACTCCTGCAATTATTTTCAGCGACCAATCGTCTAAAGTTTGAACTTTGCTTGAAAACAAGTTATCAGCTCATCCTCTATCATTCGGATGTAAAAAACCTACAACTCACTACAAAAACAGAAACAAAGATGTTGGCTTTTTTTGGTGCAGACTACACCCACGAAAGCTCAGGGAACGTTTGGAGAACCCTCAATGAATACCTCGATATTTGGGAAAACAAACAGGGAAATCCCGATACTTTACGAAAATGGTTTACCCGACAGCGCAACCAAATCATTGCAAAATTACTTTTATTGACGGTGATAGACCGAGGAGTAAACGACAAAAAATCAACAGAACAGTTCTACAAGAATCTATTGCAGAAAATCAACAAAGACAGAAATGTTGCCAAATACGCTTATGAGTGGTTTGGAGAGAGAGTTTATGTTTTTTACCACAACTAAATTTCCAAATACTTGCCGAAACGGACACACAAAAACGTTATGAGCAGTAAGGAAAAGTAAGTTCAACTCTTATTATTACATCAATCAACAACATTTACCATGCAACAAAACTACCCTATCTATTTTGACTCTGATGGTCATTTGACTACCATTGCCCGTGCGATGTATGCAGATGCCATGAAATTGGACAAAGTCACTCAACTACCTGATAGTGTGCAAGAACACACCAATGTTTGCAACTATTGCAGTAGCTTAATAGTGGTTTTGTTTGATGCCATTGAAGGAATTGATTACCAAGACTTAGCTCCTCATCCCGTATTTGAACAAAACGAAAAAAGCCATTATTCTATCTCTGATAATCCACAAAATATTGAGGCTATTTTGCAGCAATTGATGGCAGAAGCAGTAGAAATACCTTCCATGGAACGCCTATTGAAAACACAAAGCAACTATCGAAAATCAGACATTGAAGACCTACAAGTAATTCAACCTCTTCCCAATGCACTTTACTTCAATAGCGTTGATTTTCAGTTTGAAAAACCACTCTCTCACATAACTGACCTCAGCATCCGAAACCACAAGGGTAGAGTTTTCAAAGCATCATTACCTATCGACACAAAAGACTACACACTCACCTTCTCTCCCAGAGAAAATTTCCCAAGTGGTCTTTATTATTGGAAATTGACTTCTCGAAATAGCAAACCTTTGGTGGGTAAACTGTATATTTATCATCCATAAACAAAGATTTTCTATGAAATTACGATGTGTTCAAGACAGTATTCGATTGAGAGTCAGAAAGTCAGACCTCCAACAACTGCAAGAAACTGGCATGGTCTCAGAAAGCATTGACTTTGGTGTAGGAGTGACCTTTGTCTATTCATTGACAATTCGGGAGGAAGTAACATTGGTAACGGCTGAGTTTCAAAACAATGAATTGCAGGTGTATATTCCTGTTGCAACAGCTAATCAATGGATGAACTCCAATGAGGTAGGCATTGAAGTAGAAGCATCTGCTGGGCAACCTCACATTTTGATTGAAAAGGATTTTCCTTGTTTGGATAGGGTAGAGAATAATAAAGAAGATACTTTTTGGGAATTGACGGAAGGATAATGGTTAATTGTTAAGCACGGTTTTTTTTTCAAAAAATCAATTTCATTTCCAATTGTTGATTATGAATCATTTATCTAATAATCTTGACAATTGGTAAATTATTTAGGTTAAAAATATGCTTCTCCATAAACCCAAAAATATTGACGAATACATCGCAGGATTTGAAGCAGACATTCAAAATATCCTAAAAGATATTCGAGCATTTATTAGAGAAACTGTACCTGATTCAGAAGAAAGTATCAGCTATGGTATGCCTGCTTACAAATTGAAAGGTAAACCTTTGGTGTATTTTGCGGCATTCAAAAACCACGTTGGATTATATGCGCTTCCGAGCGGAAATCAAGCATTTCAAGAAGAACTGTCAAAATACAAAACGGGAAAAGGCTCGATTCAATTTCCTTTGAAGGAAGAGATGCCTTTTGAACTGATGGGGAAAATAATAGCGTTTAGAGTAACCGAAATTGAGGAGCAAAATTAACCCTTATTTCCACTCAAAACTCTCCACAAACTTATCTAAGTCCTTGCGAATGAACTTTGCCACAGGTGCAATCGAATCCTCATTCGGCGTATTGGAGAAATAAAGTGAACCCCATATAAAATGGTGCAGACTATCAGTGAGGTAAAACTGCGTAGAAGAAGCCGCATCACCACCTACTTCATACCACAATCCCATCACTCCATGTTGGTTGTGAATGGGTACTTCTTCGATGTAATCTGCCTTTCGGACGTGCTTAGAATTGAGTTTGTAGGCATCGTTGATAAGTTTGGGCAGGTTATCCGCTTTTCCGCCTACTTCCTTGTAGGACAAATGTACCTTGGCATTGAAGTCGGGATATTGAAGATTCATCCAACAGGTATTTTCTGCTCCATTGCTCACATCTTTCTGCACCTGTGCATAGGTTGGGCGTTCAAACGCAAAAGGACAATCCTCAGATACATAAGGGGTATAGGCAGGTTCTGGTAAAACGATGCGAAAATAACCCTTGGGCTTCGGAACATAGTCTTCTTCACCACAACTTTGCAGTAAAGTAACACAAAAAATACCCATACCTATAAAGAAACTTAAACGAAGAATATTCACAGAATTCATAAAAATTAAAATGATACTAAAAAAACTTTCCGCCCTTAATACAGCGTAAAATAAATTGTTTGATTATTTCAGCAGCATAGCTGCGACCCTATTTGTAGAAACGACGCAAATAATTGATTCTTTAAGGGAGATAGCCTCGGCACAGCAGAAAACCAGTTATTTAATTGTGCCGAAGCTACGCGCCTATTGTAAATAACTAAATCTATTGTGCTACAAATCGGGGCTTGGCTACGCCCTTTTAGCTGTCAAAAATTTTCATGCCATTGTTCAAAACGCTTCACCCAATCTATTTGTTGCTGAGTATCAGGAACACGCAAACCTCTCTCTATGGTAATCGCCTCAAAAGCCGTTTCAGTCGTATGTGTTCCTAAAGCCACCAAAGTAGCAGCTGCAATTGTTGAAGAACGCCCGATACCCATTCTACAATGTATGACCACCTTTTTACCTGATTCCACATATTCTTTTAATTGCAGAATCAACTTATTCGTCATTTTTTCATTTGTAGGCAATCCAAAATCTGCAATCGGAAAATGAATCCACTCCATTCCAGCCTTTTTGCAGTCATTCGCTTCTTCCTCCAACTGCAATTCATACATTTCTTCTTTTTCCAACAAACAGACCAAAACCGTAACCTCTCTCTTCTTCAAAGACATCAAATCGTCCTGCAACCAATCACCTCCCCTCGGGCGAGCCATTGTAGCCAATAAGGTATCCGCTATAAGATAAATTCGGTTCATTATTCAAAGATAAAATTATTGCAGTAATCAGGTGACATCCAATAACGCCCGTCCATTATTCTTTGGTGTTTTCCGACCGAAAAATGAATCAAAGGTTTCCACTCATTTTGATGAATAAAATAACCCTTGTAGCCCAAATCGAGTAAAAATTGAAATACTTGGTCAATACTTGTGTCATGTAGATGTCTTTGTTCACATTCCACCAAAATTTTTGGTTTCACTTCCTTCAATAATTGTTCTCCCCCTTTAAACACTTCCAACTCATGTCCTTCCACATCAATTTTCAGAAAATGCGGTTTCAAATAACGTTCCTTCAAAAAATATTCATCTAAAGTAGTTGTCTGTATTTCGATGCTATTGTGGAATTTTGAAGTCGTCTTGTGATGTTTTTGCAGACTTGCGCCAGGTGAAGAGGATTTACCGTTAGGAAGAAACAAGTCAAAGCTACCTTTTTGAGCAGAAACCCCCATATTTTCAATGATTACATTCTTGTATTTCTTTTTAGCACAAATTTTCAACAAATATTGACTCAATTTTGGCTGTGGCTCAAAAGCAAATACCCAACCTTTTGACCCGACTTTTTTTTGAAGCCAATACAAATAACCTCCTTTGTGTGCGCCAATATCTACTGCAATTTGCCCTTGCTTCACATTCGCCAGGATATAGCGAATTTCGACTTTATCCAATTTGTATTTGTATCGAACTGCCCGATACCAATATTTTATCCGTTCAAACATGCTAAATTTATTATTTGCAGTGCAAGCTAAATAATAATTTTCAAATGCCAAGCAGCAAAAGTAGTTTTGGAAAAGTCTTTGAATTTTGCGTGAATTGGTAAAAAAGGCTATACTTGTAGCTGGAAATCTATCTATCCATAATAGTTTTTACAAAAACCAGTTATCATGCCTTTACCAGAACAAATATTAGAAAGCGTACAGCACGATGTGGAAGTATATTCGGATTATCTACAAAAAGTCGCTTTGGGAGTAATCAGCAAACAAATATCTGATTATCCGATTTTTGTAGCACATCGAGAAACTGCAATCAATATCGGTCGTCCGATTGTCATAGCTGAGCAAATGCAAACAGATTGGTCCTTCAATGCTTCATTAGTTGAAGAATTTGTCAACAAATCTCTTATTGATGCCAAAAAAGTAGCTACTTTTAAGCATGTTTACAAAGACCCTTCAAAATTTGCCTGCTTGTTTATCCTATCTGGTGAAGATGACGCAAGTTTCGCTTTTTGCCCCTATAAGGTCTAAAAGAAAAATTGCCATTCAGCTAACAATGAATATGAAAGTTTGCTGACAAGCAATAATAATCTCAAAGAATTGTACGTTTATTTGAGTATATTTGTTAGAGTCAGTGTATTGTAGCATATATAAACACTCATTCACCAAAAAAAAGATTGAATGTTTCCTATTTACTACTTAACTTTAGCGGTTCTAAAGTTTAAGAAATAACTCCTTTATTAAACATTTCCTATGATGAAAACGTGTACTAAGTTATTTGTCGCAATGATACTCTTGGCTGCCACTCAAATTGGCTTTGCTCAAGACATTCATCTATCTCAATTTTACTCTCAGCCATTGATGGTCAATCCTGCAATGACTGGAAATCTCAACGGAAGCTATCGAGCAGGTTTAACCTATCGCAATCAATGGGCTTCTATTCCAGCACCCTACGAAACTTTCGTTTTGGGCTTCGATATGTCTTTGTTGAGCTGTCAGTTAGGTGGCGATCACGTAGGCGCAGGAGTGGTGTTGTATCGTGACCAATCTGGTGATGGCGTGCTTACCGAAACCTCTGCTTTGGCATCTTTGGCTTACCACAAAGCTTTGGATCAAGAGGCTCAGTACGTGCTAAGTTTGGGCGGGCAGTTTGGTTATACCCAAAAAAGTGTAGATTTCACAAGATTGACTTTCGATTCCCAAATCGAAGACTATCAAATCAACTCTGCATTGCCAAACAATGAATCCATTGATAATGACCAATTCAGCTATATGGATTTGCGCTTAGGAGGTTTGTTTACCGCTTCGGTCAATGAAACTGTAAGCCTCTACGCAGGTGGAGCGTACAATCACGCTACCAAACCCGTAGAAACTTTCTTGACTGCTGAGGGAGAGAAAAATCAACTTTCTCCAAGATTGGTGTTGCATGGTGGTGGTAGCATCTTCGTCAATGATCAATTTAGCATTTCGCCAAGTGTCATGTATATGAGTCAGGCAAGCAATACTTTGACAATTTTGGGAGCAGCATTTGGCTACCATTTCGATTCTGGTCGCTACGACACAGGTTCAGCCCTTTATTTAGGCGGATGGTACCGTGCAAATGATGCGATTGTGATGCTTTTGGGTATTGACTTTTCTTCCTTCAAATTTGGTTTCTCTTATGATATCAACGTTTCGGACTTGGAGAGAGCAAGTAATGGTCAAGGTGCAGCAGAATTGTCGCTTACGTATAGCGGTAAAACGGCTGACTGTAAACCGAATAGAAAAATCTATTGTCCACGGTTTTAATACAGTGATGAATAGATTGGCGACTAATGCTTAGTCAAAAAAATAGGTCATATCTAATATTAGATGTGACCTATTTTTTTTTGCCTAATATTCCCTATTTTCACCCCTTCAAAACAAACCAATATGCACCTCCTCAACACCATTGCCTCCAAATACCTATCGAGCCGTCAATCCAGCATTGACCATTGGCTGCAATCTCCCATTGAAGCCCAAAAACAGGTTTTCAAAGAATTGGTTCACAAAGCCAAAAATACTGCTTGGGGCAAAGACCACGACTACCAACATATTTCCAGCATTGCGGACTTCAAAAAAAGGGTTTCGATACAAGATTACGATAGCCTCAAACCCTATATCACCCGCACAATGGCAGGCGAACAAAATGTACTGTGGTCACAACCCATTCAATGGTTTGCCAAATCTTCGGGAACAACGAGCGACAAAAGCAAATTTATACCTGTCAGCAAAGATGCCCTAAAAAACTGCCACTTCAAAGGTGGAATGGACAGCATGACCATGTATTGCCACACCCATCCCAAAACACAAGTCTATACAGGCAAGGCCATCATTATGGGCGGCAGTCACAGCATCAGCGAACTCAATCAACACAGCAAATATGGAGATTTGTCCGCCGTTTTGATGCAAAATATGCCCTATTTCGCCAAGTTCTTGAATGAACCCAAACTTTCTATTGCGCTGCAAGACAATTGGGAACTAAAATTGGAGCAAATTGCCCAAAGCACTGTTCACCAAAATATTACCCACCTTGCAGGTGTGCCGACTTGGACGATTCTACTCATCAAACGCCTCTTGGAAATCACTGGTAAAAATCACTTATTGGAGGTTTGGCCCAACTTTGAATTGTATATACATGGAGGCGTGAGTTTTACGCCCTATCGAGAACAATTTGCAGCCCTGATTCCGCCCAACAAAACCCAGTATTGGCAAACCTACAATGCCTCTGAAGGATTTTTTGCGGTGCAAGATGCGCCCAACCGAGACGATATGTTGTTGATGTTGAAGCACGGAATTTTTTACGAATTTATGCCAATGGAAGAATTGGACAAAGCGAATCCGCAAACCCTGCAATTGCAGGAAGTGGAAGTGGGCAAAAACTATGCGCTGATTATTTCGACCAATTCGGGGCTTTGGCGGTATAGGATTGGCGACACCATTCATTTCACCACCCTTTCGCCTCACCGCATCAAGGTTTCGGGGCGTACCCGTCACTTTATCAATGCTTTTGGCGAAGAAGTGATTATTGACAATAGCGACCAAGCGATTCACAAGGCGTGTGAACAAACGGGCGCAAAGGTGCAAGAATATACGGCTGCTCCTGTGTATTTTTCGGGTGACGAAAATGGTACACATGAATGGCTGATTGAATTTGACGAAGCCCCAGCCGACTTACTTCAATTCGCTACCATTCTCGACCAAGAACTGCAAAAACTCAACTCCGACTATGAGGCCAAACGCTTCAAAGGCATGGCAATGCGTTTCCCATTGGTGCAAAGCGTTCCGAAAGGCACGTTCTATCAATGGCTCAAAAATCGGGGGAAATTGGGCGGACAGCACAAGATTCCGAGGTTGGCGAATCATCGGGAGTATTTGGAGGATATTAAACAGTTATTGGTGGATTAGTGACTGGTAAATGGGAGCTATTATGCTCATCTTGGAAACGATTTTTTGTTTAACAACATCCAAATTTAACTTATTCGAAGCAAAATAGATGAGAAGTAAAACGTCCGAAGTCTATCCATACTAAAAAAGAGAGCATTTTGTTTCCTTCAAAATTGTATTTTTGCATTTGGCTAAAAGATACAAAAACTACAATGAGCTAATCATCAATTATTTGATAATAAAAACTCTGTGTCTCAGTGCCTCTGTGTTCAATAAAGCGACAGAAACCAAATGTCAGAAGTTGTATTCACCATCATTGACCTCGAATTTACGGGAGGCAGCCCACGCCATGACAAAATCATGGAAGTGGCACTGGTGAAATATGCCAACGGCAAAATCATTGACCGCTTTCATTCCTTGGTCAATCCCGAAAAAGAAGTATCTGAATTTTTGATGGCATTGGTCAATTTCTCCGAAAAGCGATTGAAGAAAGCTCCTCTCTTTGAAGACATTGCAGAGCAAATTTTTGAATTTACAAAAGACACCGTACTCGTTGGCTTCAATATTCGATTGAGCTACGGTTTGTTGAAAAGTGCCTTTAAACCCACTCCTTTTCGCTTTCAACGCCCACACCTCGACCTCAAAATGTTGATAGAACAGCGATTTGATACGGCTGCAAATCTGGAGGACAAACCCAAGAGCAACAGTTTGGGAGGATTGTGTCGCTATTTTGGATTGAAGTACGACAATGCTTATAACTTAAAAAAAAGAGCAAAGACCATCACCCAAGTATTTGAGAAACTGTTTATTCAGCATTATCCTACCATTGACAAAAAACTGGTTCGCAGCATTGCCGTCACTGCAAAATTGCCGCCCAACCTTCCACCCGAAAAAGTAGAAGGTTTGCCGCAAGCAACGGGGGTTTATTATTTTTTGGACAAAAAAGGACGCATTGTGTATTTGGGAAAAAGCCTACACATTCGAGACCGAATCATGAGTCACTTCAATACGGATTTGGAGTCGGGCAAAAAACAAAACATGAAAGCGGTGATTTACGACCTTCAATACCGCTTGACAGGCAGTGAGTTGATTGCCCTTTTGTTGGAGTCGGACGAAATCAAACGCTATATGCCAGCCTTCAATCGGGCGCAAAGAAGGATTCGCTATAAATATGGGGTTTACATTGAAGTAAACGAAGAGGGCTTCAAAACTTTGGAGATTGACAGTTTGAAGCCTGAAAGGTCAGAACAGCTTTTCCAAAAATTTTCGTCCAAATGGCAGGCATTTAACTTTGTTCTGCGTTCAGCACTTCAATATCAATTGAGTTTGGAGCACTGTGATTTGCAGTCTTTTGGGGCTTGGCTTCGACAGAGTGAATATGAGAATGAGGATTTTGTGGAAGTCCAAGACAGTATGGAAGTCCACAACGCCAAAATGAATCGGTTGGTCCATCATTACAGCTATCCTGCTGAGAATATGTTGATTATAGACAAAGGGCGCAGCGAATTGGAGAAGTCGGTGGTGTTGATTGAAAACAATCAATATTTGGGTTATGCGTATGTGCCTATTGAGAAAATGAAACCTTTGTTGGTGGAAGATGAACTGGAAGATACGGTCGAAAATGAGGAGGTGGAGGACATTGATGACTCTATTGAAGGGGAATCATTGGAGGAAAATGAGTTTTTAGAAGAAAATAATCTTGTTGAAGGAAATGACAGTGATTTTGTGATAGAATACGATGCGGATGCTTTGGTGTATGAGGAGCAAGAAACCTATATTGAAGCGGATGCAGATTTGGTGGAAGAAGAGGAAGGTGAAGCGGCTGCAATGGAAGAAACAATTGCCGAACCTTCTGTTATTGAGGTAATTCAATTGGATACTTCAAAAAAATCGGATGCCAACGAAATCTATGAATTGACCACATTCCACAAACTCACCATTTTACCACACGTCCGAAAAGAGCTGATTCCTTTTAGAGAAAATCCTGATGTTCAGCAAATTATTAGAGGATATTTGCGGAAACGAAGAACAGGGGTTTGGGTTTATGGGTTTTAGGTAAATTCAAATTAAAAATTTTAATGCAATTTCAAACAATACTTTGGAAACAAGTACATTGTATTTTAGAATTGGCTAATTTAATACTTTAAATTGCCTTAACTTCCCAAAACCGCAAACGCCCTTACAGGAAAAGTTCCCATCCCTCTGACTTTTGGAGGCACTGCAAAAAATCGAAAAGGAACATCAAAAGGAAGTTCATCCAAGTTGCAGAGATGCTCGGCTATCAATACATTGTCTTTCAGTAAAATAGAATGAACTGGGCGGGCATTGCAGCGGGTATCGTCAATATTATGAGAATCAATTCCTACTAATTTGACTCCTGCCTCCTTCAAAAAAATAGCCGCTTCTTTGGTTAGAAAAGAATGGTTCTCATAGTATTGTGGCGTATTCCAGTGCTGCGCCCAATCGGTTCGCACCAAAACTGCTTTCCCTTCTAAATCCTTTCCTTCAAAAAATGAAACACCGACCGCCAAGCCATTCTGAAAAGGCGCATGAATACACACCGCCTCCAAATTGGCAAAGGCTTCTACTTCAAATTGAGACAAATCTTTACCATCCTCATATCGGTGAAAAGGCACATCAATATACGTTCCCGTATTGGCAACCATTTCGATTTTACCAATCTGAAAACTTACCCCATCAGCATACACACCTTTGGAAGCCTCCCGACTGAGATAATCACAAATAATGGGTGCGGGCAAACCTTTGTAAGTCACCAACCCATCTTCAATCGTATGGCTGAGGTCTATGTATTGGGGCATTTGAAGTATTTTATAAGCTTTTGATTTGTACAGGTTTGAAATCAAGCCACCGCATAGCCTGTTTCTGGTCGAACAATTGGAGGGTGAAAACCCAAGACAATTTCGCTTTTTGAAATACCTGTTTCTAAAAGCATGTCAGCAATAATATAATCAGTTCGATCTTCATGCAACCATACCATTCCCGATTCTTTCACTTCAATGTGAATCAAAACGGCATAAAAGCGACTTGTTTCCTTCCAACCACTTCTAAGAAGTATATAATTTCCTGTATCATCATCTATAATTGTGTGATATTCTATGTCAAAATACTTTCGCTTTCCCTTTCTATTGCCTAATTCTGTGATGATATTGCGAGCAATGGCACGGTATTTTGCTACTTTATCGGAGATACTGTCCATAATTTTATATTTTTATCACTAATACTGTAAACAATAAATTTTAACTTATTGATTTTAGAGATTTCATGCGTGTTTGGATCTCTAAACAAAAATTCGTAGGCTGCATCTGGGATGGCAAGATAAAGTTCTCTATCTGGTTCGGCTTCTTTCAGAGCTAGGTAGTAAAAAGCAAATTGACCAACAGCCTTGAAAAAATCATGGAGTACAGAGCGTCCAATAAAACTTTTTATTTCAACTGCAATTTTTTCCGTTCCTTTTTCTGCAGTAATAATCTTTTCTGCCCCTAAATCAATTTCAAATGTTGAAATTAACGAAGGTACTTCTAAAGGGTCATCTGTTATTGTCCAACCTTCGCCTATCAGAGCTTCTTTTACTAAATCATGGTATAGGTCTTTTGCCATTTTTGCACTTTGATGTAAAACAAAAATAGGGAAATAAGGTTCTGCTTTTGTAGATTGCGAAGCATACCTCTTAAACCAAAAAACCATAACCCTTTAAAAGAGTTATGGTTTTTTAATATCATATTATTTTTTATGTAAATCATTCAAACGATAACACTGTCTTTCGAATAATGTCCACACATTCATAGAGTTGTTCTTCGGTAATCACCAAAGGAGGCGCAAAACGAATTTTATTGCCATGCGTAGGTTTCGCCAACAATCCATTGTCACGCAGCTTCATACAAATATCCCATCCCAAAGAAGAATGTTCGTCCGAATCAATCACAATCGCATTCAATAAACCTTTTCCTCTCACTTCGGTAATCAAATTGGAGGGAATCGCACGCAATTCTCGGCGCAAAATTTCACCCAAATATTCCGCATTTTCCGACAAATTTTCTTCTACCAAAACCTCCAAAGCTGCAATCGCTACCTTACAAGCCAAAGGATTGCCACCATAAGTAGAGCCATGTTGCCCAGGTTTGATAGATAACATGATTTCGTCATCAGCCAAAACTGCCGAAACGGGTAAAATGCCACCAGACAAGGCTTTACCGAGAATCAAAATATCAGGATGCACGTCCTCATGGTCACAACAAAGCATTTTACCAGTCCGAGCCAAACCCGTTTGTACCTCATCTGCAATGAACAACGCACCATATTGTTGACACAAATCGTACGCACCCTTCAAATATCCATCCGAAGGCACAAACACACCCGCCTCGCCTTGAATCGGTTCGACTATAAAACCCGCCACATTTCCATTTCCTTGCTTCAAAACGCTCTCCAAAGCCTCCAAATCATTGTAGGGAATCACCTCATAACCAGGCATCAAAGGCCCATAACCACCATAACTATCAGGATCAGTTGAAGCAGAAATAACACCCATTGTTCGACCATGAAAATTGCCTTCTACAAAAATAATTTTAGCTTGATTTTCGGCAATACCTTTCACTTCATACGCCCATTTTCTGCAAAGTTTAAGCGCAGTTTCAACCGCCTCAACTCCTGTATTCATCGGCAAAACCTTGTCGTAACCCAACAGATTGGTGATGTATTGTTCATATACTCCCAAAGTATCATTGTAAAACGCACGAGAGGTAAGTGTCAATTCAGTAGCTTGATTCACCAAAGCTTGCACGATTTTAGGATGGCAGTGTCCTTGATTGACCGCAGAATAGGCCGATAAAAAATCGTAGTACCTTTTACCCTCTGTATCCCAGACGAATACACCTTCGCCTTTACTCAATACAACTGGAAGTGGATGGTAATTATGCGCTCCATACTTATCTTCCAATTCCATAAAATATTGACTACTAACTGTTGTTTGCATGATTGTTTGTATTAGCTGTTAAAACCGTACAAAATTAGTAAAAAAACAGAAAGGACAGAAGATTACTTTTTCTTCTTATAATGCGTTGTTTTACTAGCCAGTTCAACAGGGGTTCTGTTTTGCCATGAGGAAGGTGTGACTTCAATGTTTCGTGCTTCAATCGTCATGATACCCTTCAAAACATCTCGACGACTAATTTGTCCTACCAATTTTCCTTTTTCCATCACAGGAAAACGACGATAGTTGGAGTGAATAAATTCAAACGCTGCTTCTGTAACCGATAAACCTGCATCCATGGTCTTTACATCACGAGACATATATTTTTCTACTGTTTCTTTACTTGCCCCGAGATCATTGTAATAATCTCTGTTGATAATCACCTTCAGGCAATCTTTTTCAGAAATCACTCCCACCAAGTTTTTATCACTATCCAATACAGGCGCACCAGATACTTTGTTCTTCAACAAGGAATTCATGGCTTCTCGAATATCAGTATCAGGAGAGAAAGTCACCAAATTTGTTGCCATGTACGTTTTAATAGATTCGTAAGGGTTCATATTTTTTTGCATTTTGTGATGAATGAAAGTACATATTTTTTGTGAATTCTTCAACAAAAAAATCACCATGACCATTTTAACACTGCTTGAGGCGCACTTGTTTTGACGACCTCATTTGTATGGATGTACCAATCACAGCCAATTTGCAGTTTGCCAACCGATTCTTTTGAAAAACAATTACCTAAGTCCCACAATAATTTGGGCTGAGAAATGAAATCTGTGCCAAAAGAATCATTTCCTGCCAAATCAAAATAACCATCGAAAGAAAAACGGGCTTTTCCAAGTTGAATTGGAATTTGCCAGATTGTAGTTATTTGGAGGGTTTCAGTTCCAAAATTATCGTTTTTATAAAAGGTATTTATATCAAGCACATTGAAGCCTTTGACATTGAAGGTAAAGCCCAAACCCACTAAAGTTGCATGAAAATTATTGCTCCCTTGATTGAACTGAGCAGCAAGCAATACATCTTTTAGAAACCCCTCCGAAGTCTTGCCATTCAATACTTTGCAGATACTCAATCGAGCAGTGTACTCCCCATACATTCGGTAACGTTCTGATGTAGAATTACCTGCAAAATCTAAAAAATCTCCTTTGAAAAACTGTACAAAAAAGTAGTGATCACCGTATTTCCATGTACCAAAATGCTCCAATTGGAAATTGAACATATCACCATCTTCGGTATTGTATCCAAATAGTTGGTCATCGAAGTCGAAACCATAAAATAATTGTAAATTGGTAGTAGAAAAGTTCTGTGCATATAAAGGAATAGCACTTACCAACATCAAAATAATTAGATACTTTTTCATCGTTTAATTAGGTTGGGGGGTTAAAAAATATTTGTTTTTCTCCTCATTTTTTGCTATTTTGTAAAAAATGAGAATTAAACTAAAATTAAATAATAAATTTTAATTTGTATCATTTATTTTTCTGCTAACCCCTCACCTTATTTTCTATTAACCTATAAAATGTTGATTTATGAAGTCATTATCTAAACTTGTGTTGGTGCTTTTGAGCATATTTATTTTTGTTGGCTTTCAGTCATTTAAAACATCTAATAATGATAAAATCAAAGCTGATATTGTGAATCTGGATTTGGATGCTTCGCCCAAGAAACTGCAAAAAATGGCCTTAAAAGGGGAAATGCCTATTGGCATTGAAGCACTTGATTTCTATGCAAAAATTAAGGGGAACAGCTTTGAAAAAAATGTACAATTCAGTAATAACTGGATTGAGAGTCATGTTGTGTATTACGAAAAAACAAGAGATCGCAAATACAAAGAGTACATGAAAGAATCCATTGAAGGAGGTGGTCCCGAAAAAGGTCTGGGCATGAGAGGTTGGATTTCAGACAAAAAAAATGTGGCAAGATGGGACAAAGATGTTGCGGCAACTATTGGAGAAGATGGCTATGCTCGTTTGATTGCCTTGAATGCGGCTTTCAAACCGGGTAGTGATTCTCACTTCAAAATGATTTACGGTGGAGAAAGGTTGTATGACCAAAAAAACGACCAATTTCTTATGAACAGCCGTGCAATGAAGGATGCCAAACTCCAAAAAGACTACGTACAGTTCAATAGTCGTAAGCCTTCTTATGATGACATGTTCAAAACTTTGCTGGTATTTGCAGATAAAATTAGAACACAAACCTTCAATTTCTATGCAGATTTCAGGGCTGGAAAAGTGTCTGAAGAGCAAGTTGCTACCTTCAATAAAGCCTATGTAGTTGTAGGAGGTTGTGCAATGGCGAGTACAGATGTGATGAACGACATCAAAGGGCTTCGCTATCTTAAAGGCTTGAATTACATGGCAGCAACCTTGACTGAATTGGGGTACCCTGTTAATTAGTTGAAGTGATGCAACGATAATTAGAATGATTATCTTCCCTTCACAATCATAAAAAACCGCAATAGGACATCCTATTGCGGTTTTTTTATTTTGGTAAATGTATCAAAAAAAGATTTTTTTTTCAATCCCCTAAACCTTTTTCTGGAACAATCGTTCCAGTATCAAGAATCAAATAACGGAACGAATATTCCAAAATAAAACTCTCTCTTTTAACAATTTAAATTTTTAACCAAAATGGGTAAATTACAAAACAAAGTCGCTATCGTTACAGGCGCAACCAGTGGAATGGGATTGGAAACAGCCAAATTGTACTTGAAAGAAGGTGCAAAAGTGGTTTTGACTGGACGCTCAGAAACCAAACTCAAAGCCATTGAAGGTGAGCTAAGTGGTGATTATTTGTTGGTCAAAGCCGAGGCATCCAGTGTTGCAGACAGCAAAACCTTGATTGCCAAAACTGTTGATGCTTTTGGAAAAATTGACATTCTTTTCCTAAATGCTGGAATTCTTCGAATGGAACTTATTGGCAATTTAACAGAAGCAATTTTTGATGAATTACACAACATCAATGTCAAAGGTCCAATTTTCACCGTCAATGAAGCCGTTCCTTATTTGAATGAAGGCGCAAGCGTGATTTTCAACACCTCCGTTGTCAATATCAAGGGATTTCCAGCCATGTTGGCATACGGATCTGGAAAAGCAGCTTTGCGCTCTGCTACCCGAATTTTGGCAGCAGAATTGGGCAGCAAAGGCATCAGAGTGAATGCCATTGCCCCAGGTCCTATTGACACACCAATTTATGGCAAACACAATGTACCACAGGAGCAAGTCAATGATATGGCAGCAGGTTTTCCTTCAATGATTCCATTGGGTCGTTTCGGTGGCTCAGGTGAAATTGCAACGGTTGCTTTGTTCTTAGCTTCCGAAGATTCTTCCTATATCAATGGAGCAGAAATTCCTGTAGATGGAGGTTTTGCACAAGTGTAGTAAGGAAAGACATCGGAAGTTTCAAAAACTTCCGATGTCTCCTTTCACCATTTTTACCAAGAAATTGATTAATTTGCAAAACTGACAATCAGTAGTAATAGGAGTCAATAATTTACAAACACCAAAAACATGCCTCGAACCAAAACATTCTGTGAAGTATCAGTTCTCGAAAAAGCCATGGAGTTTTTTTGGAAAAATGGCTACAATGCTACTTCCATAAATGATTTGGTAGGTTATATGGGCATTAACAGACAAAGTCTTTATGATACTTACGGCGACAAGAAAACGCTGTTTATCAAAGCCTTCAAACACTACCGAAAAATCAATAAAGAACGAATCAATTCTTTTTTCGCTGAACAACCATTCGTAAAAGAAGGCATCAAAAAACTATTCCTTTCTTCTATTCAAAGTGCATTGGAAGACACTGACCGCAAAGGTTGTTTTGTCATCAACTGCACCACCGAACTCCTTCCAAACGAGCAGGAATTCCAACCGCTCATCTTGTGCAATCAACAAGAAATGCAACAAATTTTCAAAGATTACTTACAGTTGGGTATTGACCGTGGCGAAATTGCAGAGGATAAAAATGCTGACACCATTGCAGCTTACCTCTTCACACTTTATGGCGGATTGCAGGTAAATGCCAAAGTTAGCCCCAACAAAGCTGCTCTTACCAATACCATTTTATTGGGTTTGTCGGTATTGGATTAAAATCTATTAAACATTGAATTAATACAAAATTTAACCCAGATTCCATCACCGAGCACAAAAACGTGTTGACGAGCTGCTTCTGTATCTGATTCTTGTTCTATTCGAAGCACTTTATCATTGTTGATACTTGCTACTGCGGCACTTGTGCTTGCATAGTAAAATCCAAATCTTCCAATAGCTCAATGCTGTTGAATAACAAAATAATATTTAATATTATTCGTTATTTTGATTAGCTAAAAAAGACAATACCTGTAAAATACCTGAAAAAGGTTCTCCTTCTTCAATATAAACAACACATGAATAATTATTATTATAAAAAAGTTTTATTCTTGTGAATAACTTCATATCTAAAACCCCATCGGAAAATTCCTCATACATAGCAGGATAGATGCTTTTTAATTCACGGTGATTAACAATTATTCTATCTCCTTCATGCAATTGAAATAATCTAAAGTTAGTTATTAACAAATAATTTACTTTGTTTTTATAATAAAAAATCAATATTTCCTCATTAGATTCTAATTCAGATAAGATATTTGCACTTACTTCTTGAGGTAAAATTTTTGTATATTTTCCTTCACCCCCTTTACGCTTGAAAATAGATAGAATAATTGATGAATAATCTTTATTTCCCATTTTAAAATATTTTTTGAAGAAAAACACTACTGTTTGATTGCTGGAAAGAATACCCGAATCTTTTTGCAAGATTTGGACTTAAAAACCCTTTATTAACTACTGAAGATCCATAAATAGAAATTTTATTTTCTCCAAGACCAATAGCTTCTTTTTCCATTGAACTCATTAATGATCTAAAATTTGCAAGGTTTTTTGCGTTTTTAGGGCTATTTATATAAAAAATATTCCTATTGAATGTGTTCCCTACAAGCCCCTTAGTTCCATAAATAGAATAGTTACCAATTTTTTCAGTAAGACCAAAGCTTTCCCTAAATACGGCCTGTGAAAAAGTTTCATCAGTAAGCGATACCAATGAGGTACTTCCCTTTTTAGCTACAATTTCAATAGGCTCAGTCACTCCTGCACTAAAAGCCGTCTCACCAACAGCCCCTCCTGTTCTAACGATCGGGCCTCCTCCTCCCCATCTTGTAAACCACCCAAATTTATCACCTAATTTTGTTGCTAAATTCTTACCCAAATTAGCTCCTTCTACTGCTGCTAAAAAGTCTGTTCCCACATCGAATGCCAATCCTGCAACATCCCATGCACTATCAATATCTGATGGAGACCATTGACCATTTACTATCTGAACGGCCTTATTTCCAACAGTCTGTATAGTCCCAGCCAAAGCTGTACCACCACCAGGCACCGCATAAGCTACTCCTGCTACTGCTCCCACTGCGAAATACTCTAAGCCTTGCCAAAAATTTGCTACATTACCCTTTAAAGCTTGATTAACTACATTTAATGTTCCATTTACTAATGCTGCTCCTGCAATCAATAACGGAGCAATATCTCCGTGAGGGTCATTGAAATACAAAGGATTATTCATCATCCCCGTATAAGTACTGAAATCATATAGCATTTCCGCCATCGGATCCACCTGCCACCACCTACCAATCGCCGCATCATACGACCGATAAAACGCAAAATTCACATTCAAATCCAAATCCTCAAACAACTCAATGCCATTGAATTGGTAGTGGTTTTTAGTGGTGTTTGTAGCATCGGGACACCATGGACCTTCCATGTTGAGGCCGAAGGGGTAGTAGTGATTTTCTTGCAAAATCTCCGAACCGTCAACTCTGCCGTCTTTGTTTAAGTCGGAAAAGAGGATGCGGGCGTTGCCCAAGTGATCGGAATAGATATATTCGATTTGTAGGCTTGTTTCGTTTGTATCTTCATTCGTTTGTTGGGTGATTCTACCTTCTGAAAACGAAGTAGTATAAGAAGAATTAATGAAAAACAGGGCAACAGTTCGATAAAGGATAAACGTGTTGCCCTTATAAATTCATTGATATAACTTCTTATCAATTTTAGACTTTGGACGAAATAAGGTTGAATTATAAAAAGAGGCAAAAGTTCTGGATATTTGAAGTGTGAAAAAAAACAAACCAGAACAGTTTTGCCTCGATATTTTGAACCTTGACAATGTGCATGTCAAAGGTTTGGTAAGTATATTGCTTTCATTAGGGAGTGAGTTAAATGCAAGAAATCCCACAATGTTGAGCAAAAATAAGCTATTTCAGTATCATTACAGTATCCTCAACAAAGTTACAAAAAATCTAAGTAAGGAGTTAAAGTTGAGTAAAGATACAGAAGATTGTTGTAATGCGAAGGAAGTAAGTGACTTGCGAAAGCACTTGCAGGTGCACTGTATGAAATACGGCCCAAGAAAAAATATCTATAAGCTTCAATCGGATTTGACCCCTAATCGGAAAGCTTATTCTAACTGTTTAGCTTGTCGTGGTTATGTTTCGATACCCAACAACAAAATAAAAGGGAACAAATCCATAGATATAGGTTATAATTATTCTTATGTGAATTTAGGTTTGTATGATGCTGAACATCCGAATGCATGGAGTTTACCCTTGGATAATATACGAATAGGTTTGAATGACAATCCATTAAGTGTGTCGTCTGCTCAATTGTTGGGAATGATGGAGTGTGCGGATTTGCCTTTTCAAGAGGCAGAACGTGTGGTCAATAGTGCCGATAGTGGATATAGTCATCCTTCTTATATACATCCTTTGGTGAGTCAATGCCCAAATCTGAACTTAGTGATTCGCTTTCGAGCAGGTACGAAAGTGTATAAAAAGTATTCAGGCAAACAGATTGCAGCAGGACGAAATAAAGTATATGAGGATGAGCCCTATTATTTACAGATCGAAAGAGAACGAAAGTGTTACAATCCTAAGACAAAAAAGAGTTTCCTAAAAGCCCAACGTCCCATTTTCGATTTGCCAATGGATGAAGAATTGAGTTTTGAAACAACTACCCGAAGCGGCAGAAAGCTAATTATCCAGCTCCATCGTTGGAATGATTTGTTGATAACAGGTTCACGAGAATACGACATGAGTAACTTGTTTTTTGACTTAGTAGCGGTTCTGTGTATAGATAAAGAAACAGGAGAAATGGTTTTTAAGCGTCCCATGTTTTTAACTTTTTGGGGTTGCAATAAAGCACAATATACAACAAGAAATATTCATGAAGATTATCGACATAGGTATGATATTGAAGTCCATAATCGTTTTTCTAAGCAATCCTTATTATTGGACAAATATGAAACACCAGAAGTAGGTCATTTAGATGCTTGGGCATGGGTGGTTCAACTCACTTATTGGTTACTTTATACTGCTTCAACAGAAGTAGAGGTTCATGTGAATGAATGGGAAAAGTACTTGCCTGAAGTCAAAAGAGCGCAAAAAGAAACGGCTCCAAAGTCCGTTTCTATGACTCGAAAAGGGGCAGAGGCCTTTTTTTCTACTTTTGATATAAAGCCCTTTGCGCCCAAGAGTTCAAAAAATGGAAAGGGAAGAAAAAAGGGGGAAAAACCAACACCAAGAACATGGAAATCTCCCCGAAAGAAGTACTCAAAATACAAAAAACAGGCAGAAAAAGATAAAAATGTCGTCAAATTGGAATAAATATATCTTAAATAATATAATTTGTGTGTGCTAACTCATAGTTAGCTGGAATTCCTTTGTCCAAAGTCTAAATCAATTACTCTACAGTCTGATTTGGATATCGTTATTTCTGCTCCTCCTCCTCTCATTGTTTTATCTTTTAATGTATATATAACAACAAAAACTGTGTCTTGTTCCTTTATCATCACAGTATATAAAGCTATATTACCTTTTATATTATCTATATAGGTATTAGATACTTCCTTAGCAGCATCTACAGTACAGGGGATTATAGTTTGTAAGGCTGGAGAAGGTGTTTTGCAACTATATGCATAAACACATACGGTTAAAATAAAAAACATTAAAATCTTCATTGCTTATATTTTTAAAATAGACATATTATCTATAACCAAAACTGTTATATGGGTAGGGGGTAAAGAATTTATTTGTGTATTTTAGTGTACCTGGTCTAGTAGCGTACTCATACCTACCATCAAAAGAGAAAACCTTGGTTCTACTTATCACATAACTGAAAGTTTTATCATGTCTACTACTGGGGACATCTTGATCATGACTATGAATTTCGCTATAACCTCCTCCTAGGTTAGGATGTGTATGAAACTCTCCCCAAGCATTTGTCGGTTTGGGACCAGGATCTATATGATCATTGCCAGTAGAAGCTACCTCCCACCATTCTATTCCACCACCTTTGAGTAGCCAAGCCCCATATTCTTTACCTGTTATAAATGATTTTTGTGTAGCCCTAGTCATTGCATTAAACTGTTTTCGGCTTAATAACGTACTACCGAAATTCTTATACCTAATCTCATTCATCATGGTATAAGAACTAAATGAAGTTAAACCACCTATCAAAGCAGAATACGCTATATTTTGACCATCTAAAGCTGCTGATAATCCACCCGAAGTAACTCCACCCAAAAATGCTCCTAATCCCCCTGAAATACGTGCTCCAATAAGACTTCCAGCAACGCTAGCTACTGCCCCTTTCAAAGCACCATTTAGCACATTTTGACCAGATAGTGCAGCAAAACCACCGCCTCCTATAATACCTCCTGTTGCCCCTCCTGCTGCTATAGCAATTGCACCTGCTTGTGTTCCAACAGATGTTACAGTTAAGCTTTTTCCTAATGCAGTAGAAACACCAGACCCAGCGAGAGTGGATAATCCTCCAATTGCTGCGCCCAATAATGAATGTCCCAACAAACCGAAACCTGATAAGCCTTTTGCTTTTCCAATTGAATGTCCAGATAATCCTCCTAAAACTGCCCCTATTGCTATAGGTACAAAACCAATATCTCCCTGAGGATCCACCACAGAAACAGGATTATTCCCCATCCCATTATACACCGTCATCCCATAAAAACTCTCCGCCTTAGGATCCACCTGCCACCACCTACCAATTGCAGGGTCGTAAGACCGATAAAACGCAAAGTTGACATTCAAATCCAAATCCTCAAATAACTCAATGCCATTGAATTGGTAGTGGTTTTTGGTGGTGTTCGTTGCGTCGGGGCACCATGGGCCTTCCATGTTCATGCCAAACGGGTAGTAGTGATTCTCTCCGATTAATCATCGGAGCAGGCCGTGCAGTACTTCCGAACCATCGACTCTGCCGTCTTTGTTTAAGTCGGCAAATAGCACTCGGGCGTTGCCTAAATGGTCGGAAAGGACGTATTCGAGTTGTAAGGAAGTTGTCCCTTCTTCGTCGGTTTGTTGGGTGATTCTGCCTTCTGAAAACGAAGTAGTGTGAGTGAGATAAATAAAAGGCGACTGTGGTGTTCAATTCTTGATATACAAATTCCCTCCTGCAATTTTCACCTCCTCCCCATTCTCAAAAAACTTGGTTGTTTTTCGGGATTTGGGTACAGATACAATTAAGAAGGGAGTTATTTCTTCTTCGGCAGTAGCACTCGGTTCATCGCCTTCTTTTGTTTCGTAATGGACCTTTATCAGGTCTTTGTTCTCTTCAATTTTGGTTAGGGTAATTTTTCCCTTTGTAGCTGCATCAGTACCTAAAAATATTTCTACCAACATATTTTCTCGGAAATCAACGGTATTCAAATTATGACTGCTGATGAAATCGCTGTCAAATTGGCTTTCATTGAAGTATTTGTTGTAAGCGACTATCAGCAGTTTGTTTTTGATACCCGAATCATTGCCTTTTGCGACTACTTGATATTCTATGTTTTGAAATTCTACAGTATTGATGTTATTGGTAGGTGTACAAGAGGCAAAGAAGGTGATAAGGGTTAGAATAGTTAAGAGTTTGTTTTGCATGGTTTTGTGTTTTATATGTAACTAAGTATAGTTATAGTTAAAATATAAGAGAAGCCGATTATAATTATAACTACAATCGACTTCTCTTATATTTTTACTTCTGAAATAAAATTAATTTTCTTCCTTCATAAAGGAATAAGCGGTACTATCAAAATCTTCTATGAGGTAAATGATATTACTATTTGCTTCTTTGAAGATTTTATCACCTCTGTTCATATCATTTTCTAAATCATTTATGTCATAACCATAAGTCAAAGGAAGAGCATATCTCTTATTGATATAGATAACCCCATTCATAATATAGTGGGATTTTACAACGAAAGAGCATGGTGTTGAATAGCTAACAATCTCATGATTTTTATAGTGTAGATATAGTAGCTTATCACCAATTACTGATATTATAATAAAACCCAAAAATATAAAAACAAGAAATTTTATAGAATTCATATTGTCAATATTTAGAAATGGTTGTGTATCCTGTCTCAAAACTTCCACTTAAGGGAATTAGTGGAAACATAGAGACACCAAAACCAATCGTATTATGTATTCCAAGAATAAATTTATTATTAGCTACATTAGCACGGCTTACAGATGCGCTAAAATCTATTCCAAAGGAAACTCCTATATTAGCTTTATAGAAAAAACCATTAAAAAGTTTTGATGTAAAGTTCGCTGCTTTACCTGAATAATAATATCTAGTTGTAGTAGCTCCTATACCAATATCATTTCCTACTCCTCCAGTAATATCTACTGCACTATGAAACTCACCTGCTTCTGGACCAGTTAACATTAAAGCACCTTCTATTGAAGTTCCTGTACCTAAATAAGCGTATAATGTTCCGTCAAAAGATCCAGCAATTGCATCGGGCGTAAAAATATGTCGTATCTGTCCTGTAACTAAGGAGGCTGCAAAACCTTCACCAAAAATACCTGAATGAGCCGTATGATTCAACCCTCCTACTAATAGACCATTTGTTGCACCAGCCATAAAGCTTCCTCCTCCCAGCACACTGCCAACACCACCTGATAGACCTCCTCCTGCAATTTGGGCCGCCGCCATAGCCCCGCCTTTTAGTCCAGAAGCACCAATACCAGAACCCACACCCGAAGAAAATGCACCACTTAAAAATCCACTACCAAAATTCCCCCCCCGCTAAACCGGATTGAATGCCTCCACTGAGTCCGTGTACCCCTGCTCGTGCTAATTCTACCCCCAAGCCTTTCAAACCGTTGAAAGCTTCTCCTATCCCAAAAGAAGCAGCACCGCCTAATGCTCCAAACAATGCTGCTTTTCCAGCACCTTGAAAAAATCCATTGCCATTAGCAACGTTATTTATACCATTCATTAACAATCCCACACCTGCACCCAAAATAGCTGAGGGGATGAAGTCTCCATTATGGTCGCTGTACTTGATAGGGCTGTTGTGCATTCCATTGTAAGGAGACAAATCTTTAGATGCTTCCGCCTTAGGATCCACCTGCCACCACCTACCAATCGCCGCATCATACGACCGATAAAACGCAAAATTCACATTCAAATCCAAATCCTCAAACAACTCTATGCCATTGAAATCCTACCATACTCAAGATACTCAACGATATTGCTAAGTTTCCTGAACATGATAGGCCTTGTACCATTTATGTTATTGACGCAATTATTAACTCTGTCAAGCAAGAATAGCTTTATAAACCATGAATTTGAGAACTGAGTCTCCTCTCCATGAAATATCCTAATTGTTTCTATATCAATTTTCAATGCAATTACTCCTTGATATATTCTATACAAGCCCCCATTCTATTGGCTCTTCTAATTATTCGGTCTATTTTCTCATTCATTTCTTTGTAATAAACTCCTATACTACATGTGTAATGAGGGTAAAAACAATAACTACCATCAATATTGTAGAACTTTAAAGAATCAGTACCTTTCACATTAATCACAATAGATAGAACAAGGTCAAGTAATTGGTTCCAGTTGAGTATTTCACAGTAGCCTTTATAGTCATACTCAATTCCATTTTCAACCATCATTTTCATAAATCTTACTTCAAATTCATTATCATATTTAGAATCGAGTCTGATAGGAATCTCATAATTTTCTATTTCTTCTACAATATCAGCAAAATCATTCCATGGTATCCCAGTTGCACAAGGTCCAATGACTAAAGACCTCCTATCATCATTGAATAATTTGTAAATTAAATTCTGTAAATTTTTAATCTCACATTTATTTTTAAAATCATATATTTCAATTTTTTCGTATGAGACAGAATTGTTACTCAGTAAGCTTAACCAAGAGAATCTTTCATCAATATTAGCAGTCTTTTTTAATAGCATTAGAATAATTTTTTTAGTTTGCTCCAACTTATAAATTTGCCTTTTGGACCTTTATGTCGCGTTATATAGTCTCCATCTTGATTTGCATGGGTTTTAAATTCAAGCCCTTTGGGAGTCTTATTATATACTTTATATTGTGTTCCTCCTCCATGGTTATCTATGTCTTTTGACCAAACAGTCCCATCTTTCCCAAATTCATAATAGCCACCTTTTTGTCCAGTCCATTTATTGGTAGTTTGAGGCCCATTTATATCCCATAGACCTAAGCTTTTACTAGGGTTTACTCCTAAGCCAGTATTTAAAGCTCCTAAAACAAGATTCTCTGCTGCCCTTGATCCCCAATTAATCGCCTTAGCAGTAGTTTGAAATGTAAAGCCTGTGCCTACTGTCTCTCCATACCATTCTAATGTCATCTCGGCAAGCCCTGCTCCTGAATCACCTATCAAATTAAATACCTGTTCTTCCCCTACTTCTTTAACTGCCTTTAGAGCTGCCTTTTCAAGGCTTGATTTAGCAATTTTTCCAAAGGCTTTCGCTGACCCAGCTGTGGTAAAAGCATCTAATGCTGTTCCTCCTACATAGCTCGCTACATCTGCAAAGCTATCAAAACTTGGTATATTCCCAGAGGCTATATCTGTTGCAACATTTCCTCCTGCGAGAATTGCTCGTGAGGCTGCAATACCTCCAGGCAAGGTTGCTGCCACTCCAGCACCAACTCCTGTTACAGCATATCCAAAAGCACTAACTGGATTCGTTAATATTTTATTCCAGTTATTAACAACATTCATGACCCCTCCTACAACTCCACCAACTAATTGCGGGATAAAGTCTCCATCAGAATCTGAATAAAGTATTGGATTATTCCCCATCCCATTATACACCGTCATCCCATAAAAACTCTCCGCCTTAGGATCCACCTGCCACCACCTACCTATTGCCGCATCATACGACCGATAAAACGCAAAATTGACATTCAAATCCAAATCCTCAAACAACTCAATGCCATTGAATTGGTAGTGGTTTTTGGTGGTGTTTGTAGCATCGGGACACCATGGGCCTTCCATGTTGAGGCCGAAGGGGTAGTAGTGATTTTCTTGTAAAATCTCCGAACCGTCAACTCTACCGTCTTTGTTTAAGTCGGCAAATAGCACTCGGGCGTTGCCTAAATGGTCGGAAAGGACGTATTCGAGTTGTAGGGAAGTAGTTCCTTCTTCGTCGGTTTGTTGGGTGATTCTGCCTTCTGAAAACGAAGCAGCGTACAATTCATTGTTTCGGTATTCAGCAATTCCTGCGTAGGTATGGGTGTAGGTATCGTCTCCTACTGTGACAGTTCTTTGAAGGAGGTCGCCGTCGGCTGAGTAGGTCATGGCTATTGTTCCTCCACCCGTTCCGTCAGCTTCTGGGTCTTTGGCAATAATGCCAGGTAAATCCAAAAAATTGTTTTGAATCGCTATTTTTTTGCCTGTATCTGTTGTTAGGTTGCCATTTGCATCATAATTATAGGTACTAACTTCTGGCACAAAACCTTTGGGTTGTCCTGCTCCCTGTACTGCATCTGTCACTGTTGTCAAGCGGTCGCCATTGTAGCCATAAGTCAAGTCGTCTATCAGACCATAAATGGGTTCACCCGATTGAGGATTGATTCCCGCTACCCCTTTTCGGATAATTCCTTCTATGTTGCCGATACCATCATAGCCCAGTATATTTACATCGTATCGCCCCAATACATCATCCTTTGCAGGGAAAAAGGTGGTGTGGTCGGCTTTCAAGAGTCGGTGCAATGGGTCGTATTCCATGGTATAGGCTTGTTTGTTTCCACAAGTGACTTGCCAAGTAAAGGTTTGTATGTCGAGGTGGTCGTAGTCCAAAGACATGGCAAACAGGTCGGGGCTGTGGTAGTTTTCGGGGATGTCAATCGCTCCTCCACTACCTGCATTGGACTCAGATTCAGCCACCAATGCTGCTCCACAACAATCTTGAAGTGTAGGCACATATTCGCCTTCATTGATGCTGGTGAAAGGTACATTTGTTGCTTTGATGCCAATTTCGATGTGTGCAGGAATGTCCGTTTCTTTGAGGACTACTTCCACTTTGTCAAACTGATATCCTTCTGCGACCATCCAATTTTTCAAATCCGCTTGCAAACCATCGTCATTGAAGGTGGGTTTGCCTTCTGGCAAGCCTGTTCGGGCATTTACGCCGTTGTATTGAAGCGAGAGATGATAGGGATAGTTGGGAAGAGGAATGGTATAAGGAGTTGCGTTGGCATCTCCTCTATCTGTTTCCTGTATTGCTTCCATTCTTCCAATATCGACTCCTTCATTGGGGTCGGAAAGGTCGACATCTATCGCAAAAGTGTAATCGCATTTGACAGGTCCACATTTGTTCAAGGCACGACAAGTACCAATGCCTTCTATATTGTCAAAGTCATTGATTGTCAATAATCTTCCCACTTCATCATAGGTATAGTTTACTTCTTGTAGAAAACTGTTCTCTTGCTCATTTTGTCCATGTAGGTACTTGGTTATCACCCTGTCTTCTCCATCGTAGCCAAATTTGTTGAGCAAAAAGGTTTCCTCTCCGAGTGTCATATAGGTTTTTTCCAATCGAAGAATTTCATCTGTAAAGTTTTCATACTCATAGCCAATTCCCTGGCTGTTATGCGATTCAAAATAAGCAATACCTGCATCGTTGTAATCTGTATGGCTGGTCGCTTCTATGACACTGGTCGCTTCTATGCCACTGGTCGCTTCTATGCCATTCAAATATTGTTTGGTGACATCGGTTTGTCTGCCGAGTTCATCGAAACCATAGGTTGTTGTAAAAAAATCATTTCCTAAACTACCATTAGGTAGTATCTCTCTTGCTTTGGAAGATTCGGGTCGTGTAGAACCTGCTGCATACACTGTATGTGACAACAGCCTGTCCTCTACTTTTTCTCCCAAATAAGTTTTAACAGCACGATCATACTCATCGTATTCGGGGATAATTGTTTTTCCATTTGCATCTGTGCTGCTTTTCAATCTATACTGATCATCATAGGTATAGTGAATTTCGCCATCTACCCCTGGTATTTTTTTGGTTTCCATTTGTCCGTTTCCATTGTAGGTATAGATATAGGCAGATCCTGTAGGGGGCTGTACTGTATGCAAATAGCCTTCTGGATAATATGCATACAAGGTTTGTTCATTTTTGGCATTCATCACTCCTGTTGTTCTTCCCAATAAGTCCACAGAACTGATGGTTGTATGTTCATTCGCATCCTTGACCATTGTGCTTCTAAAGGCATTTGTACCGAATAAGCCCTGTAGATAAGTATATTCGGTTTCATTTCCCTCCTCATCAGTGACTTTTAAAACTCTGCTCAAAGGAGAGGCTTCAAAGGTTTTTTCAATTGTACCTGAACCCATTGAATATTCGTATTTAGGGCGACCAAAGTTATCGTAGCCCATACTATGGGTTACTTTTTCAGTGCCACTTGCTGCTACTCTCGTAGTGCTTAGATACTTTCCAAATCCGTCATGAGTTTTAAAACTTTTCTGTTGAGGAGTTTTATGTTCTTCGGGAACACCTTCATCTGTAAAATCAACTGTAGTTGTTACTTTATTGGCACTGTAATCATGTATGGTATTGGTTGTTACACGTACTTTTTCGACACCTCCATCTGCTGTAATCAGTTCGCTGGTTTTTAGTCTGGTAGGTAATAAGGCATCGTAGTAATATTTGGTTTTGATGCCTTCTGCATCCGTTTTGCTCTCCAATAAGCGGTTGTCATAGTAAGTATAGTTTGTTTCAAAGTCAATGTATTTTTTCGTTTTTAGCTGCCCTGCTTCCCACTCTAGTTCATGTGGATTGGGAAATTTTGTTCCATCTTTCTTCAACTGATACACCTTTTTCATTCGTCCACCACTACCCATATCCCATTCTTCGGCTTTCCATACTTTTTTGAATCCACCATTCTGTACTTCATGATGATATTGTGGTACGACTACTCCTATGTGCTGAACGAAATCGGTCTTAGAACCACCAATCAAAACTCCATCTAATTTTTGGGTAGTCGAAATAGGAACCCCATACCAATTCAATGACAGCATTTTATTGATGAGTCCTGAAGCAGGGGTCACATCTTGCGGATAGGTGATGGTAGAAGTAATGGTTTGACTTCCTCCTGTAGTTGTACTTCCCTTGGGTAAATAGTGATTTACCAAATCGTAGTCATAAGTAGTAGTTGTGGTAACACCATCAACGGTTTGAGTTTGTTGGTCTAAATAGACAAATTCGGAAGTGATGGTGGTTTCGCCTGTTCTTTTGAAGCCATAAAGCTGTTTAAATTGCTCTTTTAAAGTAAAAGAGAACTCTTTAACTAACTTAGTTTTATAAAAAATATTAGTTGTTTGTACTGTAGCTCCATTCTTATCTTTATCTAATTTGGTTTTTAAGAGACCTCTACGATGATCCATGTCTTCACTTGGAGCAAATGGAAAATGATCCCATTTTCCCGTAAGGTCTATAAAATTAGGATTACATGAACCGTTCCCTACTTCTTCATAGGAAGTAATTCCTTGTATATTGGGGTTTGTTGAAGGGTTGGTAAAAGTATAAATGCTTTCTCCGAGACCATCGGTTTTTTCTATCACTTTTGCATAACCGACATGACTACCCTGAGTAGCCTCCATTTGAGATTGGCTGTCTGAAAATATCGCTAAGTCATCGTCAATAACATTCAAATATTCAAACCCAGGAGCAACAGAATAGGTTAGTTCCTTACAGGCATACGCAAATTGTGGCATACTTACTAAATGACCACTTGTTTCCTCATTGGAGTTTGTATATATATACTGAACTATTAATTTTCCTTCTGCTCCACCGTTGGCTTCTTTTTGGCTAACTCTTACTCCTCCTCCGTCATAAATATCTCCATCATAGTTGAAGGAGTGTATTTCATAATCGAACTCTATACTACCACCTGTTGGATATTTAACATTAGTCAATAAGCCCGCCTTAATAGCATCTGCATTACTCTCCCGATTAGCACCACTTATTGAAAGCACATATTGTGTGGTATTTTTTTGTAAAGGTAAAAAAGAGGTTGCATTGGCTTCATTAGGGTAAAACCATAATTGAGGAATTAGAGTTCCTGTTTCTCCTTTACTATCTTCACCATTTCTATTATAAAAACCCCATATATCTTGTTCCTTGGATATTCTAGAAGGCAATGGAGGAGAATTGTAGGAAAATATATAAGGTAGAATCTCTTTTCCATTTTCATCTATCCTCTCTCCGTTTTTGTTTTGTGTGAAAATTTTATGGAGTTTTAGTCTTCTTTCTAAATGAGCATTATTGAGATTTTCATCACTTTCAAAATAAGTATGCTGAAATTGATAAGATTTTAAAAGATAATTTTGTGAGCATGTATTACACTGGCTTTGGCAATATTGATTTAATTCGTTGGGGCTATTACATAGCGGATCATTATCATCATTCCACTCATCATCACAGGGATAATTATTGATGCAATTTTGGACACATACAGGATTATTAGAGTTATTAGAAATGCAATTTTCAAAAGTATTTTTATCTTTAAAACTATATACTTTTACTCCTCCAATTCTATAGTCATTTTCCAAATCGGCTCTATACTTATGGTCAAAAACCACTTTTGAATATTTAGACTTTATAGACCTTATTACTTTAGCATTTTTAGTAAATTGAACCGTAGTAAATTCTTCATCTACATCGTCTTCAGTACAAGAACACTCTCCACTATCTGTTTTTTCAACTTCAGAAATTCCACTGATAACTTTTAATTCTGGAATATTTTCATAGTCAAAAGAAATAGTTTCACCTGTATTCAAATCTTTAATAGTAGATAGATACCAGGTAGAAATATACTCTCTATTCTCATAATTATTAGGTATTTCAGTATCACTTATATCTTCCACTATCCCAGTTAAAGTAATTTGATTACTCAATTCATACTGATCAAAAATATATTCTTTACCCTTATCAGTTGTTACTGAAAATTTTATAATTTTCTTATCATTTCCTTCAGTTATTATTGTCTTATCAAATTTTAAATTACTATGCGGAAGCAATACTATATCTTGATTTTCATCGAAAACAAATTTACCTGCATAACCATCAAAACTAAAATAGAATAGATCGGGCATTTTATCGATGAAAAAGTTTGTACAAGTTCCTTCTGTATTATAAAAATTTCCACATACATGAAATGCCCCTGAACCAGTTCCATACGATTGATATGTTTCATCCGCATACCCTCCTCTCACCATTCTGGTAATAGCCCCACCTGCACTTAATCCCCATCCCAATCCAACTCTTGAAGCCATTTCATTTACTCTTATACCATTGGATTGATAGGAAAGTCCTACACTATGAGATAGATTATCTCCTTCCAATGTATGTAACGGTACGCCTACTGCTGCAGCTCCTGTATAAGTACTTACATTTGTATTTGCTTGTGCCATAATATCTCCTCCACCAGCAGAAGGAGAAACATTCCCTACAAATGGAGCAGGAATATCACCAGTAGGAGGTGAACTTATTTTTAATGCTGCCGAAATTCCATAACTAAAAGCCATTAAAGTAAGTATGGCAGTTCCTATAAGAAAAAGAGATTTATTTTTCATTTCAATTGATTATTTTATATTTATGATTTATCAGCTATTTTTATAGCCTATACTTCGAGTGATAATCTACCTATAAATCTACTTTGCAATGTGCAACAGACTTTGGTGGTAATTGCCCACTTTGCTTTGCATTTGTAATTGATACACTCCATTACTATGGTTCTCGTCTAGTTGAATCTGGAGTTTGTTTTTTCCTTTATTGGGTGTGATGTTCTTTTGATAAACTACTCGCCCCAACATATCGAACAAATAGATTTGTATTTCACTTGCTTCGCTGATGCTGTATTCCATTTGTAGGTGATTGTTGAATGGATTGGGAAAAAGGTTTTCGATGTGCAATCCATTGGGAATATCTGAACCGATTGATTCAGCCGTTTTGAAAGAAACCAAATCACATAAATTGTTGATAAATTGAATGTTGTAATAACCATTGGGTCGCCCTGGCGTTGGTATTTCATCACATAATATCATATTGGTATAGGGTACAGGTGCATAACTCACAGAAGATTGCGGGTCTTCTCCCCGCAACAACAAAACATGGCTTTCATCAACTGTTGTTTCCAAACGTAGATTATCAGGCCCTCCTGTCATTTCAGTAGCAGACCCATAACCTATACCATGGCAATATTCGCCTGAAGGATAGCGAATTTGAATCGCATCTTGTTGAGTAGCTAAATGTAAATACTGCCATTTGGCACTTGTAGTATAACTTCCCGAATAGCTCGAATTGGACAAACTCGGTTTTAGGGCATTTCCTTCTAAACCACTATCATTGACAGGCAAAATATATACGCCATCTCCATTACTATCACTTGGGTCAGATGTCAGGTTCATTTGACCATTGTAAGCAGGGTTGTAAATAACAATCATACTGCCCACAGGCAAAGCCGCCCAACGGCTGATGTTTTTAAAACGAATATGCCCTGTTGATATATTCCCATTGGATAGCTGCTGAGGTTTGGAAAAATCTCCATTGTTGTCATCAATGATGAATCTTCGAATATCAATGTGTTCTTCACAGTTTTCATTGCCAGTAATGAGCAATTCCAAATAGCTCCACGGAACGCAGTTATTAGAATAGCCTCCTGTTGGAGGATCAGTAACTACCTCATTGACAACAATTGGTGGTCCCTTCGGCAAACACGTAGATAGATACAAACTACTATTGGTATCGGTAAGTTCAAGTACTTCAAAACATTCGTAAAAAGAACAGCCATGTTCTAAATCTGTCACTGTGACACAATACATACCAGGAGTAGTGATATTGGTTAAATGTTTGGTTGTTGCACCATTATCCCATGTATAAGAAAAATCCCCAACATAAGGTTTTTTTACTTTGATTGTCGCGGTTGTACTCATACCTGCACACAAATGCGTAATATCTGCATTGATGACTGCTGCACATTCAATAATTTCTATGGTTTCGATTATTTCACAACCATATATATTGGTTGCAGTTAGAGTATAAGAACCTGCACAGAGTCCAGTCAGGTTAGGAGTAGTTTCGCCATTGCTCCAAGAAAGGGTATAATCTTCTACTTCTCCATCTATTTCTATGGAAATAGCTCCATCACAAGGGAATGTAGTAACATAATCAACTATTGTAACAGTAATATCTCCCTGTATAACATTGCTCGAAAAACAAAATAAAAATAATAGATACATCGATTTCCATTTCATAAGGAATGATTGTTATAGTTAAAAAAAGTATTTTTTGTGAATATAGCATTAAAAGTTACTATATGTGTCTTCTATTTAAAATAACGGCTAAAGAAAAAAAGGTAAACAGGTTTTTGAAGCAAATACATTAAATTGCAAACTCAATAAACATATTTATCCTTATAAGTTATAATGGAGTTTATAAACTTGTAATCAAAATCTGAAATAATCAATAAAATAGGAGTGTATCAAAAAATTGATGCGTTATTCGGAATACGTGTTGCGGGAGTATTTTAAAAAAAAGAAGAATCCAATATAAATTATAATTTGTTTGTTAAGATTTATTATCTTAAAAATATTTCATTATCATTTTTTTCCTCTTTATATCCGCAATAATAAATTATAAAAAGTACATTACAAAATTAAACATCAAAAAAACAAGTATTTTATACTTTCTGTTCCATTTTTTTACATTACAATGACATAATAAATAATCAACTGCATCTTTATACCATTCATTCCTTCATTTTACCTAACTTTGTAGTTTGTCTGATTTAAATTTGAATAAAAAACCAAAATGGGATTTACCGTAGCGATAGTAGGACGACCAAATGTTGGCAAATCAACCTTGTTCAACCGTTTGATAGGTCAGCGAGCATCCATAGTAGATGATGAAAGCGGCGTAACGAGAGATAGAAAATATGGCATGAGCGTATGGAATGGCAAGACCTTCAATGTGATAGACACAGGTGGATTTGTACCCAACTCCAATGATATATTCGAAAAAGCCATCCGAGAACAAGTAGCGATTGCGATTGAAGAGGCCTCTTTGATTGTATTTGTGGTAGATGTATTGACAGGCATCACCGATTTGGACGACAGCATGGCCAATTTATTGCGGCGTTCGGACAAGACTGTTATTGTAGCAGTCAATAAAGTGGACAATAACCGCCGAATTTTAGATGCGGCCGAATTTTACAGTTTAGGCTTTGAAGAAAACTATTTTTTATCTTCCATCAACGGCACAGGAACGGGTGAATTGTTGGATGCGGTGACAGCACATATTGCAGAAGAAGGCGAAGAAGAACCGAGTGAACTCCCCAAATTTGCCATCATCGGGCAGCCCAATGTTGGAAAATCCTCATTGCTGAATGCACTATTGGGAGAAACCCGCAACATCGTGACCAACATTGCAGGAACAACTCGTGATACAACCCATACGCATTACAACATGTATCAAAAAGAATTCTTATTGATAGATACAGCAGGAATTCGCAAAAAATCGAAAGTTCACGAAAATTTGGAATTTTACTCTGTCATGCGTGCCATCAAAGCCATGGACGAAGCCGATGTGTGTATCATAGTCATTGATGCTCAGATGGGTATAGAAGCACAAGACATGAGTATTTTCCGATTGGCGGTCAAAAAGAAAAAGGGAATTGTGATTTTGATCAACAAGTGGGACTTGATTGAAAAAGACAGCAATACCATCAATGACTACAAAAAAAATGTACTCGAAAAATTTGCCCCTTTCACGGACATTCCCATCATTTTTATCTCGGCACTCTACAAACAACGCATTTTCAAAGCTATAGAAACTGCAATAGAAGTGCAAGAACGCCGAATGACCAAAATTCCTACTTCTCAACTGAACGAAGTAATGCTCAATGTGATTGAAAAACACAATCCTCCTGCCATCAAAGGGCGGTATGTGAAAATCAAATATGTAACTCAATTACCCGTCTATACACCTACTTTTGCCTTCTTCTGCAACTATCCTCGTTATATCAAGGAACCCTACAAAAATTATTTGGAAAATCAACTGCGCCAACATTTTAGTTTGACGGGTGTTCCTATTTCATTGTTTTTTAGAAAAAAATAAATAGTCATATGACTAACAAAATGTAAAAAAATGTTAATTTTGATAAGCTAATCCAATTATTTTTCATTCTAAATTAATTTATATGAAACATGTAATTCTTTTACTTTGTGTAAGTATGCTATCATTCATGGTCTCTTGTGGTGGCGAATCTCAATCTGCTGGTGACAAGATGAAAGAGGCGGCTCAAGAAGCGGCAGATGCAGCAGAAAAAGCAGCTGAGGCAGCTCAAGATGCAGCAGCAGATGCAGTAGAAGCAGCCGGTGAAGCAACAGAAGCAGCTGGTGAAGCAATTGATAATGCGGCAGATGCAGCTAAAGAAGCTGGTGAAGATGCAGTAGAAGCTGTAGAAGAGGCAGCAGAAGATGTGAAAGATGCTGTAAAAGGCGATGATCACAAGTAAGCATACTTGTAATACTGACTAATATAAGACTGAAACTGAACAATCAAGACTGTTATTAGTAGTATTTTTTGAAGACTTAAATGGCTTTGTGTTTAAACAACATAAAGCCATTTTTTTTATTTTCAAATTTTGACAATGAAGCACACCCGTATTTTTTTAGTAGGATTCATGGCAAGTGGTAAATCTCGTATCGGCAAAATGTTGGCCAACAAGCTGCATTATACCTTCATTGATACAGACCAATACATTGAAGCCAAAACCCAACAAACTATTTCACAGATTTTTGAAACACACGGTGAAAATCATTTTAGAGCCTTGGAAAAGAAGTGCTTACACGAGCTTTTGCAGCAAGAAAACACGGTGATTGCCACTGGTGGAGGCATGGCGTGTCATTTTGAAAATATGCAGCAGATGAACGACAGCGGTTTGACCATTTTTTTGGAAGTTCCCCCTTCCATCATTGTCAGCCGCTTGTTGCAGGCAAAAAACACCCGTCCACTCGTTCAACAATTTGAAGAGGATAAAGCTGCTTTATTGGATTTTATTGAAGCCAAACTCGAAGAACGGTTGCCTTTTTACCAACAAGCCCATATCACTGTTGCCTGTAAAACACTCACACCAACCAAAATTGTGGCTTTGTTGGTAGAGCAGATGGTGGGATGGTAGTGAAAACCCCAACACAGAAAATATTACTTCGCCCGATAAGGCATATCTTTCGCCAAATCTCGGTTCAGCTTGTCAATCACCTCAAAACTTGGACGTTGCCAATCCGTTGAAGCAGTTTCCTTCATAGACCACAAAACACTACCATCCTTGCCATTTACGATGCTGCAATTGGCATTGATATCGCTCGTTTTACTGATTTCATTGGTGACAGCCAAAGACCTAAAGCGGGTCAAAATGTCAATAATCCGCTTGCCAATGCTGATACCCATTGAAGCGATATCCGACATATAGCGTTGTTTTTCAACCTGCAATCTAACCACTGCATCCACCTCCAACAGTTCTGCCAATTCCTCTGCGGTCATTTTCCAAGTCCTGCGAACAGAAATTTCATGCTGCCCCAAAATCTCATTTGTTTTCTCCACACTTTGAAAAACCACCAACGAATGTTTCGATTTGGGTGGACTCCAATGGATTTGATTGTAAAGTGATTTTTGAAATGCCTTGCTTTCGGCCTCCTCCAATGCTTCAATATCAGAATCATCCATACCTTCAGGCATTTGCCCCGTCAAAATCATTTCTACAGGTACAATCGCTATGGTTTGGTGGTTTGCACTGATTTTATTGAAATCAGAGTTAAGATAATAAGCTTTCTTGGCGCAACTTGTGAAAACCAAAGTAATCAAAAGGGTGCTCATCAGTAATCTGTTCATAAATAAAATGGAAGGTTAAAAAAAACGATAATTTTGTTATTTTGTGACGCAAGTTCTTTGGTCTTGTCACTCAATACGTACATTCAATATTCGCTACATCGTATGAAAAATTTCTTCAGAAAACTTTTTGGTCCCAGTAAAAGAGAGGTATGGCAACAAGTTTCCAAAGCTGTCAATGCACAATATATTGATGATGGGTTCTTTAGCGTTCCGAAAGTAGTAGCCTACCACGGAGAATGGGAAATCACGCTTGACACCCACACCGTTTCGACTGGCAAAAGCAGTACGACTTATACCCGAATCCGTGCGCCGTATGTGAGCAAAAATGGTTTTGAATTTCGCATTTACCGAGAAGGTTTTTTTAGCAAAATCGGCAAAGTCTTTGGGATGCAAGACATTGAAGTAGGGTATGAAAACTTCGATCGTGACTTTGTGATTCAAGGCAACGATCCCTACAAGGTAGAATTGTTGTTTGAAAACCCCGCTATTAGAGATTTATTGATGAATATCAATCAAATTGACCTGCGGGTAAAAGACGACTCTGGATGGTTGGAAAACCGAAAAACCATCAAACCTATTGATAGCCTACACTTTCAAGTAATAGGAATAATCAAAGATGTGGAACAACTCGAACTTCTCTTCCATCTTTTTGCAGAAACGCTTGACCAACTTTGCAACATTGGAGCTGCATACAATGAAGAACCGTTGGAAGAATAAAAATTGGTTGTTGTAATTAGCAATGATTTATGTTAAAAATTAAAACTTTACAATTAATTGTCCGTCAACATTTACTTCTTTTGTCTTTCTACTTATGTCTTTTGTCCAAAGTCCAATACTTAACCAATATGTAACTTCAAATCCCTATGTAGTTGCTGCTGCAAAAAACTGGGTTTGAATTTTCGCCAATAGCCATCTCTTTGTGACAACCTATCTGCAATGCAAAACAAAGCCACAGGATTGTGTCCCAAACCACAATGACTGCCGCTCACTTCTACATTTTGTGTTTGGTGGTCTTCTATCATTTCTATACAGCACTTCCAAGAAACAATCCCATCTCCTTTGGTGTAAATAGCCGTTGAAGGAACAGGTGGCGGATACTTCATATCTTCAATCAACTGTGGGTCTATGCCTTCAATTTCATTTTGGGTCACAAATTCATAAATCCACTTGATATTGTTGCCATGACCAACGTGTTGAAAAGGAGAACCCAAGGTGATGACTTGCCGAACAATACCAGGATGCCGCCGAGCCACTTCCCTTGCAAATACACCTCCCAAACTCCAACCAACCAAGCTGATTTTTTGTCCGTGTTGATGGGCAATTTCTTGCACTCGAACAATAATATCTTCCAAAAAATCTACTCCACCTAAATTTCGCCCCAGTTCCCATGCGTAGGGTGTAAAGTTCTGTTTTTTAAGAAAATATCGAAGTGGATGGGTAGAAACATCTGTTGCACCAAAGCCTGGTAATACCAAAACTGGATGCCCGTCCCCTTTTGCAGCCATGTTAAAGATAGGGATTGAAGCGAAGTAGTTGGCTAGCCCTATAAGTCCTCGACCTATATCCGTAGCAAATAATAGGGTCGACGGTCGTTGTACCTCATTCATATATTGGGTGTTTTCTTTTCAAAAAAATTGTTTGTAAGCTAAAGTTTGTGTTTGTAGTGCTTTATGAAGGGTGAGAAGGGTTGAAAAAAAAGTTTGTATGAATATTTAGACAATAAATATAGCAAACAGTTTGAAGCTTTCCAAATATCATTTCTTTCAAAATGAATTAATCTGCAAAGAATCCTTATTTTTGACTAAAGATTCTGTAATAACCATTGCGTACATGAAAACTAAGGTATTATTCCCCAATCCCAACCATCCAAATAACAACAACAATAATTCATCTAATAAGCCTTCTTCGTCCAAAAAGGAAAAATGGCAAAAAGTCGCCATGATTGCAGGTATCGCCTTATTATCGGGCTTACTTTTGTTTTTCATCTTCTTCCTATCTGTTCTATGGGGTGCATTTGGCAAATTACCCAGCGAATCAGAATTATCGGACATTAAAAATCCCTTATCATCAGAAGTTTATGCAGCAGACGGCAAACTATTGGGCAAATATTACATCGAAAACCGCAGCTACGTTCCCTACAATCTAATTTCGCCCAACATCATCAATGCCTTAGTTGCCACCGAAGATGCTCGCTACTTCAAACACAAAGGCGTGGATACAAAAAGTTATTTGAGGGTATTGTTCAAAACCATTTTGATGGGCAATGAAAGCGCAGGAGGCGGCAGTACCATCAGTCAACAATTGATTAAAAACCTGTATGGTAGAGAAAATCACGGCATCTTTACCATTCCCGTCAGCAAAATCAAAGAAGCCATCATTGCAGTACGCTTAGAAAAACAGTATTCCAAACAAGACGTTTTAGCTCTTTACCTCAATACTGTTTCGTTTGGAGAACGAGCTTTTGGAATTGGCACTGCTACGGAGCGTTTTTTCAGCACTACTCCAAAAGACATTCAATTGGAGGAAGCAGCTACGCTGATAGGAATGTTGAAAGCAACAACTGCCTACAGTCCCCGCCGCAATCCCGAAAAATCGAAAGGCCGCCGAGATGTCGTATTGGGCTTGATGGCAAAAGAAGGCTACATCACCGATGCCGAGAAGAAAGCCGCCCAACAAAAACCTCTGACATTGAAGTACAACCGCTTGACACAAAACGATGGACTTGCGCCCTATTTTCGTCAATATTTGAAGGAAGAATTGAAGGAATGGTGCAAAACGCAAACCAAAGCAGACGGCACGCCTTACAACTTGTTTACCGACGGTTTGAAAATTTACACTTCGATTGACAGCAAAATGCAGGAATATGCCGAAAAAGCTGTGAGTGAACACTTGGCTGAACTTCAAAAAATCTTCGACAAACAGTGGAAACCGCCTTATCCGTGGACACGCAATCCGAGTATGTTGGACGATTATATCAAACGTTCGGAACGCTACAAGATGAACGAAAAAGCGGGAACATCGCAGTTGATGATTGACCGAGATTTTCGCAAACCTCGTGAAATGGAAGTGTTTAGTTGGGAGGGTAAAGTTGACAAAACCATGAACGCCAAAGATTCCATTTTGTACTATTTGCCATTTTTGCAGGCGGGATTTATGGCAATGGATCCTGTGAATGGCGAGGTAAAGGCTTGGGTGGGAGGCATCAACCACGAATATTTCCAACTTGACCATGTAACCAATCCCCGACAAGTTGGCTCAACCTTCAAACCGATTGTCTATGCAACCGCTATTGAAAAGGGCATTTCTCCCTGCAATTATTACCAAAATGAACTCCGCACCTACGTTGACTACGACAACTGGACTCCCCGCAATTCGGACAACAAATATGGCGGGTACTACACCATGAAAGGTGCGCTTGCCAACTCGGTCAATACGGTTTCGGTGCAGATTTTGCTGCAAATGGGTGTGGATACCATCATCAACAATGCACACAAAATGGGCATCGAATCAGAACTGCCTGCCTATCCTTCTATCGCTTTGGGAACGCCTGAAATCACACTGAAAGAAATGGTCAGCGCATATAGTGTTTTTGCCAATGGCGGATATGAGCGAAAACCGACCTATCTTGTTAGCATCAAAGACAAAAACAACCGCTTGCTCGAAAAATTCTCGAAGCCCTACTACCAAGACCGAAAGCGTGCCTTGAGCGCAGAAACGGCTTATACCATGGCGCACATCATGGAAGGAGTAATTGATAGCGGAACTGCTCGCCGACTTCGCTGGCAGTTCAATCTTCAAAACGACATTGCGGGTAAAACGGGTACTACGCAAGACCAAGTAGATGGCTGGTTTATCGGTTATACGCCCAAACTCGTGGCAGGTGCTTGGGTAGGTGCAGAAGATAGACGTATTCACTTCAAAAGTATTGAAGACGGTCAAGGTGCAAGAACGGCACTTCCGATTTGGGGTAAGTTCTTCAAAAGTCTTGCAGACGATAAAAACTACAAGCAGTATGTTGCCAGTTCCTTTACCCAACCTTCTGAGGAAACACTCGCCAATTTGGATTGTGAGTTTTTTGTGGATGTGTTGCCCACTGTCGAGCCACCTGTGGTAATAGAAGAACCCAAACCGACTTCTCCAAGTCCTCCCATTACGCCTCCTACTACCCAACCTCAGCCGAATAAACCTGTGAATCCTCCTGATGGGAATCGCCCGAAAACGAGGACAAGGGTGAGGGTGAATTGAGATTTAGATTGAAATTATTTTTGAAAAAAATAGAAAAAAACTAATTTTATGATTAAAATACCACAAAATCATAGCAAATGATTCCCAAAAACACCTTGAGTAAATTTGTTGAAGAATATTCTATTGAAGTAATCGAAGGGCATTTGATTCACCTTTATTTGACACAAAAAAAGTTGGATTATTCGGTTAATCCGATGCTGCAAAACTATTTCAATAATCTTGAAAATGCCCTATCTAAAGATTCGATATTAAATTTTAACATTGAGCTACATTCTGTCAAAGACCTTGAAAACTGCCTCGAACTAATCATCCCTCAGGAAGATAGAAAACTCAATGGCGCATTTTTTACGCCTACCTATATCGTTGATTTTATCATTGAAGAACTGCAACCCAATGAAAAAGATGAGTGTATAGATTTGAGCTGTGGAACAGGTGCGTTTTTGATAGGTTTGGTGGACTATTTCAAAAATAAGTACAATAACAGTATCAAAACCATTATTCAACAAAATATATTTGGCAGTGATATTTTGGAATACAATATCAAAAGAGCCAAGGTATTGTTGTCAATTTTGGCTTTGGAATATGGGGAAAATTTGGAGGAATCGGACTTCAATTTGTATCATCAAGATAGCCTCAGAACCGATTGGCAAGAGCGGCAATTTGATGTTGTGGTAGGAAATCCGCCTTATGTTAAGTTTCAAGATTTATCGGAAGACAACCGCATGTTTTTATTGAAGGAATGGAAAAGCATCAATAGCGGCACATTTAACCTCTATTTTGCCTTTTTTGAGTTGGGTTATCAGTTATTGAAGGAAAACGGACGTTTGGGCTACATTACTCCAAACAATTATTTTACTTCTTTGGCTGCCAAAACTTTGAGGGGATTTTTCACCGAAAACAAATGCGTGTATAGAATTATTGACTTCAGCCACAAAAAGGTTTTTGATGCCCAAACTTATACTGCTTTGACCTTTCTGAACAAGCAAAAAAACGAAGCAATCACTTATGATAGAATCAAAAACGAACAAATTCCCAGCAATTTTCTATTGAATGTGAACGGCTCGCCCAACTATCTCAAAAATCTAAAGGTCAAAAAATGGCGTTTGCTCAAGACCAAAGAACAGAACAATATTCGCCTTATCGAAACGGTCGGAACTCCTATCAAACAACTGTTTGATATTTGCGTGGGAATTGCCACATTGAAGGACACCGTGTTTTTTGTAGATATGACGGAAACGGAAGATAATTACTTGATAAAAACTACTGAGAAAGGTACATTTAAGATTGAAGTGGCAGCGACCAAACCTGTTTATAAAATTTCTGACTTCAAAAAACAAGCAGACATTGCCTGCAATGCCCGTAGAATTATTTTTCCGTACAATATTGTCAATGATTCAGCAAAACCTATTGAAGAAGAAGAATTTAAAAATAGATTTCCCAAATGTTATGAATACCTGCTGTCTGAAAAGGAGGTTTTAGAAAAACGTGACAAAGGAAAGGTAAAATTCAGTCCTTTTTACGTTTGGGGACGCACACAGGGATTAACCAAAATGGGTAAAAAAATGCTGAATCCTACTTTTAGTCAATACCCCAGATTTTTGCTGATTGAAGAGGTAGATGCGTTTTTTACGAATGGATATGGCATCTTTTTTAGGAAAGCAACAGCAGGTGATTTGTTTGCAACATCCATACATCCTTTGATGGATGTAAAAAACAGAGATGTGAGTCAAAAAATCCTTAATTCGGTGGTGATGCACTATTATGTCAGCCAAACAAGCGTTTCGATTGCAGGAGGTTATCCTTGTTACCAAAAGAATTTTATCGAAAAATTTACGGTTCCTAATTTTACTTTGGAAGAAGTGGAAAGGCTTAGAAATATGAATGATTGGAAGGAAATAGATGATTTTTTGATAAACAAATACGGTTTAACTATTGAGTTCGATAAAGGCTATGTCTCACATAAGGAAAAAATTAAAAAAACCATTTCCTCCAAAACGGTGCTTGTAAATCCTCAGTAAGTTCGGCACAAAATTCTCCCATTCAAGCCCTTCCATTGTTATACTGGAATTTTCATTCAACAAACCATCCTTTTTGAGTTCTTCAATGGTTGTATAAATTTTAGGTCGGTCTGGACGAAAATCCACAATTAGTAAACATGCACTTTCGTACTGGTAAAAATTCTTTTGGATATTTTTGCGGTGATTAATAGCTTGGAAAGATTTGATGTATTTTTCTACTAATCTTGGGTTTATGTTTCTAAAATTCACCTTCTTATTCACAAATTGCCTGTCATCATATTCTGGAACTGCAATCATATATACTTCCCCTAAAACCATATTGGGGCATCTATCATGTAGGTTTTGTGCTTCGGATATTGTTCTTTCGTACATGGTATCAAAATTCTTCTGAATACTGCTTACCTGACTTCGTACATTGATAGAAATGGTTCGGGAAGTAAAATGAATCCCAAAAGGATCTACTGTACCTTCCAACAAACCATCAGGCAAAATTTCTTTCTTACGTTTTATGTTTGGAATGATACAAATATCTTGATCTTTCTTTTTCAATGACCCAGCTATCTTCAATTCTGGTACTCTCTCGCCCAAAGGTGGAAAAATCTTATTTTCATCTACTCCATTTCTAACCAATTCATGCTTAACGGCTTCATGTATATTCAAAATAGGTTTAGATGAACGAATAATAGCAGTTTTTGCTTTATTTCCTCCCTCTGTTATAGCGTTCTCTATCAAGTATTTAAAATTGGCAACTGCTTCTTGAATGGTCATGTTATTTTTCTTGCTAAGATAATCTCTTTTGTATAAAAAGGAAAATTCTAATACTATACCTGAAAACAATTATTCTTGTCTTTTAGACTGTGAAATGTTCTGTTAAATATGCCACAACCCTTCAAATACAAACCCCCTCTCCTTCAATTCCTTCAAAACCCTCGGCAACACATATTCCAACAAACGAAATGCCTTCACACTATCGTGAAAAACCACAATATCACCGTCTTTTACATTCGCCAGCACATTCTCCAAACACTTTTCTTTGGGCAAACTTTCGTCAAAATCACCACTCAAAACCGACCACATAATGATTTGATAGCCTTCTTCTTGCAATGCCTTTGCCTGTTGCCGTTTGATGCGCCCATAAGGTGGGCGAAATAGCTTAGAATCCATTACATTGCTGCAATCGGCTACATTTTGAAGGTAATCACCTGTTTCTGTCTGCCAACCATTGAAGTGATGGAAGGTATGATTACCGACTCGATGTCCGTTTTTTTCTATTTCCCGAAAAATAGTAGGATGTGCCACTACATTTTTACCAATACAAAAAAAAGTCGCTTTGGCTTGATACTCCTTCAATTGCTGCAATACCCAATCGGTGATTTCGAGCGTAGGTCCATCATCGAAGGTGAGATAGACCGTTTTTTGACCCGCAATTTTCCGCCCACTCCAGATGTATTGAGGAAATAACCATTTTTTGACGAGGAAAGGAGTTTTGATCCAATACATTATGTTGAATTAATTGGTTTTTATGCAATAGAACGAACAAAATAGCATTATATTTAATCACTTAGACAAATTCAAATTAAAAACTCGACTCAAAACTTGTCCCTAATATCAGGTCCACTCATCTTGCATCCAAATAGTCCATTATTGGAGGAAAAAACAAAAGATAACTCTAATGCACCTAAAGAGTTAGAACCAGCTAACCCACTTGTCTGAAAATCATAACTTACACTTATTTGATAAGTATGGTCATAATTTTTGAACTGTGTGCCTAAAATACCTATAAGCGCATTGGTATGGGTATTGAAGTCTATCCAATCTCTATTTCTATATTGAACACCTACAAAAAAACCTGTTTCAGATGGATTATATATCCAATAGCCTCCAATACTTAGGGTTTTCAACACTTGTTGCTGTTCATATTTTCCAGACAATAAAACGAATTGATTTTTTGCCAAGAAAGGATGGTAAAAATAAGAGTGAACAGTCAGCCTTTCTGGTCTAATGTTTTCTTGACTATCTTCCAATAAATTATCTTGGCTACGGATATTATCAAGCGAAACGCCTATATTGATATGTCCTTCCAACATATTGAATGAAACGACTCCTCCTACTCCCATGTCCCAAAAATTTTTCTGTAAATTTTCGGGAGTTGGAGCATTGGGTAATAAGCTGGGGTTGTAGCCCTACACAGGGTCTAACTGACCACTAAAAACCCAATCATCTGCGCTTAGAGACAGGTTGTTATTTCTCATTTTTAACCCCAAACTAGCAAAACGGAAAGGGGCATTAGGCGACACTCCTCTAAGAGCTATTCCAAGAAGAATACCTGACTGTAGCGTATTCGATGGTATGATTCCCTCTGTACCAAAGGTAATCAATGCACCTATACCATAACTAAAATCAACATCAGATACTTCATTTTTAGATTTTCTACAGTAACCAAAAGTGGTATTGAAGCCGAATTGTGAAAACCGAAATGGATGAATACCATTCCACTGTTCTCGATGTTGTAAACTTATATTTGTGCCCATTTCTGAAGCAACATAGCCAGCGTTCAAGTTCATTCTACTCATAAAATAGGTAAATTAATTACCCCCCTGCTGAAACCAGACTGTCGCCCTAAGCCATTGAAAGTCTTTTATTTACTCAAACGCTTGATAAATAAATTACGCCAAAAATGGAAGCAAACTATCTTCATTGTTAGAGGAGACACCCATTTTTGTAGCTCCGATTTTATGGATTGGGCGATGGGGGAAAATCATATCTACTTTAATTACGGGTTTAGCAGGTAATTCAGTGCTGCATAAAAAGAGTGAAATCACACGTGACAGTGCCAAAAGTTGGTATGACCAACACCAAAAAACCATTCAAAGATTTCATTCTTTCTCCTATCAAGCAGGTTCTTGGAAAAACCCTCAAAGAGTAATAGTCAAAGCAGAACATACTTCTAAAAGCATGAATGTTCGGGTACATTTCAAAAATCACAAAATGTTTATTATTAACTTTTTGTGAAGATTCCAATATCCTTCTGAATTCTTTAGGTTATATTCGCTGATATAGAGTATTCCTAAAATCATCAACAATAAGGCTAAGATAATTAAGCCCCATTGAGAGAGGGTGGGAACTTGTGGTGGAGGTGGGGGAGGCAAAAAACTTTGAAAGGTATTGTATTCCCCTGCTTCAAGTGTATAAGAATTTACTCCAATATTTGCGACTGGACAACAGCTACTGGACAATAAGTCACTCCATGAAATTCATCAGAACAAAAAGCATTGGTTTTATTTAGTAAAGTAGCGATAAAGGTGAAGGAATCACCCGCTACTAAACCCAAATCTGCCATAGAAATATCGCTGAATTCCCTTGTAGTACCACCTGAATTTACAGTAAGCGTTGCAACAAAAGTAAGATTATTGGTAGGGCTGAGTTGAAACAAACTTTGACTCCCATCTTGAATCACAATGGCATAATCAGGATTAAAGTCACTAGGAAACGTCAGGTCTGAACTTCCTCCTCCTGTGCCATTACCCGAAATAGCCGCACGTCCACCATCCGCTGCATCGGTCAAATCAGAAGTAGAAGTAATTCCACTGGCTGTTCCATCCACATCCATATAAATCACTATTGTATTTGGATCGGTCAATGCACTACCTCCATCCAATGCCATTGCCAAATTCCCCAAATCATCTGAGTCAAAATGCAAAGTAGTAGCACCCAAGATACCTCCAAAACCATCGCCACAAGCATTTGAAAACCCTGCATACTCACCACTATTCACCGTTCCATCATTGGTAGCGATTGTTGCAGCATTGTCCGTAATGGTAGTAATATTTGGAGTTTGGTCAAAACTATGGAAAGTATTGAAGTCTCCTGCTGCCAAACTAATAGGATTTGAACCAATATTTCCAGTATTTGCAGTGGACTGAGCCACTCCATGGAATTCATCGGAGCGAAAAGCATTGCTGCTGTTTAGATAAGTGGCAACATAGTTAAAGGATTGTCCTGGGCTTAATCCTATATTTGCCATCGTAAAACCGTCCATTTCCCATGCACCAGCAGCAGTATTTCCAGAGGGCGTAATTCCTAAATCCACAATGAAAGTATGCGAACCTCCATTGACCAGTTGCCACAGACCTGCAAAGGTTGCGTTGAATGCAATTGCATAATCAGCGTTGAAGCCACCTGCAAAAGTCAAATCAGAAGTTCCACTTGTTGTTCCTTGCCCAGAAATTGCTGCTCTAAGTGCATCCGCTACATCGTTAAAGCCACTTGTCGTATTAAATCCACTACCTGTGCCATCCACATCAATGTAAATCACCACAGCATCATTCAAATCACCTCCACCACTTGATAAGCCTACAGACAAATTTCCAGTATCGTCACTATCAAAATACAAAGTAGAGCTTGACCCAATTACATTGCCAAAACCGCTATTGATACCAGTTGAAGAACCGACATATTCTCCTCCATTGATAGTCCCGTCTTTTGTGGCAGTTCCTGCTGTATTGTCGGTAATCGTAGTAGGTCCTTGAGCAGAACAATTGAAGCTAAAAAAAAATAATAAGCAACATGCTAATAAAAAACAGTTTACGGTTTTAGATTTCATATTGAATTGTTTGTTTTAGTAAGATATTTTGTAGTCTAATTTTAAAAAATCATATTCAAACATAATTAAATATTTGTAATTGTAATGAATATGATATCTGTTGAGAAAAAACAGAAGTCAATAGCATAAAGTTAAAAATAATTCTATCACCTTTTAATTTAGTTCTGCACAAATTTACCTATTCAACCATATTTTTTAGTCATTGAAGGCTTCTTGAGTATTTACTAAAAAAGGCATAATTCCTGAACTTTTATTTTTACTTTACCCAGTTTACATAGAAGCATCATATGTTTTTTACCTCCACAATTGCCCCCTTATTGATACTCCCATAAATATGCGGATACCATTCATTACCCGTAGATAACTCGTACTTCAATTCATTTTCAAGTAGTTGTGGATCAATTTGCAACAGAAGTAGTTCTCTCACTTCCCTGAAATAACGTTCAATCACTGCTTCAATTTGTTCCGCTTTGCTGCAATGAATGAAACCTTCTTCCTTCAAACTAATATGTGTATAGACTTCTGAATCAGCTTGTCCATTCCAATCCTCGGGTGTTGTGATGTGGTAAATCATTGTCTTATCACTCATGTAGTTTATTTTAAATTTGTTGAATAATTATTGATGAAATTCCTCACCCTCACCTCGCTCTGCCCATAACTCACAATCGCTACTTCCAGAGGAACATCTGCAAACAATTGCAGTGCACGCTCTATGGCTGCAAAAATCCAAGAACTATCATTGCCAAAAACGCCTCCACCTACAAGGGTTAAAAAAACTTTATTGTTGCCCGTTTTCTCACAATTAAGCATTGCAGCCGCAAGGGTTGCTTCATAAGTTGCCTCCAAAACAATCTGAGCAAAATCTGCCCATAATGCTGAAGAATGAGCAGAATAGGCCACAGGTAAAGCAGAGCAATATGCCTGACTAACAAAGTGTTGGCAGCCTGCAATTGTCACTTGTGTATCCCATTGCAGCCCAATCCGCAAGGTACTTCTCAATTCGTCTAATTCTTTTGAGTTCATGGCTTGTATGTGTTTGGAAATTTCGATTAAGCCTTCTTTGGTTGCCAAAGCATAGCCATTTTGCATTGTCCACAAACGGTTGTCGTCATTTCCCAAGGCATTGCCCATGTCTTTGAGGCAGTCGATTTGATTGTGGGTAGTTTGACCGATTTGACCATTTACCGATGCGAAATAATTGCGGTAAATCGTTCCTGCTCCTGCTGCAATCGCACAAGCTGGCCCTTGAGTACGGTCGTACTCGTAGATTCCTACACCTGCTTCGGGTGAAACGGACGGGCTTACCATTTCTAACAAATTGAACTGAGAGGCAGCTTGAAACATTGCCCCTGCATTGGCGGAATCGATATGCAAAACCTGAACATTTCCAACGACTTCTTTTAAGGTCAAAACACCTTTAGGTACACTACAACTTTTCACCTTTTCTCTCAATTCAGCCAAGGTAGGAGTTTCGAGTCGGCCACATACATAGGTTTTGCCGTTTACTTTTGAAGTAAGGGAATTCCCTGATACTTGTAAATTTGCCCGCACTTGTTCGGGCGATTCTTCTTGAAATCCAGTTAAATCATTGAACCACATAATTTATTTATTTTACTTTATTATTTCTCACCCAATTTATTCCATCAACAAACAATTGAAATTGAAAGTTCTACATTGAGAAACAGTATATCAAAAAATAGCAAATAAAAATATTTTTTAATCATATATAAAGACATTTTCAATCAATTCGCATTTTTCCTCTCAAAAAATATTTTTTATTTTTCGTACTTTTGGTAACGCTTCTCTATTTTTTGAAGATACTAATATAGAACATGGCTATGAAAAACACTGTTATTGGCGATACACTTACCAATCAAACCATTATTGAAGGTTTTCGCAATGGCGACACTCGAATGATAATCAATGCTTACAAAATTGCTCGACCGAGGATTTATGCCTATGTATTGCGAAATACAGGTACAGAAAATGATGCGAAAGAATTGGTATGGGAATGTATGGAAGCTTTCAGAAAACGATGCCTTAAAGATACGAACTTTGAATTAGAAGTAGAGTTTGGTTTGTATATGTATGGCATTGGTCGCTATAAATGGATTGACAAAATGAAAGCAAATGCAAAGGTAGAAATCAGCACTAGTGTGACCGAAATAGTACATCATGCTGCGGATGATATTCAGCAACAACATGAAATCAGGGAAATGCTGGATTATGTGAAAACGTGTATGAAATCATTGCAACAAGGCTGTCAGGTATTGTTCAAACTCTATTGTTTTGACAATCTTCCACATGAAGAAATTGCTGCAAAATTGAACATTCAGGTTGGCAATTCTCGAAAACGCTTGTTGGATTGTCGAAAAAAACTGGCAATACTGTTGAAGCAAAACCCCAGTTTTCATTCATTTAAGAATGAAGCTTTGATTCACCAATTCGTATCAAAAGTGATGCGAAAATAAAACAGACAACCATTCAACAATTTATAAAGATATTGATTTGTTATGCTAACAATAGAAAAGGAATTGGAGGTAATGCGGCTTTACTTCAATGGAGAATTGAAGGGAAAATCATTGGTTGAATTTGAGCAGCAATTTCAGAAAGACCCAGATTTTAGACTGCGTGTTTTTAGAGAAAAAATGATATTTGAGGCGATGTATGGACTTACTATAACAAATTCATCTTCTTCTGCGGATGCCTATTCTTCAAACGCTTTGCTGCAAGCTAGGAATTTGGCGGATCAATTGGAGGAGGATTTATTTGAAGAGGATTTTTTGGAAGATTTTGAAGTAGATATTGACATCACTCCTACTTATTCATTGCAAGAACTTTTGGATTTTTTCAAACCTATTGAACATTTTGAAACAGCCAATAGAAGGAGTTCATCTGCTCAAGCCAATGGTTTGGACGATTTGGTTTTGACTCCAATGAATGAAATGGATTGCCGCAATTTTCGCTTGAATTTTCAATTGACCGAAGCTTTGCCTTTCGATTTGGAACTAACAATAATGAACAATCATGAGGAGATTTTGTACACCCAAATCATTGAAGCAAATACCTTGATTTTCAAAGCCTCTCTTTTCTTTTTACAGTCCAAAGCGGGTAAATATTATTGGCGATTGAAGGCAAATACGAGAGATAGAGTGATTCGCAAAAAATATATAAGTGTCGTCAGAAGTTTTTTTTTAAAAAAGCACCTGAATCCTTACCAAAGTCATTGAATATTATTCACGCACGTCTTAAAGATTGAAGCAAAAAGCCCCCAACATTTGCAAATGTTGGGAGCTTTTCATTTTCTAAAAACTGCTTGCAGTTATCATATCTATCTATTGAAGCCATCGGAAAACTTCGATGGATACAACTATTCACTGTTTCACAAACTTTCCTACAAACTTTCCCTGTGTATTGCTCATAGAAACAAAATAAATACCTTTGGGATAATCGTTTACCTCCAATGAATAGTTATCATTACCGATTGAAGTCGTTTTGTCGCTTATCTTTTGGCCATAGTTGTTGAATACCTCAATCAAATAATCTCCTGACTTTGAAGGCAAGTCAATGCGGATATTTTGGCTTGCCAAAGTAGGATAAATGTTCAATTTGCCAATGAGTCTATCTGCAATATCGGTGGGTTCTTCTTCCAAAATGGTGAAATTTCGAACAAACACTTTTTGAGTTTCTATATCAGTAATGGTGACGGTGTAATCACCTATTGGTAAATTTATTGCTTTATTGGAGGTCAAATTGGAGTCGTGTGACCATTGATAGGTGAGTTGTTCAAAAGTTTCGATGTGAATCTGACCTATAGATTGGTTTTTAATTGTGTTTTGAAGATAAAAAGTAAAAAGAGGATAAGGAGTTTCTTCTGTTGAATAATCTACTAAATAAAAACTTTTGAAAGCCTTGCACCCATTGGCATCTACTACTTTTACTCGGTGCGTATAATCAGGAGGCTGCGACATGAAAATATCGAAATAGCCTTTTAGGTTTTCTATTTTCATATCGCTACCCAAGTATTGTTCATTGAAGTCATACCATTCGATACTATAAGGCGGAGTGCCATTGGTGATGGTAAGTTCAATACTTCCATTTGATGGTCCCGAATCAGCAGGGTGCAATACTTCTGCTTCAATTTTAGGGCCATCAGTATCATTGATGCCAATGAAACGCATAGGACTACATTCGTAATTTCCTATAATCTGCTGCATATTTATTTGGAAGTGGTAAAATCCAGCAGACATATTGGTTAAATCTTTTTGGCTACCTACTCGTTTTATTGTGTTTTCAGAATAGTCATACCAAGCATACATGTCTTCCGTTTCGGCACACCCCCCTGTTCCACCGACATCCACCCAAATATTGCCATTCGCTGTATGACAATCGGCATTTTCGACTTCTGCAAATGCATACACTCCATAAGCAGGTTGAATCCACTTCAATTCCTCTACGTCAAAGCCCATTTCGTCCGCCCATTGCTGCAATTCTTCAAGAGGCATATCCTCAATATAGGCATTGTTCATCGTATTGGCAATCCAATGTGCTTGTTGCACCGCACCGCTTTCACGCATCAAATGCCCGACTGCACAAGCGGTATTGAAGTCGTCAATAAAATATGGAGTAATGGAAGCATGACGGGTATTTTTTGGAAACTGCTTTTGCAGTGCATATTTCTTCAGTACCTTCAATGCCTCTTTTCGGTTCTCTTTTTGAAGATTAGACAAATGACTGATGTCTTTCTCTTGAAGGTTTTGTTCTACCAACTGCAAATGCAATTGAATCAAGTCTTCATGTTCTGTGAATTGAATTTTTTGTTGCAGTAACTCTTTGAAGTCGGTTTGTTTCTCCCAGTATTTGTTGAGTTCACAGAGTTGTTCGTAAACCGTTGAAGGTTCACATATTGCAGTATTTGTAGCCATGAGCATACCGCTTGCGGCAAGAAGTAGGGAAAAGAGTAGGGTTTTCATTGTAGAGGTATTTTTTGAGTGATGAAAAAGGGTTGTCTTATATAAACGCTTTTTTTGCTGTAAATGCTGCTTATATGTTTTTTTGTTAAAGTGATTATTAAAATGAGCTTAGTCCTTCAACAACTTTTCGGTATAACTATTGAAGCCGTCCGAAACCTTCAATAGATAAACTCCAATGGGATAGCGGCTAACATCTATTTCCATTTTTTGAGTAAAATGCGTTTCTACCAATATTTGTCCTTGTGTATTGATTAGCTGCAATTGCAGTTCATTGCTTTGATTTTCAGGGGCTTCAATAACAAAGAGGTCTTTGGTGGGATTTGGGTAAATTTGGATTTGTGATAGCGTGTTTTGTGCTTCAATGTCGGTGAAAGTTAAGATTTCACAGTATTGGTCGTTGTTATGGTTTGTGTCAATTTTTTGATTGGGGATGCTGGTCCAGAAGCAGAGTTCATAAGAGGATTGGGTGAGTTTATTAGGAATAATGATATCCCCTAAAGCGAAGGTGTAAGTTTCATTTTCTTCAATCGTGATATTGTTTAGTTTTTCCATTATAGTAAAGGTACTCAAGCAGATATTCGAACAAGAATTATTAGACCTAAAATTAACTTGTATATTTTCAATGGGTTTTTCTCCAAAATTCCTAATTGTCAACTCAACATCTTTCAGTGCAATTTGGCTCAAATAAGGACCAAACCAACAACTTCCACCATCAAGCAAATCTGCCGAAGAAAAATTGAAGGCTTCAATACCTGCATCTACTGAATGGATATTCGGAGCAACGAAAGGAGAAACTACTTGGATAAAAGAAGAAGCTGTTCCTTTTGCCCCCGTCAAGCCCCAAAAAGAATCATAGTTAGATGAAAATGGATAGGGGGGAGAAAAATTTCCTCCAACAATTGCCATTAAATCACCACTGTATCCAATAGAAATAGGAACTAAAAGAGGATTATCTAAATAGAAGTCATTTACCAAAATCAAAGATTTCGCCTCTAATACAGCAACTCTAAATTGTCCTTGATGTCTGCCCAAAACGGCCAAAAGACCATAGGGAAGGAGTGATAGTTCAAGCATATCTTCAAACAAGAAATTTGTATTATGCGAATTTGTCACCTGTAGATTAGTATCTATTTGTAAAATATTGTTTTGAACTATTGCTACATACCCCTCATTGTCTGCAGAAGACGCAAGCCCCGAAACCCTGCCCTCCAATTCTTGATGTTGCAGCAAACTACCATCGTCTTTGCTATAAAGGTTCAAAAATTCTTTTCCACCTACTAAAAAATCTCCCTGCTTTGTGATTATCAAACTTTTTTTATGATAATCAGAAGAAACATTCAAAGAACTCGACCAGATGACATTCCCCTCAAAATCAATAATGGATAAAGTGCTTATCCCCAACAAAACAACCCGATTATTCGGTAACAAGGACATTGAAGTGGTATTATCGGTTACTGCACCTTCTTTATACCAAAGGGCTTCACCGTCTGAGTTCATTTGTAGAAGGTAGGTAGCTGGGCCTACATCACATAAACCAATCAAACCTCCGACCAGTATTTTTCCATCAGGCAATGCCAAAACAGTATTTACTGAGCCTATTTCCCATTGAGTCAGGTTATTGACTTGCCACAATAAATTTCCTTTCCCATCAAATTTGCTGATATACCCATCAAAATGGGGCCAATTATCCAGCGCAAAATTGCCATTCTGCCCACCTACAATCCAAGTGCTATCGTATTCAGAATAAGCAACATCATAAGCCGCCGAAAGAAAAAAATCCTGCCAACAGTGCTCAAAACTTTGCGCTTTTGTCTGAAAAATAATAGTTTGTGAGAATAGGCAAACAAAAATAAAAGTGTAAATGGAATGTTTCATAAGATGTTAAATTTAGGGTTGAGTAATTATCGAAATAACTATCAGTCTAAATTACAATTTTTTACAAAAAATTCCAAATACATTTTTGCAGCTTTATCGAATATTTTTGGGTAGGTGATTTTGGAGTAAATTTTATCTGTATCACCTGCAAATTCGGAATTAGATCATCGGATACCGCTCAAAAACAGCATTTTCATCAAACAATTTCCTATAAGTAGCATGTTGACGATACGGCTCACCCCCAATATTTTTGCACATATTGATCATCTTCACATTGTAATCTGCAATCCAAGTAAACTCCATGTCCTTGTAAGCGTCCTTGTGTTCCCCCTCTTGCACCGTATCCGAAGCAACTTTTATCAAAGCAGCAACCGCACCTCGACGTTGGTATTTCGGCACTACTCCAAACGACATTCCATACATCCGTTTGCAGTCCTTTGCGACCTTCAGTCGCCACATAAATTGCAGCTTTTGCCACCAACCAAATTTGCCATTGAAGTCTTTGAGAATTGAATTGATTTCGGGAAGATTGATAAACACTGCAATCGGGTCTTCTTTGTGGTAGCCAAAATACACAATTTTTTCGTCCAAAATCGGCTTCAAAGAGTTCATGATATTCATTGCAGCCTCGTCACTCAATGGCTCAAACTCTTCGTAAGCACCGCCCCAAGCTTGATTGTAAACCGTTGCAAAATCTTTGGCGTATTTGTCGAGTTTTCCTTTTTCGGCATAGCCAAAATGGTATTCATCGTTCTCCAATACCATGTTTGCCCAGCGAACTTCTTTTTCAGAAAGTGCGATACCCAGTTTTCGGTAAAAGGTGATTTGTTTGAAGTAAACTTCGAAGCCGTAATTTTCAAAAAGTTGCTGGTAATAAGGCGGATTGTAGTTTTGAAGGTAGGAAGTCGGGCTAAAATTTTCGACCAACAAGCCCCAAAATCTATCCCTTTCTCCAAAGTTAATCGGTCCATCCATGCCCTCTTTTCCTCTCGCTTCAATCCATTTTTTACAAGCATCAAACAATTGATTTGCCGCAGATTGATCGTTGATACATTCAAAAAAACCCATGCCTCCAACAGGAATATCGCTCCCGATTCCAGCTTTTGGGTCAATAAAAGCAGCAACTCTTCCGATTACCTCACCATTCTCTCGCTGCAATATCCACCGAATCACTTCGCCTCCATCTTCAAATTTTTTATTTTTTTGAGGATCAAACACCGCTTCAATATCAGGATTGAGAGGGCGAATATAGTTGTCTATATCTTTGTAAATCAAGTTGGGAAGGTCTAAAAAAGCCTTGACCGTTTGAGGGGAATTTACTTCAATGAGGTTCATTACTTCAGTTGTTAGGGAGGGATAAAATTAAGTAGTCAGCAAAGAATGATACAATTATTTGTTAACAAGAATGGCAATAACTTTGGTTCAAAAAACAAAGAGGCAATCCCAATCAACACGTTTTTTGAAATTACCTCTTTGCATTTGAGTTTGTAAATTGGATTTGAGATTTGCTTAACCTGCCACCAATTCGGTATCGTATTTACCTGCCTTCAATTTGTTGGCAACTGCTTCTAGCGCATCCAAAGTTGGGTAAATTTCTGCATCGGTATGAGCAGCCGTAGGAATCAATCGAAGCAACAACATACCTTTTGGAATCACAGGATACATCACCAAAGAACAGAAAATCTTGTAGTTTTCACGCAAGTCACCAATCAAGTTAGCCGCTTCAACGGGGCTTGCTTTGAGGTAAACAGGCGTAACAGGTGTATCGCAGTAGCCAATATCCAGACCACGTTCCATCAACCCATTTTGCAATTTGTGGACATTTTCCCACAATTTTTCTCTCAATTCAGGATGCTGCTGCATCAAGTGCAAACGCTTCAAAGTACCCTCCACATAAACCATTGGCAAGGTTTTGGCAAAAGCCTGAGAACGCATATTGTAGCGCAAATATTCAATCATTTGAGGATTATTGGTCGCAATAAAAGCACCAATTCCCGCCATAGATTTAGCAAAAGTAGAGAAGTACAAATCTACTCCGTCTTGACAACCTTGTAGTTCATCGGTTCCACCACCAGTTGGTCCCATTGCACCAAAACCGTGTGCATCATCAACCAATAGGGTAAAATCGTATTTCTCCTTCAATGCCACCATTTCTTTCAACTTGCCCTGAACACCTCTCATTCCAAAGACCCCCTCTGTAACTACCAAAATTCCACCGCCTGTTTTTTCGGTGATTTTTGCAGCTCTCTCCAAGTTTTTCTCAAAACTCTCCATGTCATTAAAGCGATACGCAAAACGTTTTCCTGCGTGAAGCCTTGCGCCGTCCACTATACAAGCGTGTCCTTCTGCATCATACACCAACACATCATGACGATCGAGCATACAGTCAATGATAGACATAATACCTTGATAGCCAAAATTCAAAAGGTAAGCCGCTTTTTTGTTAACCGCTGCTGCCAATTCTCTCTCCAACTGCTCATGTTGGTCTGTATGGCCAGACATGATTCTCGATCCCATTGGGTAAGAAAATCCCCATTTGGCTGCAATTTCGGTGTCGGCTTTCCGTACTTCAGGATGGTTTGCCAAACCCAAATAGCTGTTAATACTCCAAACAATTTTTTCGTCCCCTTGAAACTTCATTCTAGGGCCGATTTCGCCTGTTAACTTAGGAAAGGTATAATACCCAAATGCCTTTTCGGCTTCTGTTGCCAAAGGGCCTAAGTTTTGCAGTCGTCGTTCAAATAAATCCATAGCAAATATATATTAGTTGTTAGTAATTTAAGGTGAAAGCAATATGCTTTAAATATTTGAGGTAGAAGATGTTTATATAGGGATAAAAAATGGTTACAAAGTTACTATTTTTTGTAGAGATTAACAATTAATCGTGTTATTTTGGCTATCGCATTGTTCTACAAAATATTGATTTATAGATTATTATTGCGAAGTCAAATATTTGCAGTGTGGCATTTTGTTCATTTTTTGGGGCAAACAACTCAAGGGTGATTTAGGCCATCATTCCGCCATCTATTCGAATTGCATGACCAGTGATAAAACTCGCATCTTCACTGCAAAGCCAACCCACAGTTCTCGCCACTTCTTCGGCCTCTCCAAATCGTTTCATGGGAATGGTTTGTTTGATCAATTCGGTGATTTTTGGATCGCTCGAAATGTAGGAATCGCCCATCGGTGTTTTGATAACCGTTGGACAGATAGCATTGATGCGAATCCCATACTTAGCATATTCTACCGCAGCCGTTTTGGTCATTCCGACCACTGCATGTTTACTCGCCGCATAAGCACCCATCCTTGCAGCCGAACCAATTCCCGCCACCGAAGCAGTGTTGACAATACAGCCTTTTCGCTGTGCTTTCATCACCTTCAATGCCGCACGCATACAATAAAAAACGCCTGTCTGATTGATGGCAATGATTTGCTCCCAACTTTCATCGGTGATTTGGTCGAAAAAACATAGTTCTCCGCCAATGCCCGCATTGTTGACCATGATATCCAATTTGCCGAAATAATGCACACATTCTTGCACCAAACTTTTCACCTCTCTATCGTTGGCTACATTCGTTTGCACAAAAACAGCTTTGCCGCCCATCGCTTCAATAGCTGCTACAACCTTATTTCCATTCTCTACATGAATATCGGACACTATAACATTTGCTTCTTTTTCGGCAAAATACATGGCAGTTGCTTTTCCGATTCCCGAACCAGCTCCTGTGACAATTACAGATTGATTGTTAAATGATTGCATTTATCTCTATAGTCGTTTACCTCGCCAAAGCGAGTTCAATTTGATGAATATGATTTTGATTGTGAAGGGCAACTTTCTCAAACTCCTCCTTCAATGTTCTAAGCCCTGTTTCACTATGCACAAATTCATTGCTGCCCAAAGGTTCATAATATTCGTCTGCAAGGTAAATAATTGATTCTCGAACAGCACTGTAAATATTTTTGTTGATTGCTATTGGAAAATATTCATAATGCAGTTGTTTGGCCCAAGCTTCTTGGTCAAAGGCCCATATTACCTGTTTGGGGACTGCAATAATCCTTCTAATTCTGTCATACAACACTGTTTCTGCATCCGCCAAATGGTTAAGAATTTGCCGAATCGTCCACTTTCCTTCTCCATACGATTTTGACAATTCATCTTCGGACAAATTGAAGTAGTAGAGGGTAGTGGTTTTGGTATCTTGCAACAATGCAATTAGTTGTATTTTGTTCATTTATATCGTTTGAATAGATTTTCTGTTGAATAAGGTATTGAAGTCAAGAGCAATGAGCTTATCTTTGTAGATGTTTCTTCAAATAAAAAATCTCATGAGCAAAGAACAACCCAACAATCCCTTACATGGCGTAAAGTTAGCAGACATACTCGAATATTTGGTGTATGAATATGGCTGGGAAGCCTTGGGGGCAAGAATCAATATCCGATGTTTTACGCACGACCCTTCTATTAAATCCAGCCTCAAATTTTTGAGAAGAACACCGTGGGCAAGAACGAAAGTGGAGGATTTGTATCTCTATACCAAGGAGTTGACCAGTAAATAGTTGATTGGTAACTGGTGAATAAAAGTCCAGTTACCAACCAATCACCAGTTACCAATCACTAATACTTCAATCACTACCTTGTCACTCCGCCATCAATTGGCAAACAAATACCCGACACAAATCGAGCTTCTTCCGAAGCCAAGTACAAATAACCATAAGCAATGTCAATTGGTTCGGCAGCCATTCTCACAGGAATTTGTTGGATAAAACCCTTGCTAATCTCCTCTGGAATCGAAGCGGTCATCTCCGTCAGCGTATAGCCGGGCGCAATCGCATTGGCAGTGATTCCGTACTTGCCCAATTCAGTAGCCCAAGTTTTAGTCATGCCGATGATGCCTGCTTTTGCAGCCGCATAATTGGTTTGTCCATAATTGCCCCGCAAACCCGTAGTAGAAGAAGCCGAAACAATGCGTCCGTATTGATTTTGCTGCATATACGGCACAACGGCACGGGTGCAGTAAAACACACCACTCAAATTGACGTGAATAGAGGTCGCCCATTCATCATCACTCATTTTCAGTAGTGTTTTGTCTCTCAAAATACCTGCATTGTTGATCAAAATATCCAAGCGGCCATTTTCTTCAAAAACAGCCTTTGCAGCAGCTTCTACCTGTTCTTTGTCCGTCACCGATATTTTCTGAAAAGAAGCCTTGCCACCGTTTGCTTGAATTCCTTCGGCGGTTTCTTGTCCGACATCCAATAAATCCCAAATTACAACCGTTGCTCCTTCTTTGGCGAACAATTCGGCAATCGCTTTGCCAATACCTCTTGCACCACCTGTAACGATGGCGACTTTGTTTGCTAACCTCATGTTATTAACTTGATTTTTAAATTGTTGTGATTATTGTATTCGATAAAACTATTGCTTTTTTCATTTGTACCTAAGCATAGGCGTGTGTGAAAAAATAGAACAGAGCGATGATAAATGCGTGTAAAATTAACACAAAAGCATAGACTTGATTCCATTTATTGAAGACAGGAGGTGTATCGTCGTTGGTTTCTATTTCTGGGTTGTTTTGTGGTTCTGTTTGCATAATATTGTTTGTTTATTGTTTGTCATCTAAAAAAATATAACGATACGAAAAATCGTCTGTATTTCTATTCGCTTCCAGCGTATTGTAATATTGTTTGAAGGTTCGTTTTCTTGCTTTTGACCTATCTGTGTAATTGAGTTTGTACATTTCCAATGTTATCATTGCCCGTTCTTTGTCTTCTTGTGAAATAGCATCATCTTGTCGAACTTCAATATCGAAGGTTCTAAAATTGAAGGTAAAATAACGCTCAAATTCGTAAGCGATGTCATCGGGCTTCAATAGTTTTTCATCAAAATCATCTCCTTTTTCTTGGCAAAAATGACACGCTATGAATAAGTTTTCCCATTGATACGCCAACAAGGGATATTTGGATTTTGGGCGAATATCTTTTATCTACTTCCCAATAGAAATCAAATTCGCAAACAAGCGATACGCCCCAGGCACTCCCGCAGGCAATTCCCTAAACCAAGAATAGCCAGAATACACATAATAACCTTCACCGTATTTCGCCACCAACAAACCACCATCTAAAGGTTCTTCATCAGGGTCATTGCTCGACAAAATCGCTTCAAAATTTTCGTCCCACTCATTCGGAAAATACAAGCCACGCTCTTGCACCCAACCGTCAAAGTCGGCAGATGTAATTTTGTTGGGTGTATTCAAAACAGGATGCTCGGGCTTCAAAAAGCGCACTTCAGCTTCTTCAATCGCCACACGGTCACGAGACAATTTCAATGGATAAGGTGCAATATCTTCTGTCACCAAACGGTGACTCGTATTGTACTGCACCATCACCGTACCGCCCTCTTTCACATATTGCATCAATTCTTTGTTCTTAAACTTCAAGGCATCCACCGTATTGAAGGCACGAATCCCCACGATTACCGCATCGTATTGCGCCATTTTTTCGGCTTCTATATCCTTTTCCTCCAACAAAGTCACCTTGTAACCAATCTGCTCCAAACTTTCGGGAATCGCATCACCAGCCCCTACAATATAGCCAATTTTTTCGCCTTTTTTCTTCAAATCCACCCGAACAGCCTTTGAAGTAGCGGGCATCAAAATCGTTTGTGTAGGAATGTGGTCGTATTCCATCACAATCATTTCATCCGTAAATGCTTCATTTGTTCCTGACATTTTTGCTAGTGCGGTAATCTCTCCCACACTTTGATTTTTGGGTGGGATCAATTGAAATTCAAAGGTTCTTTCCTCGCCTTTTTGCTGCAAATCAAACTTAGCGGCTTCTGGCTGCAAGGTCCAACCTTGTGGGCGGGCAATGGTGATAACGCCTGCCGCATTTTCACGGCCAGCTTTCACCATTACTTTGATGGTCTGTGCTTCATCGTTTGGATATAAATACACCTTTTCAGTCAAAGCCACCGATACAGGCGGAATCACTTCAAAAGGTCGGTAGGTTTCACCTTTCACAGGGTCATTACTTTTGTAAACTACCTCCGTTTCGTACTCAAAAGGCGTACCTGCAATGTCCAATACAAACTTCACCCGAAACTGTCGAGGCGTATTCGGCAAGCCCCGCAGAGTCTGGTCGGGAACGCTGTACATACCCAAACTTGCGTCTTTGTTGAGCCAATAAGGAGAAGTTGAAGGCATATTTGCAGGAATTTTTAGCGTTTTTTTGAAGGAAACATCTTGGTTTTTCTCCAACTTAGTGTTTATGCTGCTATCCAAATTCATGGGTAAATATTGCACACTTTTCAGAGTCACAGGTGCATCCGAACGGTTGATGGCTTCCATGCTCAATTCAATTTCTTGCCCTTTCGTTGCCGAAAAATCGCTGGCGACGGCCTCCAAATACATCCCCAAACAGGCTTTGATCACCTCTTTGATGTCTTTTGATTTGACTTCACGCCAATAATTGTCCTCCAATTTTTCGATTAGCTTCAATGCTTCCAACAATTTTGGAACGCTTGTAGAAGGGTCGTTTGCATCAAAATTATCTCGCACTGAAGCTAAAATTTTGCCAATCGCATCACCGCCCTTCAATCGTGACCAACCTGTATTAATACCCGAAAGAGGGTCATTGTCGGTCGGTTTTTCGCCATCAATAAACTGCAAATATTCCGCCATCGAACCCCGTTCGCCTGTCGAACCAAAACCTTGACACTTATGCATACTGCGGGCTTCTGCTGCAATTTCGGTATTCGATTTTCCAAGCAATGGATAATACGCTCCCGCATCAAAACTCACCAAACCGCTTTTGTCTGCTTTATCAAATTCTTCACGACTGCCATAAAACCACCAAGAAGTATTGAAGAAAATCCGATGAGGTTGCCAAGTGTTCACATACTTCAATTGTTCGGGATAAGCCGTTTTGTCGCCCACCAAATCGAAGGCTTCAACGGATAAAATGGCTGAACCTGTGTGGTGTCCATGTGTTTTGCGATCGCCTTCATGGTTGAAGCGATTGATGACAATGTCGGGTCGAAACTTACGCATGGCCCACACAACATCGCCCAAGACTTCTTCTTTGTTCCAAGTCGCAAAGGTTTCTTCTGGATTTTTGGAATAGCCAAAGTCATTGGCTCGGCTAAACATTTGCTCACCACCATCCACGCCTCGAGCCTGCAATAGCTCATTGGTACGCAAAACACCCAACAATTCTCGGATTTCGGGGCCAATTAAATTTTGTCCTCCATCTCCTCTGGTCAAAGACAAATAAGCGGTTCGCAAACCTTTTTCGTTGGCAAAATAGGAGATAATCCTTTGATTTTCATCATCTGGATGAGCTGCAACGAATAAAGCTGTGCCAACTACATTGAGTTTTTTAAGGGCGTGTTGAATGTCGCTTGTCGTCCATTTTTTGGGAGCTTGTGCTTGTGTGGTGTTCCATTGAAGGGAAAAACCAATCAGACAAACAAGCATGAGTAGGGTTTGAATTGTATTTCGCATAAAGTCGGATATTTGATATTGTTAAACGGTTCACTCTTTACATTTGAAGGTGAGTGAATGTTTTATTCTTCGTCAAATATCTGAAATATTTGGGGGATTTGGACGTTTTTGCAGTAAATATGGGGAAAGGGTATAAGTATCATGAGTTTTTCAATAAGTGAAGAAACGAAAAGGAAATGAGTTAACCTCCACTTCAAAACCACTACAGCATTCACCAAACCCCGATAAGAATCCAAATTAGAAGCATTGATAAAAATCGTTTCTCCAATTTTCTCCTTTCCATAACTCGCATGAATATGTCCAAAAATAGGGTATTGAGGTTTGATTTGATCTACGAATAATTACATCCCCTTTCGGTAATTGCAGTTCTTCGTGGAGGCTGTGGGTATCAGAAATGATTACGAATTTCATATTTTTGATTATCAGTATTTTGCTTTAGAAATTCTTCGATTTTAACGGCCCACTTTTCGTCTAATTTTAGTCCTGTTTGAGTGATTTTTTTGCCATTCACTCCTAAAACTATGAGTTGATTGGGAAGCAGATAAATCGATTCAATTTCCTCTATTTCAATAGGTTTATCATCACATAATAAATCTAAATGCTTGTTTTCAATTTTTAATTTTCCATTTGAAAAATCCAATATGCCATTTGCTAAAACCAATCCTCCCATCACCAATCCAATATATGGAATAAAAATTAACTCAGTTGTTAAAACCAACCAAATCACAGCTCCCAGTATTACAATTGTTCCTAAAGTCAGTGAAGTAACTTTGTAATAAGTATCATTCTGAGTTGGATATCTTATCTCATTTGGATATTTTCCCTGCCGATAACGAATTTTGTCATAAACACCATACACAAGAACAATCCCCAAAAAAAACACAAAAAATACATTAGTAATGGGATTATCACTAAACAAAGAAGTAAAAAAACCTATCAGAATCAACAGTTTAATAAGGTTTTCTTTGTGTTTTCTTATTTTTCTCGTATTCATTTTTTAATCTGTTTGTCTTCCTAAAATTAGGATAAAATTTTACTTATTCCAATTTTCAGGTATCTAAAAAATTCCATTTTCTTCTTACATTGTAGCTCCAAAACAATTCATAAAATATGCCTACTACAAAAACTCCCAATCTCATCATTGGTGCGGGTCCCGCAGGATTAGCCGTTGCAGGGCGTTTGCGAAAAATGAATATTCCCTTTGAAGTCGTTGAGCAAAAAGATAAAATTGCTTGGTCTTGGACAAATCACTATGACCGCTTACACCTTCACACTGTCAAGCAATTATCGGCATTGCCGCACCTCCCTTTTCCAAAAGAATACCCAACCTATGTGCCTCGTTTAGATTTGGTAAAATATTATGAGACTTATGCCCAAACGTTTGACATCCAGCCTCACTTCAATACTTCGGTGACTTCTATTCGCCAAAAAGCCAACAATCATTGGTTGGTAGAAACCAATACGGAAAAGTCTTTTGAAGTCGAAAATGTGGTGATTGCTACGGGCATTAACCGCATTCCCAATTTTCCGACTTGGAAAGGTCAGAAAAGCTACCAAGGGCAGATTGTTCACAGCCGAAATTATAAAAATCCAGCTCCTTTTGCAGGTCAAAAAGTGTTGGTCGTGGGTATGGGCAATACAGGTGCGGAAGTGGCTCTGGATTTGAGTGAAAAGGGAATTGATACCTATATTTCGGTTCGCAGTCCGATTAACTTTGTTCCAAGAGATGTCAATGGGCGACCTGTTCAATTGACTGCCAAACAATTGGCGAAATTGCCTTTTGGTTTGGGGGATTGGTTGGGGATGCAGATTCGCAAGATAGTGATTGGCGATTTGACCAAGTACGGTATTCCCATGTCCAAAATGAACCCTACTGTTCAACTAACAACTACGGGGAAAACACCTGTGATTGACATTGGCACAGTAGCGCAGGTCAAAGCAGGTAAAATCAAAGTTCTGCCTGATATTGACTACTTTTATGAAACGGGTATCGCCTTCAAAAATGGAGAACGCCACGGTTTTAATGCTGTGATTGCTTGTACGGGCTATCGTTCGCAATTGGAGGATTTTTTGGAAACAACGGATGGTTTGTTGGACAAATATGATGTGCCTAAGCAAGTGGTTGGAATAGGTGATTTTGAAGGTTTGTATTTTGTAGGTTATGACAATTACAAATTGGGTGGTATTTTGGGAACGATTGTGACGGACTCGGAAACGGTGGCGGAGGCAATAAAAGGGTCGCAAAATGATTGACTTCAAAAAAATGACACCAAAAGTTAGTTTATGGGTACTATTTGTGTTGCTGGTTTCTTGTCAAACCTTATTATTCCTTCAATCCTGCACTATTGAAGAGGAAAGGATTTTTAAATTGAAGAACAAAGTCATTCCATTGGATAGCAAAGTAGTAAATTGCTGCAAAGCAAAAGAAGGCTATATTTGCCTTACGCAAAATAAAGGATTCCTCTGCTTGGATAATAATTTTAGACTTTGGACGAAATTTGTGTTTAGTGATTACAAATTTTGTATGGTATTGAACCAGTTACGATTAAACCAACCATTTAAGGCAGCATTATTTGGACTCTTGAAAATTACCCCATAAGTTCAAGAGTCCAAATAATGGTTTGAGTCACAAAAAACTAACTGTCAAATACTTGAAAACAAGCATTTTTCAAGTATTTGATAACTCTAAATCTGTCCAAAGTCTAAAAAATTACCCCATAAGTTCAAGAGTCCAAATAATGGTTTGAGTCACAAAAAACTAACTGTCAAATACTTGAAAACAAGCATTTTTCAAGTATTTGATAACTCTAAATCTGTCCAAAGTCTAAACAGATTGTAAACCAATGTTTACAACAAAAAAATAATCAAATGCCCCATCCAGAAATCAATATTCCTCATTCAGCAACCTTTTTTGCCCTTCAATAACATAACCTGTTTATCTTTGGTAAAAAAGCACAACAATGAAAAAAACTATCTTCACACTGATTGCTCTATTGGCTTCCTTTTCTGTTTTCGCCCAAAAAAACCTAAACGTCTATGTGTTCCTTGCCGAAGAATGCCCCATCAGTATTTACATGGCGCAACCCTTACGTATTGCGGTTGAACAGTTTGGAGAAAACGCTACATTCTATGCCGTTTTTCCTTCCGCCAAAAGTACACAAGCAACAGCTTCCCAATTTTTGCAGAAATACGAATTACCACAATTTGAGGTAAAACTGGACATAGACCAATCTTTCGCTGCAAAATTGGGCGCAACCATCACTCCCGAAGTAGCCATTACCGACAGTCAAACAAAAGATCTTTTATATCGAGGAAGAATCAGCAATGCCTATGCAGCTTTGGGCAGAATGAGGCACGGACAACGCATCAACGATTTGGTGAACATGCTGACCCGCATCACCCAAGGAGAAAAAATCACTCCCCCCTGGCTTCCCGCCATTGGATGCTTCATCACCTTCAATCAATAACCTTCCCAAAAAACACCCCCCTTTTGCATACTTTCCACCTTTGCGAGAGAAAAAACACCCGATCCATGTCAAAATCAACCTTTCCCCTCATTCTATTCTTACTGATGCTCACCTTCAATACCTACGCACAAACACAGAACTCCATCAACTATCACCAGCACATTGCTCCCATCCTTCAATTGAAGTGCGTACCCTGCCACCAAACTAACCAAATCGGTCCCATGTCTTTGAGTAACTACAAGGAAGTAGCAGCATACGGCAAAATGATTGCCCATGTTACCCAAATCGGTTTAATGCCCCCTTTTTTGGCAGACGAACCCACCAAACCACATACCTTCAAAGGCGACAAACGACTATCGCAAGAAGAAATCAACAAGATTCAATCATGGATGCAACAAGGTTTTTTGGAGGGTGAAGCCAATCAAAAAAAACAACCATTCCCAAAACCTCTTTCATTAAGTGAACCAGATGCGGTCATATCTATATCCGAAGCCTTTGAACAATACGGTGTGTATTACGACCAATACCGAGTTTTCGCTTTACCAACCAATTTTGAAGAAGATAAATGGGTGAGTGCCATAGAATTTGTAGCAGGAAATCCGAAAATTGTACGCCATGCCACTATTTCGGTTGATACTTCAAATCAGGTAAAAGTATGGGATGATTGGGACCCGCAATATGGTTATTTCAGTTTTGGAACCCCGGGATTTGTACCTACTGAAAGCCTTTGGTATTCGTGGAATCCATCACAATCTTACAGTCAATTCCCTGCAAATCAAGCCAAATTTCTACCCAAAAACGCCACCTTACTCCTCCACATTCACTATGGTCCAACAGGCGTTCCCCAAAAAGATTCCTCTGCCATCCGATTGAAGTTTTCGCCCAAGCCCACACCACAAACGATTCAAACTGCCCCACTCATCCACCCCTTCAATATGACCAACGATACATTTTTGATTGCAGCAAATGAAAGAACACGTTACCACGCCAAATTCACTGTGCCTTTCGATATAGAACTCTTTGGACTTTATCCACAAGCGCATTATTTGGGACGCAAATGGGAAATTTTTGCAGTCGCCCCCAATAATAGAGAGGCAGAAGTATTGTTAAAAATCAAAGATTGGGATTTTCATTGGAAGCAGTTTTTTGAGTACCAAGCTCCCAAAATATTGAAGAAAGGAACCGTCATTCATGCCCTTGCAGAATACGACAATACACTCGAAAACCTCGCAAATCCCAACGACCCACCTCGAACCATGCTTTGGGGAAAACGTATGTATGAAGAATTGTTTTTGGTTTATTTTTCTTTTAACCCTCATACAAATCCGACTATGAACACATCTAAATTTTACCTTTTGCCTACTGCTACCAATATTATCCACTCCGATTTTGAAGTTCAAATTGAAGCAAAAAAAAGTATTGAAAATCTTACCTTTGAAATTATTGATTTTGAAGGAAATACTGTTTTGCAGTTCTTTGAAAATAAAAGCTTCAAGAAAGGAAAACATAAACTACAAATAGATTTAAAGAAATTGAAGTACGGCAATTATTATTTTCATTTGCAGAACGAAAAAGTTGAAGAAAATCGAATATTTGCTTATTTCCCGAAAGGATTTTTTGAATAAATTAAAACTTTGCGAGACCTCCAAACCTCTTTGCGTACTTAGCGACTTTGCGAGACCTCCAAACCTCTTTGCCGTACTTAACGACTTTGCGAGACCTCCAAACCTCTTTGCCGTACTTAACGACTTTGCGAGACCTCCAAACCTCTTTGCGTACTTAACGACTTTGCGAGACCTCCAAACCTCTTTGCCGTACTTAACGACTTTGCGAGACCTCCAAACCTCTTTGCCGTACTTAACGACTTTGCGAGACCTCCAAACCTCTTTGCGTACTTAACGACTTTGCGAGACCTCCAAACCTCTTTGCGTACTTAACGACTTTGCGAGACCTCCAAACCTCTTTGCCGTACTTAACGACTTTGCGAGACCTCCAAATCTCTTTGCGTACTTAACGACTTTGCGAGACCTCCAAACCTCTTTGCCGTACTTAACGACTTTGCGAGACCTCCAAACCTCTTTGCGTACTTAACGACTTTGCGAGACCTCCAAACCTCTTTGCCGTACTTAACGACTTTGCGAGACCTCCAAACCTCTTTGCCGTACTTAACGACTTTGCGAGACCTCCAAACCTCTTTGCCGTACTTAACGACTTTGCGAGACCTCACTTCCTTTTTCGCTTCTTCACCGTAAACACCCTCGACACATTAAACCCAAAATGAATATCCCCATTCAACCAATTACCCACCGTTTCCGTCACAAAACCCTTTTCAATCATCGAAGTAGAATTGGTAAAATGCAGTTGAAAAACGTGCCCCCCCGTTTCGATGTCAAAACCAAGAGATAAAGAATTGGTGTATTTATCCAAAATTTGGTCGGGCAGCACATAGTAGTATTCAAAATTCAAAGCGATGCGTTTCGACAATTTTTGCCGCCCTGCAATCCCCAACGCCAATACATCATTTTTCTCTGTCGTCATTTCCACCAAATTGCGGTGAACCAAAGTAGGCATCAATTGCAGCGTAGTTGATTCACTAAATTTACGCCCCAAAATAAATTGATGTGTAAAAGTGAGGCGAGAACTAAAATAGTTTTCCCTATCAAGATTGCGCCATTCTAGTGTTTTGATGGCAACATTTGAAGCAAAAGCCAAGGTAATCGGAATTTGTTTTGCCCCCTGACTCTGGCGAATCAGCTTAAATTTCACAAATCCATCATACGTTTTTTCAAAGCTGCTGCGCCCCAAACCGACCATCAGCCAATCAGTTATCCCATAATCACCACCAATGCGAATCGTAGCTTGGTCTAATCCAAAGAGTTCGTACAAACCGCCATTCAAAAATCCAAAACGATGCGATATTTTGATGTCCAAAACGCCACCAGCCGTATTTTCGAGTGAATGAGCATTGATAACCCTCGTAGTTTTGAAGCTCGCTTTTATATATTCAGTTTCGGGTACAGCAGTTTCGTCCTCGCCCAGTAAGTCCAAAAGGTCATCTTGGGCAAAAGCGCAGGAAGTAAAAAGAATTAAAATGATGGTAAAAAGTGTTTTTTGCATGGTTATAATGTTGATGTTGGGATATTGAAAAAGTAAGTAGTTGAACAAAATAATTTTTTATAAAATATATTTTTAACATGTTTGTTGAAGTATGGCTTCTCATTTCTGTCTTTCTACTTAATAGAACAAGGTTGAAACAGATACCCATTCCAACCTCATTCCTATATATTTCCTAGTTCAAAAAAAGATTACTTTTCTAAGCGTTGATATTTCATATCAACCGTTACTTCAATTTCTTTGGCAATATTTTCTACCACCACAGTTGGAATTTCAATATCGTAATCCGCCACGGCTACCTTGAATGTAGAGTTAGCGCTAATCGCACCATTCTCCACCACTATTGTACCCTTGGTAGTGATGTTTTTGGTGACACCGTGAATCGTCATATCACCAATTACTGTCACCTCATAACTGCCATCTTCCGTCCAATTAATCACCGAAGCATTCTGAATCTGGCCTTTGAAAGTCGCTTTAGGATATTTGCCCGACTCCATGTAGTTCTCATTGAAGTGTTCTTGCATCAAAGCCTTTTCAAACTCAAAAGCCTTAATCAAAATCGCAAACTCCATGCGTCCGTTTTCAGTATCTATAATACTCGTTGCCTTATAGTTTTCCGCTTCAATATTCTCCATTGGAGCAGCCGAAAAGAAAGAGACATGACCATCACGTGTGAAATATTTGCCTTGGGCAAAAGTAGATTGAATTGAAGAAAAAGCAAATAGGGCTAAAATTAAAAAGATGTTTTTCATTTTGTTGTTGTTTATTTGTAACTACTTAGGTATTTTAAGAGAATGATTATCAATAATAAACAATCATGTAAATATTAAATAAAAATTATATAAATATAATTAACTTGCTGTTTATCAAATATTTATAAAATTTACGGTTAATTAATAAAAAATGCATGTATTTGATTTTCAACATTATTAGTACCTAAGTAATTACGTTTATTTAATGGTTTTAATGGATGCTTTTTTCTGAAAGTTTGAAAAAGGTGACTCTTCAATAAAGTGAAAAGCCACCGACTAAATCAATTACTATAATGACTATTTTAAAATATAATAAGGATTCTCTATGATTCGATAGGTACACAGCGTACCAATACAACGTCCATCAACATTCCTGTACAAACGCCTTTGAGCTTGATGTTATCACCTTCTTTGTAGCGAGTAAGGGTTTCCAATTTGGTCGTATCCATTTGACAATTAACTCCAAACATCATGCTTCCACTATCCAATACAACGCTTGTCTGTCCGTTGTCTTCCGTTTTGATACTCTGTATCTTCCCCTCCACTTCCACCACTCTGTCCAAGTATTTCGCATTTGCGGTTTCTTCGTTGGACTCGTATTCGGTAAACAAATCAGTAGCGTTCAAGGCGAAATCTGCCTTTGCCTTTTGGATGTTTTTATGAGGTTTGTTGTACATAAAATAGGCAGATGAAATTCCGATAACCGCCAGTAACAAGATGTATTTGATGTATTTTTTCATGATGATTTGTTTTTTTAATCAGAAGACAAATAAGAGAATCAAGAAGTCAGACTTCATTTTTTGGACATAAAAGATTGCTATTCATACTTTTTGAAGTGAGAGACTTATATTCCCTTCTTATAAAAATTAAACATGTATCTAAATTTGTTCATCATCCACCGTCAGTCGTCCAACGCCCCCGCATCTATCCAAGCTCCAATTTGCTGAATATCACACTCCAACAATTGCGGTGCACCTTGCGGCATAGGAGAAAAACCCAAATTGTGAGAAATCGCCCCAAACAAACGTCCATCGTTCGCCACCTTTAATACCTCAGAATGACCCTCCAAAATGATTCCACCCAAAGCCACATCTGCCGCATGACACACATAACAATTGGTTTGCAAAATCGGAACAACCGTAGCAGAAAAAGAAACATCTTCTGTATTGCAGGTACTTCCCTCTGGCTCAGGATACAAATCTTCTTCAATGTCGTAGTAACACGCATTCAAAAACAATAAGCTACTAAGCACAAGGAAAGAAAGGTTTTTCATATTCGGTTAATTGATGAAGGGCAGAAATGTTGCCTTTTATTTACAATTCAAAGATAAGGACTACTTCAATCACTACCACACAAATACAGTCGAATGGGAAGAAAGGACTGCTGAATAGGAAAGAGGAATCAATGTTTAGGTAGTTTTTCTGATTTTCCATAACTTTAGCCTATCAAATCTACTATATACACTCCAAAAAACATTACATAACTTCAATCAAAACACACTTCCCATGCACGAAAACGAAATTGCAAAAATCATAGTAAACACCTGCTTCAAAATCCATAAAAAATTAGGTCCAGGTCTATTAGAATCCGTTTACGAAACCGTCTTGTGCTACGAACTCCGAAAACTAGGTTTATTCGTAGAAAGACAAAAAGAAATTGGACTCATCTACGATGACATCAAAATGGAAATCGGTTTCAGAGCAGATTTAATAGTAGAACACAAAGTCATTGTAGAACTCAAATCCGTACAAGCCATGCACCCAGTATTCTTTAAAACCCTACTAACCTACTTGCGTCTAACCGAAAAGAAATTAGGCTTACTCATCAATTTCAACGAAGTCCTAATAAAAGATGGAATTAAGCGAGTAGCAAATGGATTATAGTCTCGCCAAAGCCGCCAAGTACGCCAAGCATTACAAAAACCCTTTGCGTACTTAGCGCCTTTGCGAGACCCCATACAAAAACCCTTTGCGTACTTAGCGCCTTTGCGAGACCCCATACAAAAACCCTTTGCGTACTTAGCGCCTTTGCGAGACCCCATACAAAAACCCTTTGCGTACTTAGCGCCTTTGCGAGCCACAAAAGTTCACGCCTACTCCAAAACTACCCTCCCAAAATACCTCCTATCCCCACCTTCCAATCGCATCAAATACATCCCTTCCGCCAAAACTAAATTCTCCTCCAATCGAACCTCCACCGTTTCCCTACCAATCACCTCAGCTCCATACACCAATTTTCCCTGCAAGTCATACAATTGTAGCAACAACCCCCTCCCAAAATCCCTTGAATCAATCCCCACAATGCGCCAAGTCACATTTTCACGACTCGAAGGATTCGGAAAAATCACCAAAGGCACTTGCCGCAAATCCAAATCCTCAATACCCACCACATCACCCACCGTCACCACCTTACAAGTCGGTTCAAAACAATCCGTTTCAGAATTGCGAGCCAACAAACAAACCGTATAATTTCCAGCCTGCGAATAAGCATGAGTAGGATTCTGAACATTAGAAGTCACTCCATCACCAAAACCCCAAAGCCAAGTATCCACCCCACCTTGCGTCAAATCAAACAATTGCACCGTCAAATCACCGTGATTCACCTCATACGCAAAATCCGTTTCAAACAACAAACACACATCCGTCAAGTCCAGCGTTTCGCAATATTGATGCGTACAATCAGCAGTTGTAATCTCCAAACAAACAGTATAAGTACCCAAATCCGAATAAGTATGCGTTGGATTCGGCAAATCAGAATCAAAACCATCTCCAAAATCCCAAGACCATTCCACAACAACATCACTACTCACCGAAATATCCAAAAACTCAACCGTCAATCCTTCATTTTCCACTTCAAAATTTGCCTCACAAACCACTTCCCCCACTGCAATTGCAGTACAAAAAGTATCACTACATTCCAAGCCTACATCTTCCACCGTCAAGCAAACCTCATAGCTACCCTCATTCTCAAAAGTATGTATGGGGTTTTCCTCCATCGAAGTCATACCATCCCCAAAATCCCACATCCAATTATCCACGCCAACCGTTGAAGCATCGTTGAATTGCACCACCAAACTACCTGCCACCACATTGAAGGAAAAAGCCGCATGGAAGCCCAAACAAACATCATTACAATTAGGCATCTGAAGTTCAATCGTTTCCTGACAAGTTGGGTCGTCCACATCTTGCACCGTAATCAAATGCGTTTCACCATCACCCGTCACTTCAATCATCACCTCATTCTGCCCCATTCCGTTGTAATTCAAAGGACTATTCGCAGTCAATTGAGCATCCACCAACACATTGAAACCATTGAAGCCCGTACTCAAAGCATTGAAGAAAAGCCTAACAGGTAGATTTCCATTTTCACAAGGGTCAATTGCCGCAATCACACCCGCCATTCCCACACCATTTGGCGCACCATGCGGAATACAATAATACCAATGTTCACCCACCGATTGAATGACCACTTCATAACCCGCTCCTTGCCCCAACAAGCCCGAATCCCAAACATCTACGCCCGCTGTTGCATCCGAAGTCGTTGTATGCGGCACTGCTCCCGTCCAAACAAATTCCACCACATCGCCCACATTGACGGTCAAATTTGCTGGAAAAAAGTCAAAATCTCTCACTTCAATCGTGTGCTTTTTGCCTTCATTGACGCTTGCCGAAATATTGGAAATCTCACAAGCAGCCCCACATTGCGGCAAAAATAACTGGGCATTGTCGGCACAAATTACACTTTCCACATCTTGAACCGTCACCGTATGTACTGCTCCATCTCCTTCCAAACGAATGATTTGTGAATTTACCCCACTAGAATTGTCATAAGGATATGGACTTTCAGGCAGCAAACTCCCATCCACATACACATTAAAGCCCACATCCCCGCCATTGATTGCCTCAAAATCCAACTGCACCGTCATTTCATCATTTTCGCAAGGCATTGCAGCGTGAATCACTCCCGACATACCAATGCCATTCGGTCCACCATGCGGAGTGCAGTAGTAAGGATGCTCCCCCACCGTTTGAATCACCACATCAAAAACCGCCCCTTCTCCCAACAAATCCGAATCCCAAACATCCGCCCCCAAAGTCGCATCCGAAGTCGTTGTGTGTGGAATCACACCTTTCCAAACAAAGCGCACCGTTTCACCCACCGTCACATCAATCTCTTTTGGAAAAAACTCAAAGTCACGCACTTCAACAATATGCCTCACGCTTTGACCCGTAAAAGCTGCCAACTTCACAATCTCACAACCTCCCGAACCACAAATCGGAACTTCAAAGGCCACACTTGCCGCACACACTTGATTGTCCCAATCTTGCAGGGTCAAAATATGCGTTTCACCATCTCCCAAAATCGGTAAATTCAAGTAATTCACACCCATTGCATTTTGATACACAAAAGCCGTTTCAGACACCAAAGCACCATCCAAAAACGCCCGATAGCCATTCGGACTGCCATTCGTCACTTCAAAACTTGCCACCACATTTGCCGTATTCACCGTACACTTCGGCAAAGACCTAATCGTACCCACCATGCCAATACCCCCAGGACCGCCATGCGGAATACAGTAGTAAGGATGATTGCCAACCGTTTGAATAATTACTTCAAAAACAGAACCTTGCCCAATAATGCCCGAATTCCAAACATCCGCTCCCGAAATCGCATCCGAAGTAGCAGAATGTGGAATCGCTCCTGTCCAAACAAAAGAAACCGTATCACCCACACGTACTTCAATATCTTTCGGAAAAAACTCAAAATCACGCACTTCCACCACATATTTCACCGCCTCCTCTGTCGCCACCTTCAAATTCAACACCTCACAAAACTCTCCACAAAGCGGAGCCACAATTGAAGTCGTAGCCCTACAATTTGCATCGTCCACATCTTGCACTTCAATCTGCCGACTTGTTCCCGTTCCCACCATCGAAATTGTCTGAACAGTCGTTCCCGAAACCGCATAATTAAAAGGACTTTCCTGCAATAAATTACCATCAATCAATAAGTTAAAGCCATTCTCACCCACTTCTATTCCTTCAATGCTCACCTCGACTTCAATCTGCCCATCAAAATCACAATCCGATATTTGTTCGGATGCAATACTCAAGCTGCAAAGAGGTTCAGGGCAGCAATCAATCGTTGTTATAGCCCCTTCAATACTGCAAAAAACATCTCCAACGTCCTCCACTTCAATGATATGACTCAATCCATCTGCTGCTACATTCACCACAACCTCATTCACGCTTATATCGCTGTAACTGTATGGACTTCCCTCAGTCACCGTCCCATCTACCAACACTCGATACCCTTCAAAACCACCATTTTCTGCTTCAAAACGAGCCAATACAGGTACAGAATTGCTTTCTCCATTCCACAAAGCAGTAATCACACCCGACATACCAATTCCGCCTGGCGCACCATGAGGAATGCAATAATAAGAATGAACACCCTCTGTCTGAATAGTCACTTCAAAAATTGACCCTTGCCCCAACAAACCCGAATCCCAACTATCCACACCCTCCAAAACATCAGAAGTAGTTGTATGAGGAATCGCTCCTGTCCATTCAAATCGCACAACATCTCCTACATTAACCGTCAACTCTTTTGGCACAAATTCAAAATCCTTCACTTCAACAATATGTGTTTGTGGTTCATCACTCAATAAGGTCAAATTACTCAAATCACATACCGCAAAACAGTCTGGAAGTATAGTTGTGGTGCTTGCCGAACAAGTCGAATCGTCCACATCCTGTACTTCAATCGTGTGGCTTTGTCCATCGCCCGAAAGATTTAGATTGACAATTGTAGTTCCACTCGTATTGTAAGTTTGTGTTGAAGTAATGACTCCATCCACCAAAATATTGAAGCCGCTTGCTCCTTCATTGTTTGCCGTTATGGTCAATTCCAAAGGCACTTCATTGGCGGTATTGCAGCCCGATGTTTGGGTGGCGGAAAGGCTCAATTCGCAAGGTGGGGTGAAACTGCAATCTACGGTGCTTATTGAAGTGGAAGCAGCACAAGTCCCGTTGTCCACGTCTTGCACTTCAACGGTATGGTTTTGTCCATCGCCATTGATTAAGACATTGACCGAATTTGAGCCGCTTGCAGCGTAGGTGTAAGGGCTATCGGCTGTTGCCGTGCCGTCCACCAACACATTGAAGCCACCAAAACCGCCATTAGCTTCATTGAAGGTCAAGGTTGCCGAAACTTGGTTGTTGTTGCAGTCGGGAACGACCGTTATCACTCCTGACATTCCCACGCCATTCGGTGCGCCATGCGGAGTGCAGTAGTAAGGGTGATTGCCCAAAGTCGTAGGGGTCACTTGAAAACTTGCGTCTTGATTCAATAGTCCTGAATCCCAAGCATCTACGCCTGTCGTGGCATCGGAAGTCGTGGTGTGGGCTACTGCGCCTGTCCACTGGAAATCAACAATGTCGCCTAAGGTGATGCTGATATTTGCAGGAAAAACTGGAAGTCTTGGACTTCGATGATGTGGGTGGTGACAGAACCTGTGCTGATGTTGAGGTTGGTCAAATCACATACCGCAAAACAGTCTGGAAGTATAGTTGTGGTGCTTGCCGAACAAGTCGAATCGTCCACATCCTGTACTTCAATCGTGTGGCTTTGTCCATCGCCCGAAAGATTTAGATTGACGGTTGTAGTTCCCGAAGGATTGTAATTTTCGGTGGTAGAAATCACACCATCTACCAATACATTGAAGCCATTCGCTCCTTCATTGTTTGCCGTTATGGTCAGTTCCAAAGGCACTTCATTGGCGGCATTGCAGCCCGATGTTTGGGTGGCGGAAAGGCTCAGTTCGCAAGGTGGCGTAAAGCTGCAATCTACGGTGCTTATTGAAGTGGAAGCGGCACAAGTCCCGTTGTCCACGTCTTGCACTTCAACGGTATGGTTTTGTCCATCGCCATTGATTAAGACATTGACCGAATTTGAGCCGCTTGCAGCGTAGGTGTAAGGGCTATCGGCTGTTGCCGTGCCGTCCACCAACACATTGAAGCCACCAAAACCGCCATTAGCTTCATTGAAGGTCAAGGTTGCCGAAACTTGGTTGTTGTTGCAGTCGGGAACGACCGTTATCACTCCTGACATTCCCACGCCATTCGGTGCGCCATGCGGAGTGCAGTAGTAAGGGTGATTGCCCAAAGTCGTAGGGGTCACTTGAAAACTTGCGTCTTGATTCAATAGTCCTGAATCCCAAGCATCTACGCCTGTCGTGGCATCGGAAGTCGTGGTGTGGGCTACTGCGCCTGTCCACTGGAAATCAACAATGTCGCCTAAGGTGATGCTGATATTTGCAGGAAAAACTGGAAGTCTTGGACTTCGATGATGTGGGTGGTGACAGAACCTGTGCTGATGTTGAGGTTGGTCAAATCACATACCGCAAAACAGTCTGGAAGTATAGTTGTGGTGCTTGCCGAACAAGTCGAATCGTCCACATCCTGTACTTCAATCGTGTGGCTTTGTCCATCGCCCGAAAGATTTAGATTGACGGTTGTAGTTCCCGAAGGATTGTAATTTTCGGTGGTAGAAATCACACCATCTACCAATACATTGAAGCCATTCGCTCCTTCATTGTTTGCCGTTATGGTCAGTTCAAAAGCACTTCATTGGCGGCATTGCAGCCCGATGTTTGGGTGGCGGAAAGGCTCAGTTCGCAAGGTGGCGTAAAGCTGCAATCTACGGTGCTTATTGAAGTGGAAGCGGCACAAGTCCCGTTGTCCACGTCTTGCACTTCAACGGTATGGTTTTGTCCATCGCCATTGATTAAGACATTGACGAATTTGAGCCGCTTGCAGCGTAGGTGTAAGGGCTATCGGCTGTTGCCGTGCCGTCCACCAACACATTGAAGCCACCAAAACCGCCATTAGCTTCATTGAAGGTCAAGGTTGCCGAAACTTGGTTGTTGTTGCAGTCGGGAACGACCGTTATCACTCCTGACATTCCCACGCCATTCGGTGCGCCATGCGGAGTGCAGTAGTAAGGGTGATTGCCCAAAGTCGTAGGGGTCACTTGAAAACTTGCGTCTTGATTCAATAGTCCTGAATCCCAAGCATCTACGCCTGTCGTGGCATCGGAAGTCGTGGTGTGGGCTACTGCGCCTGTCCACTGGAAATCAACAATGTCGCCTAAGGTGATGCTGATATTTGCAGGGAAAAACTGGAAGTCTTGGACTTCGATGATGTGGGTGGTGACAGAACCTGTGCTGATGTTGAGGTTGGTCAAATCACATACCGCAAAACAGTCTGGAAGTATAGTTGTGGTGCTTGCCGAACAAGTCGAATCGTCCACATCCTGTACTTCAATCGTGTGGCTTTGTCCATCGCCCGAAAGATTTAGATTGACGGTTGTAGTTCCCGAAGGATTGTAATTTTCGGTGGTAGAAATCACACCATCTACCAATACATTGAAGCCATTCGCTCCTTCATTGTTTGCCGTTATGGTCAGTTCCAAAGGCACTTCATTGGCGGCATTGCAGCCCGATGTTTGGGTGGCGGAAAGGCTCAGTTCGCAAGGTGGCGTAAAGCTGCAATCTACGGTGCTTATTGAAGTGGAAGCGGCACAAGTCCCGTTGTCCACGTCTTGCACTTCAACGGTATGGTTTTGTCCATCGCCATTGATTAAGACATTGACCGAATTTGAGCCGCTTGCAGCGTAGGTGTAAGGGCTATCGGCTGTTGCCGTGCCGTCCACCAACACATTGAAGCCACCAAAACCGCCATTAGCTTCATTGAAGGTCAAGGTTGCCGAAACTTGGTTGTTGTTGCAGTCGGGAACGACCGTTATCACTCCTGACATTCCCACGCCATTCGGTGCGCCATGCGGGAGTGCAGTAGTAAGGGTGATTGCCCAAAGTCGTAGGGGTCACTTGAAAACTTGCGTCTTGATTCAATAGTCCTGAATCCCAAGCATCTACGCCTGTCGTGGCATCGGAAGTCGTGGTGTGGGCTACTGCGCCTGTCCACTGGAAATCAACAATGTCGCCTAAGGTGATGCTGATATTTGCAGGGAAAAACTGGAAGTCTTGGACTTCGATGATGTGGGTGGTGACAGAACCTGCTGATGTTGAGGTTGGTCAAATCACATACCGCAAAACAGTCTGGAAGTATAGTTGTGGTGCTTGCCGAACAAGTCGAATCGTCCACATCCTGTACTTCAATCGTGTGGCTTTGTCCATCGCCCGAAAGATTTAGATTGACGGTTGTAGTTCCCGAAGGATTGTAATTTTCGGTGGTAGAAATCACACCATCTACCAATACATTGAAGCCATTCGCTCCTTCATTGTTTGCCGTTATGGTCAGTTCCAAAGGCACTTCATTGGCGGCATTGCAGCCCGATGTTTGGGTGGCGGAAAGGCTCAGTTCGCAAGGTGGCGTAAAGCTGCAATCTACGGTGCTTATTGAAGTGGAAGCGGCACAAGTCCCGTTGTCCACGTCTTGCACTTCAACGGTATGGTTTTGTCCATCGCCATTGATTAAGACATTGACCGAATTTGAGCCGCTTGCAGCGTAGGTGTAAGGGCTATCGGCTGTTGCCGTGCCGTCCACCAACACATTGAAGCCACCAAAACCGCCATTAGCTTCATTGAAGGTCAAGGTTGCCGAAACTTGGTTGTTGTTGCAGTCGGGAACGACCGTTATCACTCCTGACATTCCCACGCCATTCGGTGCGCCATGCGGAGTGCAGTAGTAAGGGTGATTGCCCAAAGTCGTAGGGGTCACTTGAAAACTTGCGTCTTGATTCAATAGTCCTGAATCCCAAGCATCTACGCCTGTCGTGGCATCGGAAGTCGTGGTGTGGGCTACTGCGCCTGTCCACTGGAAATCAACAATGTCGCCTAAGGTGATGCTGATATTTGCAGGGAAAAACTGGAAGTCTTGGACTTCGATGATGTGGGTGGTGACAGAACCTGTGCTGATGTTGAGGTTGGTCAAATCACATACCGCAAAACAGTCTGGAAGTATAGTTGTGGTGCTTGCCGAACAAGTCGAATCGTCCACATCCTGTACTTCAATCGTGTGGCTTTGTCCATCGCCCGAAAGATTTAGATTGACGGTTGTAGTTCCCGAAGGATTGTAATTTTCGGTGGTAGAAATCACACCATCTACCAATACATTGAAGCCATTCGCTCCTTCATTGTTTGCCGTTATGGTCAGTTCCAAAGGCACTTCATTGGCGGCATTGCAGCCCGATGTTTGGGTGGCGGAAAGGCTCAGTTCGCAAGGTGGCGTAAAGCTGCAATCTACGGTGCTTATTGAAGTGGAAGCGGCACAAGTCCCGTTGTCCACGTCTTGCACTTCAACGGTATGGTTTGTCCATCGCCATTGATTAAGACATTGACCGAATTTGAGCCGCTTGCAGCGTAGGTGTAAGGGCTATCGGCTGTTGCCGTGCCGTCCACCAACACATTGAAGCCACCAAAACCGCCATTAGCTTCATTGAAGGTCAAGGTTGCCGAAACTTGGTTGTTGTTGCAGTCGGGAACGACCGTTATCACTCCTGACATTCCACGCCATTCGGTGCGCCATGCGGAGTGCAGTAGTAAGGGTGATTGCCCAAAGTCGTAGGGGTCACTTGAAAACTTGCGTCTTGATTCAATAGTCCTGAATCCCAAGCATCTACGCCTGTCGTGGCATCGGAAGTCGTGGTGTGGGCTACTGCGCCTGTCCACTGGAAATCAACAATGTCGCCTAAGGTGATGCTGATATTTGCAGGGAAAAACTGGAAGTCTTGGACTTCGATGATGTGGGTGGTGACAGAACCTGTGCTGATGTTGAGGTTGGTCAAATCACATACCGCAAAACAGTCTGGAAGTATAGTTGTGGTGCTTGCCGAACAAGTCGAATCGTCCACATCCTGTACTTCAATCGTGTGGCTTTGTCCATCGCCCGAAAGATTCAGATTGACAATTGTTGTGCCACTTGCATTGTAGGTTTGTGTAGAAGTAATGACTCCATCCACCAATACATTGAAGCCATTCGCTCCTCCGTTGATGCTTGTAATATTTAATTCGTAGGGAACTTGGTTGGCAGTATTGCAGCCTGATGTTTGGGTGGTAGAAAGGGAAAGGGTGCAACTTGGTGCTGCTCCGCAATCGGGCGCATTGAAGTTTTTTTCGATGTCGCAGGTGGAATCGTTTATGTCTTCAATGCGAAAAATATGGTTTGTTCCATCGCCATTTAAGGTATAGTTGAAGGTGTTTGCTCCCGTTCCGCTATAGGTGTAAGGGCTTCCAGTGTCCAACACATTGTCCACATAAAGATTGAAACCACTTGGATTGGCTATGGTGGTATTGAAGGAAATGGCTAAGGTGACTTGGTTATTTGTGGGGCAGTTGGCAACGATTGTTCCTGACATTCCTGTACCGTTGGGGCCGCCATGAGGAATGCAGTAGTAGTTGTGAATGGCGGGTGTTTGGAGTTGGACATCGTAGGTTGAGCCTATGTCTATGACTCCTGAATTCCAACTGTCTGGTCCTGTGGTGGCATCGGAAGTGGTCGAGTGTCCTGAGCCTACCCATTGAAAATGAGCGGTGTCGCCTACTTCAAGTGTGACATTGCTGGGGCTGAAAAAATTGTCGCCGATTTGAATGTTGGTGGTACTTGGATTGGCGTAGCTGACATTGATGGCAGAAAGAAAACAATCTGAACTGCAATCGGGTACGGTGATGGTAGTGTTGGTGGCGCAACTGCCTATATCGGTGGATTGTACGCTTATGGTATGCTGCAGTCCATCGCCTGGAATATTGAAGGTTTGGGTGACGGGAGTGGTGGCATCTATGGGATAAGGTCCGCCTGCTTGAATGACTCCATCTACTAAAATGTCTATGTCTTTGGCATTGTCGAATACATCGGTGGCGGTTATGGTGACGGCTACTTCGTTGTTGGCATTGCAGTTGGGATTGATGGAAACGGATAGGTTGACTTCACATATTTCGACATCGGCGCAAAGTTCATTGCTGCAGCCTGAAGATGTGGTTATTGTTAAACAAATTTTGTATTTGTCCTCTTCGCTAAAGGTGTGGATGGGGTTTTGTTGGTTGGATGTTCCTCCATCGTCAAAATCCCATGACCAAGAGGTGATGGTGCTTCCGTCGGTGGTGAGGGATTGGTCTGTAAAATTGACTTCTAAGCCATTGAGGTCGGCAGTGAAAGCGGCTTTGCAGGCAAATATTTCTGCATTGTCTAAGCAAAAGGTGTTGGTGCAGTTGTTGGAGTCTGTAATGGTGAGGCAGATAGTGTAATCGCCTGCTGTTGAAAAAGTATGGACAGGATTTTGGTCATTGGAGATGCTGCCTACACCATCACCAAAATCCCATGACCAATTGGTTATCGTTCCTGATGTGGTGGTGGATAGGTCAGAAAAGGTGACGGTTAAGCCGTTCATTTGGTAGTCGAAACTGGCGGTGCAGTTTTGGGCATATAGGGATTGGGAATGAAAACTGGATAAGAGTGAAAAGAGCAAAAAAAGTATTATGGAGTAAGCGTTTTTCATTTTTTGAAAATTTTAAAATCAACTGCAAAATTTTTTATTACATGGGTTGTGAATACAGAACAAAAAATCTAAAAATTCAAATCAAACTTCAATAGTAAATTGGATTTGGTGGATATTATTACTCCGTAAAGTTTAAAATCAGTGGTTCAAATTTGCAAGTATATTTGTAGATATTCTTATTTTTTTTGCTGAATGGTCTGTCTGTATGGCTGAATGGGAAGAAAAAAACAGCCCCCTGCAAGCAAGTGGCTGTTCGTAACGCTTTTGACCTCTCTTAACCCATACTTACATTGTTCTATAATCGAACAATACGTTTTATTGTATCTATCACACCCATTGTGAAAAAATAAAAAACATGTATGCTTTCAATAATATCTTTCTTTATTTTTCGCTTGAGCCGCTATTTTTTCCAAACAAAATTGCCGCTTTGGTCGAAAAACAATCGCAAGCTATTTTTTAAATCTACTCGATAACTGCCTGCTTGCATTCTTTTTGCTTTTTTAATGCTGGTATTGGCGTAATTGGTAGCGATGTAGTTGCGGGCTTTGGCAGGTAGGCTGGATGCTGAAATGGTTGCTTCGTTGTCGTTTTCGAGTTCGTAAAACAAGAACGTTCCTTGTGCATTGAAGTACAGGTCTGTGCCATCGGAAAGGTCAATTCTGTAGGTTCCAATATCGTTGCGCTTTACTTCTCTTACAGTAGTATTTGGGTAGTTGCTTGTTATGTAACTGCTGATATTGGCAGGTAAACTATTGACATTGCCTATGTTGTCATCGTTTCCATTTCCGCCGTTATCGTCTGGAGAATTGTCATCGTTTCCATTTCCGCCGTTATCGTCTGGAGAATTGTTGTCATTTGTATCATCTCCCGCTTCCGCTTTAATGAAAGTACCGTTGTTGGTAAAGTAGAGTTGGAGGTTGTTGCTAAGGTCAATTTTGTAGCGGTTTTGTTTGTCTAATCTTGCTCTGGTGATGGTTGCGTTGGGGTAGTGTGACTGCACATAGTTGGTAATAGAAGCAGGTAAACTAGCCATGCTTACTGTTTCTGCTTTGCTGGATTGAGCAGTTTCGTTTTCGAGTGATTGTAGGTCGCTTTCACATGCGGTGAAAGACAGGGTACTTACGATTGTTAATAAAATTACTACTAACTTTTTCATTTTGAATAACATTTTTGTGGTTAAAAAAAAAATAGGATAGAGGTTTTTGTTTGCCTCTGCGACAAAGGTATTGTCAAATATTTATTTGTCATAAAAATGTCAGCCGAGTGAGGTTAAATTTCAGTTGAATGAGGAATGGGCAGAGGAGTATTGGGGCATTTTATATTTGCTTGCTTTTGCTTGAGCCTATTTATTTCCTTATTCGGCTGATGGAAATACCTGTTTAGATATTCCTGAGTGTTTGGTAAGGTGAAAATTTAGTTGATTTGTACATTCTCTCATTGATTCCATTGTGTTTTTTAACAAAATGGTTTATTTGATTTGAGTACCTCAAAAAGTAGAAATTGTTTTTTTGAATCATCTAAAACAATGTATGTATGCTTGTCTATTCACCCTTAATTGCCCTTCTTTGTGAAGGTAAAAACATTATCATCGTTTGGCCTACGGATTACTAATACAGTGATTTGTCAAGTTGATAGCTATCTATTTCGCCTTTATAATACCTACAATTAATTGAATATAAAAATATTATAAAAGGCCTTCGAAACATTATTTTTATGTTTGCTTCTCTGTCTGTGGTCTCTGGGGATTGCTTGTGGTGTATATGGTTTTTCCATTGCATTTGTGGGAACGGCTTTTTCCTATTTAGCAGTGTTTTTGCAACAAAAAAGATAGTTTATTCTCTTTTGGGTGATAAAGCATTATTTCGTAAACCAATAATTCATGGGTTACGAATGGGGCTAATTTTTAGTGAAATATCGTCATAATAGTAGGAGTAATGAATGCCTTGAAGTTCTCTTTGCAGAATGGAAACGCTTCTGAGATTCTTCAATTGAATCAGGGTTTAGGAAGAATCTATGAAAAAGGGGAGGCAAGCGATCACATGGTTTTTTTCAATCCCTATTTCTACAACTAATCATTCAATGCTCCCGCATCTATCCAAGTCTTTATTTGCTCAATCTGGCATTCGGGCAGTTTTGGAAGATTGAAGGGCATTGGTGTGAATCCGCTTTGACGGCTTATTGCTCCGTACAATCGCCCATTGATGGCTAGGGTTTTGATGTTGGCGTAGTTGGTGAGATTGACATTTCCAGAAGGTGCGCCTCCGCTGTGACAGCCCAAACAATTGCTTTCGATGATGGGGAAGACATTTTGAGAGAAGGTGATGTTTTCGGTATTGCAGCCGCTTCCGCCTGTGCCTAATTCATCGCAAGTAAGATTTTTTGCTCCCTGTAGGAGCCATTGGGAAATGGTGAATATTTGATTGGAGGTGAGGGGTGCGTTTGGGGGTGGAGGCATGATTTTGTTGGGGTCGTTTTCGGTGATGTTTTCATAGAGGTCACCTGCTTCTAAATCGAAGGGTTTTATATCTGCTGTGTTTACCACATTTTCGTATGAATCTAAAATGACTCCTTTGGTTGCTGTTGCAGCATCGTGACATCCACTGAAGGCGCAATTGGAGAGGAAAATAGGCAACACGTCTTTTTCAAAGTATATGATTCCATCTTCGCAGGGTGTTCCTGTATTGGTGGTGTCAACAGGGTTTGTGTCGGTGGTATCAATGGGTTCGGTGGTTGTGGTGTCTATTGGTTCTCCTATTGGGTCGGGTATAATGGGTTCGTGTTCGCAGGCGGTGATGGCGAGTAGGAGGGTGAATAGTCCGATGATTAGGAAGTAGTTTATGAGGAGGTGTTTGGTTTTCATAGCTTTGGTTGAAAATAAAACAAAAGAAATCTTTAGTTCAAAAATAGGGCTTTGGAATGGTTTTTTGAGGAGGAATTTGGCTGAATGGGGAATTGGGGTGGCTGAATGGTTTTTTGGGGCTCGCTAAGGCGCTAAGGACGCTAAGAATAGAATTTTACTTACCTATTAGCCACTGTTTGAATATTGGGGAGCGTTGGGTGCTGACTACGGTATCTGCTCCTTCAAAAGGAGGTTTTAAGTCGAGTTTGACCCTAGATTTTGAATAAGCGTACATTCCTGTGATGGCATCAAAGTTGACAATGAATTGGCGGTTGATGCGGAAGAATTTTTGGGTATCTAGGATGTTTTCGAGTTCGTCGAGGTATTGGTCTATGACGTATTTTTTGTTGTTAAAGGTGATGATAAAGTTGGTTTTATTTTCAGTATAACAATAGGCTACGTCTTTTATGTCTATTGCTAAGAGTGTTTGGCCAAATCGAACTAAGAAGCGAGTTTGACGGTTGGCAGATTGTAATTGCAGCGCTTGGGCTAATTTTTGATAATCAATCGCAGGAGAAGTTTCACCATATCTTTTTTGGTATTTGTCAATGGCTTTCGATAGGTCTTCTTGTTTTATGGGCTTCAATAGGTAGTCTATGCTATTGTGTTGGAAGGCTTGAAGGGCATATTGGTCATAGGCGGTGGTAAATACAATGGGAGTGATTATATGAACTTGTTGGAAAATTTCAAAGCTTGAACCATCGGCAAGATGTATATCGAGAAACATTAAATCTGGATGCGTATGATTTTGAAGCCACTCTACTGCGGTTTCGATGCTGTCTAATACTTCGATGATTTCAATGTCGGGATTGATGTTCTGAATAAGTCTTTGTAGTCGTTTTGCTGCTGCAAATTCGTCTTCAATGATGAGTACTTTCATTTCTCTTTGTGATTTTTGTTTTAGGTTGTAACACCAATATATATCATCTTCTTACTGTAAGGCTAAAGTAATACACTTACTCTGAATCTACCTTCTAAAGATAGCTGATTGGGGAAAATAGTTGGCTGAACAATATGTTCAGCCAACTTAAATTATGATTCGATTTGATAGGTTTCTATATTTCCACAATTTCTAACACTTCACCTTGCATATTGAAGTAGATAATAAGGTTATTGGAAAGTTGGACTCTATATTGTTCATTGCTTTGTTTGAAGGTGTAATAGGGGGTTGCTTCGGGGTAATTGTTTTTGACAAACTTAATCGCAGCAATTGGTAACTCTTCGAAGTCCATTATTTTACTGATTATGGCATTGGGGGCATTGCTCAAATCTGCTGATAGATACGCACCGTTTGGGTCGAAATAAAGTAACAATTCATTCTCCATATACGCTTTGTAACCTTTTGTATTTTTGAAGGCTTTGCCAAATTCATACATTGAAAAATATATTTTGAGGTATTTTTGGGTATTGTTTGGCAGTTCATTCAATGCTACAAATATATCCGCTTCTTCTTCAACTTCGGTGTCCGTATCGTTGTCATTTCCTGTGCCGCTTCCTCCATTGCTGTCCTCCATAAATGTTCCATATTCATCGAAATAAATAAACATTCCATCTGATAAAAATACTTGAAATTGATTGTTATTGGTCTTAAATGTATGCCCAATGGGATTTTCGGGATAGGTGATTTTTAGGTATTTTAGGGCTTTATCTGGCAATACTTCGTTGGGTATGTTGGTGCTGTTGCCTTCCATAGTGATTGCTTTCATATATACTCCATTTGCTTTGAAGTACAATATCAAGTCGCTTTTGAAAAGCACAAAATAATAACCATCATCGTTGAAATAACTACCAATCATGGGAGCAGTAGGATAGGTAATCTTGAGGTATTTTTGAACCTCATAGGGTAAATCGCTTACTGCAATGGGATTTCCTGAGTTGTTTGTAAAAGCTGCTTTTTGCAGAAGTTCGCTGTCGTTTTGAGTATCTAAAGGAGGTAAAGCCTCTTTTTGACAAGCTGTAAAAGTGATAAAAAAAGCCGCTACTGAAACTAGGATTAAACGTGTCATGTTAAGGTGTTTTTAAAAGTTAAAGAATGATTTAGTTGCTGCAACTTGTGTTTTATTGTTGGTGTCAAAGTTAAGGTAAGATGGCACTTTGGAAAAGAAAGAATGGCTGATTAGGAAATTGGTAGAGCTGAATGAGGAAATTAAAATTTCTATATAATTTTGAATATCAAGAAAATAAGACTAAATAAAAATACATAAAATTTATATAGCAAGCATAATAAATGCTATGCGGGAATAAATTGCAGCTAAAAGAGGAAAAGGCAACCTTGAACGGGTTTTACAGCAACGGGAGTTTTACAACAAAAAATCCATCTATTTCTTCAATGTGGATTTGCTGTTCTGTGAGCAATTCGTAGCGTTTTTGGATATTTTGCAGCCCAACTTTGGTAGAAGGTTGAGAAACTTTACGGAGTTGAAGGGGATTTTTGACGAATAAAGAATCGCCTTCATTGTAGATGTCGACTGTCAGGGGTTTGCGCTTGGAAATGATGTTGTGTTTGACCGCATTTTCGAGTAGCATTTGCAGGGTCAAGGGGGGCAACATTTTTTTGGTTTTGGCAGGATCAACATGTACATTCAATTGAAAATTAGTGCCATATCTGTGCTGTTGGATGTAGTAATAATCTTGAATGAGTGCGAGTTCTTCCTCCAAAGTAATCAAATCTTTATCTCGATGAGTAAGAATGGTACGGAAAAAATCGGATAGTTTTTCTACGTATTTTGCTGCTTGTGTTTGGTTTTCTTCAATAACATTGAGCAGGGTATTGAAGCTGTTGAAAAGAAAGTGGGGATTGATTTGGTTTTTTAGTGCATCCAACTGAAAGCGAAGCTGTTGCTGCTCCAATGCTTGCTCTTTCTTGAGTCGTGCTTCTCGAATAGTAGTGGTATAGTAAATGGTAATAATGCTTAAAATGACAATTATTAGAATAAACCAAGTTGTTTCCCAAAAAGCAGGACGAATCCTGAAAGCATATTCGGTAATGGCAGCCTCTTTGAAATTGGGGTGGATAGATGAGCGCAGTTTGAAGATATAATCACCCGCAGGAAGATTGGGATAGGTAACAAACTTATCTTTGGTATTTATCCATTCTCGGTCATAACCTTCTAATTGATGTTGATAGGTGACTTGTTCGGGATGTGTGTACCACAAACCAATGTAATCGAAAGAGATATGATTTTGGTAGTAGGGAAAGCTTAGATGGGATTTTGGAACAATTGGCTCCAAAAATACAAATACCTGGTTGATATGGGTAGTTGGCTGCAATTGAAGGGAGTCTGCTAATTGCAAGTATTTGATAATGCTGTTTTGTGTTCCCAGCCAAATATTGCCTTGTGGGTCTTTGGAGATGGCATTGAGGGCAGGGGTAATATCATTGAGACCCACCTCTTGTCCATAATAGGTAAGGGTTAGGGTTTCGGTATTGAGTAGGTCAATCCCTTGTCGGTGAGCAATCAATAAATTGTTTTGACCATCCATCGCAATGCTCGAAATTTGCCGTTCTCGCAAGCCCTCTCGCAAATCAAAGTTTTTAAACTCTATGCCATCAAAACGATAAATTCCCGCATTGGCAGTGCTGAACCAAATATTTCCCTGTTTGTCTTCTGCAATGGAATACACTACTTTTCCCTTCAATCCCACATTGTCGGCATAATTGGTGAAATTACCCTTTTCTAAAACTGTAATTCCTTGACCATCTGTTGCAAACCAAATACGTCCTTTGGAATCGGCTAAGGTACTGTAAATGTAATTATTGCCCAAGCCGCTGTTTTTGTCGTAGTTTTCAAATTGAAGAGAAGCTGTATCAGAATTACTTGATTTGTCCAAAATACACTTAGATACTCCCCCCAAAGTAGCCAACCAAATTTCTGCATCTTTACCAGAAATGGACAAGACATTGTTGTTAATAAGTCCTTCTGATTCTGTTAAATGTTGCAAGTGTTTGTTCTTGGGATTGAGGCGATAAACTCCTTTGCCAAATGTCCCCAACCATATATAGCCCTGTATATCCTCGTAAATGGCAATAATGTGGAGGTCAGAATAATCACTTGATTTGATGCAGTGTTCCAAAACATTGAAGCCTGTAAAATGGATGCTGTGTCGAAAAAGTCCTTCTTTGTTGCTGAACCATATATTGTTTTGACTATCACTCAAGATGGCTTCAATATGGTTAAAAGATACGCCTTCATGCTGTTGGATAAATTCAAACTTGCGGTTGGTGCTGTGTAGGACATTGCTGCTGCCTGTAAACCATATATTTCCCTCCCAATCTGCCAACACGCTGTTGGTCATACCAAACGTATAATCAGTGTCTTGATTGTATGCCCTAAAATATTCACTGGATTGCAAAACGTACTGTATCAAGCCGTTTTGTTGAGTGCCTATCCAAACTTCTTGCTCCTGTACCTCCAAACTTTTGATACTGCCCCAAATCCAATCTTTCATTTGAGGCGAAATGTAAAAGTGTTCTTCTTCAAATCGGTATTGACAAACACCTTTATCGTTGGTTCCAATCCACAAATTTCCGTTTTTATCTGCTTCAATTTGTTGTATCAAATTATCGGGCAAACCATCGGTCATGTCTTTCAATTCGATGTGTTTTTTACCTTCTTCTATGCTGCAAATACTGATACCACTGTCAGTTGCTGCCCAAATCTTTCCGTTTTTGCCCACTGCAATATCGTACAAATCGTTGCTACTCAAACCTTCTTCTATATTGATATTGTAGAGGCGATTGGGGATGAAAAGCGATGTAGGAGAAGAATTTTGGAGGGCAATGGGAAGATAATAATACAAACCTTCGCCATAGGTGGCAAACCACATCGTGCCATAAGGGTCTTGTTCGATAGCAGTAATCGGAACTTTTGGCAATCCTTCTTCTGGCTCAAAGAGTGTCCATTGAAGGTTTTGGAAAGAGGCGATGATGCCATTTTGAAAACCCACCCACAATCGTTCTTTTTGGTCTTCAAAAATAGCCGTCACGCTTTGAGTTGTTTTCGTAAAAAGGGAGTCGGCTAATGGAAACAAGTGAAAGTCAATCCCATTGTATTGGTACAAACCTTCGGAAGTGCCCAACCAAATAAAACCTTTGCTGTCTTGAAACAATATTTGAGGCTTCAATTGACGGTTTTCTTTGCTGATTTCATAGGTTTTGAAGTGAGGAGTTTGAGCATATATCTTGGAGGAAATGATAAATAGCAGTAAGAGGAAAAAAAGAGCAGTACCGATTTTAGAATGGGAATGGAAGAAATGAATAGAAGCGATAGAGGGGCATTTGATTGACCAATTTCTTATCTCCTTCTTTGCGGATTTCTCCTCATTTTGTCTTTCAATTCTCAAATTGGGCGTTGATTTCCACATATATTTCAGTGGCTATTTTTTGTTCTACAATCCTTGGAATGGTGATGTTGTGGTCGGTCAAAGGTACGGTGAATTTGGAATGAACTTCCATTTGTCCTCCATTAATTTGGAGGGTAGCTTTGATGATGCGTTCCTGTTCAACTCCATGAATATTCAATTTTCCTTTGGCACGAACTTCATATACTCCATCTGATTCAAAATCCACATTTTCAATTATCTTTCCTGAAAAAGTTGCCTTGGGAAATAGGTTGGTTTCCATGTAATTTTCATTGAAGTGTTCTCGCTGCAATGGGCTGTTGAACCCTTCGAAACTCTCGATCGAAACGGTGTAAGCAAATGTGCGCTGTTTGGTATCAATAATTCCCTTCAATGATTTCGATTGTGCTTCAATGAGTTCTAAAGGTGCATCGGATTTGAAATAAATAGTACCTGAGTTTATTTGACGGAGGTTGTTTTGGTTTTGGGCAAAAGAACCGATAGGAGTACAACACATTATAAATATCCCTATTAGGGTGGAGGCAATTCGCATTCGATTCATTTATCGTTTTATTTCATTTAGATTGAATCTGATAAAATTAGTTAAAAGTGAGTTGGCCTGAAAAAAAAGTTGGCTGAATGGTCTTTTTTATACGTTGAAATGGAAGATTTAGTTTTTGGAGTATCGAATATCAATTGAACAATTCAGGCATCACATCCGAATACTCCACCTTCAACTTCTGACAATAGGTTTTTATCCACCCCAAAGCTGCCTTGTCAATATCGGTTTCAATAAGAGAAACAATCGCTTCCTCCAATCCTGTTATCTGTGCTTTTTCGGAAAGGGTCAATACAACGGCAGTATTTTGATTTTGTAACCATCCTTTTTCCGCAAAAACTGATTGGACATCTGCATAAAAACGTTTTTGGTCGAATCCTTCAATGCTTGGATATTGAACAATATACTCCAAAAAAACCTTTGCCATTAGCTGCAATGTGTCCGCTTCCGTTGCGTCCTTCAATTGTCGAATATCCACCTTCAACGCCATCTCCAAAATCTGTTCTTCTGTATCAAAGTCCACAAATTCATCGTGAAATTCGTTGTTGGCTTGAATCGCCAAAAAAGTACAGTACACACTTTTCACTGCTCCCCCATAGTTGGATAAGGTCAGTTTTTCGTTCAGCAATTCGCCCACAGCTTGAAAATTTACTTTGTCGGTGACATCCTTCCAAGTGATTGCCGTAAAGTGGAAATCTTTTGAGGCAGATTGAGAGTTTGTTGTATTTGGGTCTATATTTTGATTGTCGTTGTTCATGTTGTTGATTTATGAAAAAAATATAGGGTGAAGAGAGTTTAAACAAAATTAAGTGTTGGAAAAAATGTTTAAACTAGTGCCTGAACGGAAAGAGATAATTATCTGTCTATCAAAACATAACTAATGGTTAAAACAAACGAACTTTTTCCTTCAATTTTTATATTCTTATAGCAACTTGATGTTAATTTATTAGGAATTTATTGAAGGTATTGATATATGGGGAAACTTTAAAAAGTTCATTTGTTTAAGTGTTTAGTTATGTTTTGACATTCAATTAGTTAAGAGTTTTCGTTCAAGCACTAAACTATGTTTTAACCAACAAAAAAAGGAGCTACGAAAAAATATCGTAACTCCTTGATTATCTTGTGTCGGGGTAGCAGGATTCGAACCTGCGGCCCCCTGCTCCCAAAGCAGGAGATTTTATATTTCTGTTAGTATTTTTATAGTTGCAATTTACACATAAATAATTGTTTTTCAAAGAAATTATTATTTGTTTCTTTTCTTTAGTTTTCCTATATTTGCCTAAGTTGTTCGACCTATGTTCGACCTAAAAAATGCAAATCAACAATGGCAAGTATCAAAATAATCCAGAAAAATAGAATCTTAGCAAATGGTGAATCTCCTATCTATTTGAGGATTACCATTAATCGAAAGAAGAAACTTATCTCATTGGGTTTATCTTGTAAACAAAATCAATGGAATAGTTCAAGTGAGTCTTTTAGGAGAAATCACAAAAGCCACCAAGCAAGAAACACCTTACTCACCAATTACAAGAAAAAAGCATTAGACATCATTGATAGGTATGGATTGGATGGAAAAGAACTTACTTTGGTTCAGTTTGAAAATGAGTTTAGGGGGCAAAAAAAAACGGATGTAAGGAACGTTTACAGCTTTTGGAATGATAAGATTGAAGATTTGAAAAAGTCAGGGCAAACAGGTAATTCAACCGTCTATGATGAGACATTAAAATCATTCTTCAATTTCTATCCAAATAACAAAATAAAATTTGAGGATATTACAGCCACCATTTTAGAGAAGTATGAAATTCATTTGAGAAGTAGAGGAGGAACAGGAGGAGGCATAAGCGTAAAAATGCGAACTATTAGAGCCGTTTACAATGATGCTATCAAAAAGAAATTGGTCAAAAGGGAACATTATCCTTTTGAGGTTTACAAAATCTCCAAATTGAAAGGAGGCAACAATAAAAAGGCTTTGAGTCGTGAAGATGTTAGGAAGATTGAAAATTTAGACCTCCTCAATTATTCTCATTTGGTGGATGCTCGAAACTACTTTGTCTTTTCCTACTATACCAGAGGAATGAACTTTGTGGATATGATGAAATTGACTTGGAATAACCTCCACAATAATACCATCTTTTATACACGCTCCAAAACCAAAGGGAATTTTGTAATTAAGATACTACCACCTGTTCAAAAAATTATTGATTACTACCAATCACAAGAAAGACCTACTCAATATGTATTCCCAATATTGCTTCAAGATGATTTGAAACCCAATCAAATTGACAACCGAAAGAAAAAGACTTTGAAGCAGTATAACAAATACCTTAAAGAAATTGGTCAAATCATTGGTATATCTCAACCCCTAACAAGTTATGTTGCTCGACATAGCTTTGCAACCAACCTAAAACAAACAGGCATTTCTATTGCAGTCATTAGCGAAACATTAGGACATCAATCCCAAGAAATAACAGAAACTTACTTGAAAGCATTTGAAAATGATGTGTTGGATGAAGCAGTACAAGGATTACTTTAAAAGCATATTTTAGCTCTTTACTAAAAAAAAATGAATTATCAAAAAGCAAGCCTTTTGTTTTATCCACACAATGTTAGTAATTTCATAAAATATTTATTTCTTGTTTGGTTTATCTTTGCTTATAGTTAAATAAGGTAGGTTATTCTCTTACTTTAAAGTGGATGTAACTTGACAATATGAGCAAAACTATAAGGTAAGTCTCCAATATTATCGCTTTTGCTCTTATCCTTTCAAAACCTTGAAATTTATCAATAGATAATCATAGTAAAGTTCATACGAGCTATTAATTGTAAATAATTTTTAATTAAACCCTTGACCAATGAAATTACCATTCATTAATTTAAAAGTAACCAAAATTACCTCACCTTCATTTGAGCTTACCCCTCCCAAAGACTGTATTATTCCAAAGACTTTTCCAAACTGTTGTAAAAACCATAAAAGACTCCATAATGAGTTGAAATCTTGGATTAATGATTTTCCCAATTGTTGTGACTACCATAAAGAAATGTCAAAAAAAAGGACATTGAAAAAAGAAGATTTTCAGTATGTTCCTCAAAAAATATTGAAGCAGATAATGTTTACAAAGACACATATTGACCTATTCATTGATTCAAACAATTGGTATAAAGAAATCACTCATTACATTGATTTAAATAAAATAAGTTTTGGAAACCCTAATATTGGTTATGATAGATATATTGAAGGTGTAAAGCAGAATATAATAAGTAGAGATGAACAAATTATTTCTCCAGAGAAGAAAGAAAAACTGCTTAAATATATTACTCCTGATTTTTCTAATACTAAAGAAAAATGTAGTGTATCAGATTTGAACCTCCTCTATTTAGTTTTTCAAAAATGGTTAGAGACTTTTCCAGATTTGCAACACTTTAAAAAGCTGAAAATCAAATTTAAAAAGAAATTTCCTACATCAGTTATGTTTTATGACCATGATTATAATAGATATACTGGTTTTTCAACTTTTAAGGTTAGAACAAAGAGGGAACTTATTCAGATACTTAATGATGCAACTAAGCAACTTCTAATTGGATATAATAGCACCGAATTAATAAGAAAAAGAGTAATTGATGACGTTCATTCCCACAGAATTGATTTAGAAAATGAAAATCACAGGTTAATACAAAATAAACTTTTGAGAGGCTACTCCAATAAGGAAATGAAATACGTGCAACTGCTTGAAAAATGGCTTGATAATGAGTCAAGACATATAAATGAGATATGCAAAAAGATAGAGGTATTAAATAAATCGAAAAAGGTAGTAGCTAAGAGTAATGTCAGAAAAAAAGAAATGACCTTTTTAGAACTTTTCAGAAACAACCAAGATAGAGTAGATAAGTTTTTCAAAATTCTAAATAGTGAACGGATAGGTGCTTTGGATGAAAATAACAATTGGATTTACAAAAGTACCAAAAATAGTATAGTGGCTTGTTTTGAGGCTTTGGAGGATTTAGAAATAATTAGAAAGGGATTAACTAAAGCAAAACTTCAAAGAACAGTTAAAAGCGAAATTGATTTTGAAGGAAATGAAAAATTATTTAGAAATGGGTTTAAAAATGAGGATTATGAGGAGTTTAAAAGTGTATTTGAAGCCCATTTGATAAAAATTTAGTTCTTACTTGTCTTTTTTATTACCAATTATTACCGAAAGGTAAAAACGGTAAAGTGTGGTAATGGATGTTATGTTCTTTTGTATCAAATATTTTTTTTAAACGCATAAATATTTTGATACAATGCAAAACGTTATTTTATCTCCTATTTCAATAAGCGAAATTAGGAATCTACTAAAAGAAGTTGTCGAACAAGCCTTATTAGAACAATTCAAGCAACGACAAGACCAGACCAACCAAAAAACCATCTTCAATTTTATCGAAGGATGCCAATACATCGGTATCAGTAAATCACATGGTTATAAATTGACCAGTGGAGGATTAATACCTTTCAGTAAGAGAGGTAAAAGGATTTACTTTGATAAAGGGGAATTGGATAAATGGTTATTGGAGAATAAGGTAAAAGGAGTTGCAGAATTAGAGGCAGAAACCAATGATTATTTAACTAAAAAAAGGGGTGAATTATGAAAAACAGGAATTTAATCACCCCTTCTAAAAACACTAATTTCAATGGCAAAGATACTAAAAATGAAGGGATTAATCAAGTAGGTACAGATATATCTTTGCTCGAACTGGAACAGAATTTTGAACAAATAGAAAAAGAGTTTGAAACAATTGAACCTGTATATGGTATGTTCAAAATTCAATCAGCTAACAAATGGATGGAGGATGCAAATAAAAGACCTATTCCTAAAATGCTGTTTGATAGTTTTTGGTTTGAAGGAGAAATTTGCATCTTATTTGCAGATACCAATTTAGGAAAATCTATTGTGGGTGTTCAGATTGGAGATTCAATAAGTAGAGGTGAATATATCAGTGGTTTTAAACTTGAAGCTCAACAGCAGAAAGTCTTATACTTTGATTTTGAGTTATCGGATAAACAGTTTGAAAATCGTTATTCCATCAATTACCAAAATCATTACCAATTCCATCCCAACTTTGAACGTGCTGAAATCAATACAGACATAGAATTACCAGAACATTTTACCAATTTTGAAGCCTACCTTAGTTATAGTTTGGAGGAGGCTATCAAAAGAACAGGTGCAAAGGTTCTGATTATTGACAATATGACTTACCTCAAAACAGAAACCGAAAAAGCTAAAAATGCTTTACCTCTGATGAAGGAATTAAAGTCACTCAAATCTAAGTACAATCTTTCCTTATTGGTTTTGGCACATACTCCCAAACGTGACCTTTCCAAACCGATTACTCGAAACGATTTGCAGGGTAGTAAAATGCTTATCAATTTTTGTGATAGTTGTTTTTCTATTGGTGAAAGCACTAAGGACAAAGGTTTGAGGTATTTAAAACAAATCAAAGTAAGGAATACAGAACATACCTATGATACTGAAAATGTAATTGTTTGCCAAATAGACAAACCTGATAACTTTCTACGATTTGAGTTTCTTGATTATGGAACAGAAAGGGAACATTTGAAACAAATATCAGAAAGTGATAAAAAGGAGTTGGACAACCAAATTGTTGAATTAAAAAAAGACAATTCAAGTTTATCTAACAGACAGATAGCAAGGCAGTTGAATACAAACCATAATAGAGTTAAAAGGGCATGGGAAAGATATTTGAATGATACTGGTACATAATGGTACAAGTGGTACACCTGTACCAACTGTACCACCTTGTACCAATTTTGTTAATTTCAAATTCTTCAATCATGTATTCAACCCAACATAGATTTTCATTAGACCCAAGTTCCAAAAAATTCCTTTGTCCATCTTGTGAGAAAAAACGCTTTGTGAGGTATAGAGACAATGAGGAAAAAGACTATTTACCAGATTATGTAGGAAGATGTGACAGAGAACAAAGTTGTGGCTATCATTATACACCCAAACAGCTTTTAAATGATAATCCTGATTTCTTAAAAGGCATTGTGGAGGATTGGAGAAAACCCAACATTCCCAAGCCCAGAATATTGCCAAAACCCAAACCTCCAATCATCAACTATATTCCTCCTCCACTGATGCAAGGAACATTCAAACGATATGAGGAAAACCATTTTGTCCGATACTTGGAAAGTTTGTTTGAGAAACAAGTTACTCAACAATTGATAGAACGCTTCAATATTGGAACTGCAAGACGGTGGAGAGGTGCAACGGTATTTTGGCAAGTGGATATAAACGGCAATGTTCGACAAGCAAAGACAATGCTCTACAATCCAGATACAGGCAAAAGGATAAAGGAAGATGAACCTCCAAATATAGGACGTAGCAAGATATTTTTTGAAGGAAAAGGAATTTTGAAAAAGCAGGGTATAAAAGAACCCCATCTATCACAGTGTTTTTTTGGAGAGCATCAATTGAGCAAAGAACCTGATAAAATCATTGCCATTGTCGAAAGTGAGAAAACCGCTATCCTAATGACTGTAATCATGCCAAAATACCTATGGTTGGCAACAGGTGGTAAAAATGGTTGTAAATGGAAGAATATAAACGTTATAAAGCCACTAAATAGACGTAAGATTATCTTATATCCAGATTTGGGCTGTTATACTGATTGGAGTACAAAAGCCGACCAATTGCGTAAAATGGGCTTTAATATCCTTGTGTCGGATTTATTAGAAAAACGTGCTACCCAATCAGATATGAGTGGAGGTTTCGACCTTGCAGACTATTTTATCAAGCGAGATAGGGCTTTTGGTTGGGCCTTATCAGAAAATAACTACCCTTTGTTTTGGGATAAATAAATTTAAAGATAGCAAGGAATACTGTATAATGAATCTTCTAATAAGAAAGAGAGCAGCCTAATCACATACCTAAATTGCCATAGCAACCAAAAAAAACTGCCCCAGTTTGCTCCCTAAAATTGGAAAGGTCATAAATTAGGGGAATGAAAAAAATAATCTTGGTACTGCTCAATAACTACCTCATTCAAAATTTCACCTAAATCGGTTGGGTTAGCCTGTTTTGAATCATTATAGTTTGATATTGTCTATGATATGCGTGTAACTCATTTACCCTTAAATCGCTTTCTAAACCTGTGTAGTTTGTGACATTATATAAGGCATTGAGAATGTGAACTTGAAAACTGCTTTTACTGTTTTTTCTTTAATATTCATTGGACTAATTTTCAAATTTGTAAGGTTAATGAAAAAGACTTCAGTAATTTTTTGATTAAAAACCAATAAAAAAAAGACTTCTTATTGTCATAGTATTGCAATTTTGAATTAAATAGTTTATATTTACAATCATTCTTTAACAATAAAACATATACAGTATGGAAATTTTAGGAGTTGTTATAATCATAGGTCTTTATATCCTTTTTCGTGGTGGTGGAGGAAGCAACGAGAGTGATTTTCAAAAAGAACTCAGAAGAAGAGGTGATGGTGATTAATACCCCATTTCCATCCATTCAAATTATTTTTTATTGTTTAGCCAGTAAAAGGCTTTGACCAAAGCCTTGATTTTGTGCGCCTGTTTTACGCTTCATATCTGCAATCCCTCGCAATTCTCAAAGTGTATTCCTTTTCCTTACCATCTATTGCATTGATTCTTTTAATCTACCTCCCCTTACATTAAGCTTAATAACAAATAATTCAACTTTAGTTAAAAAATCCATCATGGTTGTATTTTAATGGTGTACGGTTCATTTGTCCAATTCTGCAATATCTTCTATTGTAATTTCTCTAAACTTACCTTGTCACTCATGTTTAAAAAGGAACGGTATATGCAATTCCTTAAAGATTTAGGTTATTTTTGTGCTTTGACTTCAAAAAAAACAACCATTACTCTATTGATATGCAGACCATTCAAAAATTCATCCAATATGTGAGCCGTTTGGACGGTGACGAAAAAGGAGAAGCACAGGTATTTTGTGATAGACTATTTCAAGCCTTTGGACACGAAGGATACAAAGAAGCAGGGGCAAGTCTTGAATTTAGAGTAAAAGGTAAGAAAAGTACCCGATTTGCAGATTTACTTTGGGGTGATAGGGTGATTATCGAAATGAAAAAAAGAGGTTCAAAATTGGATAGCCACCGTTCACAGGTGTTTGATTATTGGTGGAAATTGCGCCCCAATCAACCCCAATATTGTATCCTATGCAATTTTGATGAATTTTGGATTTATGACTTTAGCAAGCAAGACGAACCACTGGATAAAATCAAATTGGTCAATCTTGAAAAAAGACATTCTGCTCTAAACTTTCTTTTTCCTATTCCCAAAGAACCCATCTTTGAAAACAATCTGGTGGAAGTTACCAGAGATGCAGCCGACAAAGTGGCAAAGGTATTTTTTGCTTTGGTAGAACGTGGAGAAGATAGGCAGCGTTCACAGCGTTTTATATTGCAGTGTGTGTTCGCCATGTTTGCAGAGGATTATGAACTATTGCCAGAGGGCTTTTTTACCAACCTCCTCAATGAATGTTTAAACAATGGGGAAAGCTCTTATGACCTAATTGGTGGTCTGTTTCAACAAATGGCAAACCCCAAAGCTGCCAGAGGAGGTAGATACAAAGATATTGCTTACTTCAATGGTGGATTGTTCACCAATCCAGACCCAATCGAACTCAATAAAAAGGAACTATACGACCTACTGCAAGCAAGCAAAGCCTATTGGGGAAAGGTGCATCCTGCCATCTTTGGAACAATCTTTCAAAGTAGCATGGATGAAGGCAAAAGACACATCTTTGGCGCACACTTTACAGATGAATTAGACATTTACAAAATTGTTCACCCTACCATTATCCAACCGTGGAGAACCCGAATCAACAAAGCCGATTCGCTCACTGAATTGCTTCAATTGCGTAAAGAAATTACAGAATACCAAGTATTAGACCCTGCTTGTGGAAGTGGAAATTTCTTGTATATCGCTTATAGAGAATTGAAGCGTTTGGAAATGGACATCCTCAACAAAATTCACCTTGAATACCCCAAAAGTGCAAAAAAGGTAGGGATAATGAGTTTGGTCAGTCCAAAACAATTTCATGGTATTGACCTCAATCCTTTTGCCGTAGAATTGGCAAAGGTTACGCTGATGCTTGCCAAAGAAATTGCCATCAAAGAAACCCGAAACTGGATAGATACCCAACAAACTGAATTGGCTTTGGAGTTGGAAAAAGCTCTACCTTTGGACAATCTGGACAACAATATTATTTGTGCTGATGCTTTGTTTACCAAATGGCATGAAGCAGATGTAATTATAGGAAATCCACCGTATCAATCCAAAAACAAAATGCAAGAAGAATTTGGAGGCGAATATTTGAACAAACTTTGGAACGCTTATCCCGAAATTTCTGGTCATGCTGATTTTTGTGTCTATTGGTTTTACAAAGCACATAAAGTAATGAAAGAAGGTGCTTATGCAGGATTGGTAGGTACAAATACCATTCGTCAAAATTACAGTCGAGAAGGTGGTTTAGATTACATTGTAAACAACAATGGTACAATCTTCAATGCTGTTTCTTCACAAAGTTGGTCTGGTGATGCAGCAGTTAGCGTCTCTATTGTATGTTGGAATAAAGGAGAATATGAGGATAAGAAACTACTTTACATTGAAGGTGAAAAAGGCAAAATGAATGGTATAGAATTGGAGTACATCAATAGCAGCCTTAGTGTAAAAACAGATGTAACTAAAGCCAAAGTATTGAAGGTGAATAAAAATCCTAAAAGTGTATTTCAAGGTCAAACACATGGACACAATGGCTTTCTTTTATCCTCCAATAAAGCAATAGAGCTATTGAGCAAGGAAAAGAAAGCGAGTGAAGTAATGAAGCCTTTTTTAAATGGAAATGAGTTTGTTTCTAATTTCCAATCTCAACCTAAAAGATTTGTAATTGATTTCACACAAAAAGACCAGTTTGAGGCTGCATCTTACAAAATTCCTTATACAGTCGTAAGCCAAAGAGTTTTACCAGATAGGAAGAAAAAAGCAGAAGCACAAGCACTAAAAAATAAAACTCTATTAGAGAAGAATCCTAAAGCCAAGACCAATAAACACCACATTAATTTTTACAATAAATGGTGGCAAATATCCTATGGACGAAAGGATATGCTTCAATCTATTACAGATTTTAAAAGGTATATAGTTTGTTCAAGAATTTCATTAAGACCAATATTTGACTTTGTTTCAACAACAATAAATCCCAATGATGCTTTAATGGTGTTTGCCTTTGAAGATGATTTTACATTTGGTATCATTCAATCAAAATTACATTGGGAATGGTGGAAAGCTAAATGTTCAACGTTAGAAGGTCGTTATCGTTATACTACAAATACAGTATGGGATACCTTTCCTTTTCCTCAAAATCCTACCTTATCCCAAATCAAAAAAGTGGCAAAAGCTGCCAAAACATTGAGGGAAAAACGTACTGCCATTATGCAGAAATACCAATACAGTTTAAGGGATTTATACCGTATTGTCGAACAAGATGGAAGCAACCCTATCAAAACCCTGCATCAACAATTAGACAATGCAGTAATGGAGGCGTATGGTTTTGACAAAAGAAAAGATGTGCTTTCCCAATTGCTTGAACTCAATTTCAACGTTGCAGATAAGGAACTAAAAGGGGAACAGGTGCAAGCTCCTGGTCTGCCAGATTGGGTAGAAAACAAAGCGGAATTTGTGAGTGAGGATTGTGTAAAATTTTTGGGGTAGGTATTTCTTCAATCAGAAAATGACATCAATCCAATGAACCCGATATACCAGTTTGAAACAAACATTATCAGTCCACAGCAAGGGGCTATTTTTCGGATAACCCACATTGACAACCTACCATTCATTCTTGAACAGGGTTTGCATTGTCGATACTGCCAACCACAAGACCCCAATTTTGCGCCCATTGGTTCAGGCGACATCATTTCCAAACGTGATAAATTTCGTATTCCCATAGCTCCCAATGGTGTTTTGTCGGACTATGTGCCTTTTTACTTTGCTCCACGTTCCCCCATGTTGTACAATGTCTATTCCAAAAGTGACAGCCCTCCACTTCAAAGGGAAATCGTTTATTTGGTGAGCAAAGCCCAAATCATAGCAGATAGTTCCCTTCAATATGTGTTTACAGATGGTCATGCAATTATGAACTTTACCCAATATTACAACGATGTAAAGGATTTGGAAAGAATAGATTGGGATACCATGCGTTTGAAGTATTGGAACGATACACCAGAAGACAATGACCGAAAACGTAAGAGAATGGCAGAATTTTTAGTTTACAACCATCTGCCTATTGAGTGCGTTAAAATGATAGTGGTTTTGGATGAAAATATGAAAAACCATGTAGATAATTTGGTACAGAAAGCCAAAAGGAATATTATTGCACAAGTACGCAAAAAGTGGTTTTTTCCATAAGCCTAAGTATAAAGCCCACTGCCACCAACTAAAATCAACCTCCAACAATTTACACAATACAAACTTATGGCTATCAACTACAAAAAAGGCAACCTATTTGACGAAAAAGTACAAGCATTGGTAAACACCGTTAATACCGTTGGTGTAATGGGCAAAGGTATTGCCCTGCAATTCAAAGAACGCTATCCAAAGAATTTTGAAGCCTACCACAAGGCACACAAAAACGGAAAACTGCAAGTAGGCAAAATGTTGGTGACACCCACAATGGAACTCCAAAACCCCAAATACATTATCAATTTCCCCACAAAGCAACATTGGAGGGGGAAATCTCAAATGGTGTTTATTGAGGAAGGTTTGAAAGATTTGGTGGAGGTAATAAAGGCTAACAACATTCAATCTATTGCTATTCCTCCGCTTGGTTGTGGCAATGGTGGTTTGAAGTGGGAAGCCGTCAAACCATTGATGGAAAAGGTGCTATCTGAATTGACTATTGAGGTAGAAGAATCAACAATTGAAGTAGAGGTTATTCTTTTTGAACCTTCTGAAATAGCCTATACCTCCAAACGAAAGCGCACCAAAAAAGCCCCTGAATTAACCCAATTTAGGAGTTTGATTCTAAACAGTATCATTCGATACAAAGAACTGGAATACGACCTCACTATATTGGAGGTGCATAAATTAGCCTACTTACTACAAAGATTGGGTGCAAACTTAGGACTCCAATTTGAAAGACATCTATACGGGCCCTATGCCGATAATTTGCGCCATGCTTTAGATGATTTAGAAGGTTACTATTTAGACGGTACGAAATACAAAGAAGCAAAGGCATTTGATAGAATCAAGATAGAAGCCTCCAAGATTCCAGAAATAGAACAATCCCTTCAAAAAATCAAAAGGTCAGAAGATAAAGAAGCATTTGCCAAATTATCGGAATTGATAGATGGTTTTGAATCACCTTTGGGAATGGAACTGTTAGCCACTATTGATTATTTAGCCAATGAAGATAAAACTCTCCTACAAAATACGGACTTGCTTTTATCAGCAATTGCCAATTGGAGCAACCGAAAAGCAAAACTAATGAAACCTTACTATGTGGAGGCAACGGTAAGCCGATTGAAAGAGTTTGAAACGGCTTTATTGAACTAATTGATAGGTTTTGAAATTGCCGATTTCTTAAAGATTTAGGTCATTTTGAGAGTGTCTAAAAAATAAAATTATGGGATATTTTGGCACACATTCTACAAAAGTAGAAGATTGTTTGATACTATCTTTGAAAGACTTACGCAAATGGGGCTATTTAAAACCCGATAACTACAAATCTGGAATCATTACCGTTTCACGTAGAAAAACGGAAATTGCAAGGTATAATATTGCGGTTTCTACCTCAAAAGAGGATAGTTTCATTCAATTTCAATATACAGCGAGCCGTTTTAATGAAGTATTGAAGGAAATAGACTATCGAATACCATTAGTCACCGTACCTATGAACATTGGAAAAGGTGTTCGATATTACTTCCTTTGTCCAAATACAGGCAAACGCTGTTTGAAGCTCTACAAACCTCCACAAGAATATTATTTCTTACATCGTTCCTCCTTTCCTTATCTCATTTACGACAAGCAAACCCATACCAAAAAATTTAGGGCTTTGAATAGTGGGGTTATTGGAATGGGCATGAAGATAAGACGGTTGGAAAAAGAATTTATTTGGGATGCTCCCAAGTATCATCGAAACTATTACAATGGTGAACCTACTAAGAATTTTAAAAAGTTGTTGAAACTTAGGCATAGGTTAAATCAATATACAAGAGAGGATATGAGAGCGGAGTTGAAAAAAATATTTTAGGTTACTGCTATTTAGCCAGAGTATAGTTTTCCAAATCTTCTATGCTCATTTGAAAAGCATAGAAATAATGAAAGAAAGCAGCTTTGATTGGTTTGGTTAATTTGTATCCACCATTTACAATTAAACTCATCGTAGATTTATCCAAGCCCATTTGTTTGACCAAATCCTTGTTTTTGATTTCATACTTCTTTTTTTGTTCACGAATATAAGCAGCCGTAATTATATCAAAATTAGGTTGATAATCCAATGGTATCCAATTTGTCTTTTTATTACGGTCGATTTCTTCACCCCTCCTAAACTTTTCACTTCTTTCTAATGCTGCTTTTCCCGCTTGAATTGCTCTAAAACGGTCAAAAACTCTAAACAAATAAAAGTAAGCTGCCTTTGTATAGTTGGTCAAGCGTTCACCTTTTAAGTGGAGGCTTATAGTGGTTTTGTCTAAACCCATAAAATACACCAAATCAACTTGTTTTATATCATAGCGAGCTATTTTTTCTTTTATAAATGTAGAAGTAACTTTCGAGAAATCGGGTTTGAAAGTTAATGCTACAATATGAATCATTATTCCTCTTTCTCGAATTTTTTGAAAGAGTGACATAATACTTTCACAAATACGTTTAGAACTTCTAATTGTATTTTTTAATACTACTTGTTCTGCTCTTACCTTCAATATTTGTTTAGTATTATCATACTCTAAAATATCTACTCTTATGCCAGAAATAGCTGTGAACCTTCCCTTTACTATAACAAAAGACTTAGATTCTTCATCATTTGCAAATGGAATTAAGTTAAAGTTTGTCATTTTGTTTATATTTAATCGTTGTTCTAATAAAAAACTCCTAAACAATCAAAAAAGCAAAATAGTTTTCTATTTACAAACTTTTTATTCAAAGTGGTTTTTCAGAAAATTAGTTAGATGGTACTTCATTAGTAATGAGTAGCCCTCCCATTCAAATGATATATGAAAATGATGTTTGGTTTTAGCAAAACCATTAGGCAGATTTTTTTTTTCAAATATTGTGGGTGTTATTGATAGAGAGTAAAAAGCGAGTATAAGAGAAAAACAATAGTTGTTCGACCTATGTTCGACCCAACAAAAAAAGGAGCTACGAAAATGAATCGTAACTCCTTGATTATCTTGTGTCGGGGTAGCAGGATTCGAACCTGCGGCCCCCTGCTCCCAAAGCAGGTGCGCTAACCGGACTGCGCCACACCCCGAACTTTTTGTTTTTATTATCACTCACCATTAAATCAAGCGGTGAGGGCGGGATTCGAACCCGCGGTACCCTTTCGAGTACGTCAGTTTAGCAAACTGGTGGTTTCAGCCACTCACCCACCTCACCAAATTCTTAATGCGCCGCAAATATACACCAATACTTTTGATGTATCAAAAGTATTTTGAAAGTTTTTTTTCAAAAGATCAATTAATAGTGATGACTATGGCAAAATCCGCAAAATCTTAGTCACATCATAATCACCAGCCAGAATTGGAGTTTGTTCATTTTTAGTTACATACGACACCATCCCAAGCACATATTGATGCAGTTCGCCCAAAGTAATCGCTTTATCTCCATTATAATCTGCGCCTCCTTTCATACCTTGAAGCAAGTAGTAAGAAAAATAACCTTGCCCCACCTCCGACGATTCCTGTGAATATTGATTTGTAGTACTTGCCAAAAACAAAGCAATGCCGCTATTTTTGTAGCCATACAATAAATCCGATACAATCCCTATGTACCAAGATTCGTCCACTGCTCCCGCATGACAGGCATCTATTATACACGTTTTATTTTGAGAAGGGCTTTTTTTCAGAATGGATTTCACTTCCCAAAACTCCACTAAGTTTGTGACATTGTTGTGATCTATTGGCACCAAGCCTTGTTTGGCTCCATGACCTGCATAATAGAAAATAATTCGGTCAGTAGCTGTTGCAGCTCGTACTACCGCTTCCAAAGCAGCTATAATGTTGGCTTTTGTAGCCTCTCTATTCATCAACAAAATAATGTTTTCATCAGGTACACTGTATCCTGCCGAACTTCTCAAATGTCCATAGAACTTATAGGCATCATCGTCTGTGTAGTTCAACGAATTGGTAGGATAATCGGCCACTCCAACGATAACAGCATAAGTATTGGCAAATAATTCAGAAGGAGGCATTAATTTTATCTGTGCTTGAAGCAGACTACCAGTTAACAGAAAACTTAAAATGAACAATATTTTTCTCATGTAAAAGGTGATTAGTTAGGGGGATTGAAGTGTTCCTTATGGACGTTAGCTAAAATAAGGTTCCGATATAGACTCCCGAAATCTATTCACAAAAGATTGTGGATTATTCTTGACACCCAGTTCTTTTCAGAGCAAAAATTTAGGAAGTCTTTGTATTTTATTGGCAATCCTTATCTAACGCTAAAAGTATAAGAAAGCGTACCTGTTTGAACTTCAGGAGAATCATAAGATACATTGAATTTTGCTTTTTTGGCAGCATCAATGGCTTTGCGGCGAAGATTCGCATTAGCAGTTGTAGAACCAGATGATGTATAGGTGGCTTCCAATACATTTCCATTTCTATCTACTTTGATGGAAATTACTACCTTTCCTACTTCTTGTGAGTCATCTTGTGGCTTAGGGAGTGACAAAGCTCTACGTCCTGAAAGACTCACCCCTACCCCACCACTGCCTTCGCCAGAAGGAGTGTCTCCTGTGTTTGGGGTAATTTTCACATCTCCCATTTTAGAACCCAAATCTTCATCTTTAGAACCATCGGTTCCTTGACCACCAGAGCTGTTTTTACTGCCTTTAAACAATGCATCTGTATTGATGTCGGGTTTCGTTTCTACTGGCTCAGTAGGCTTTGGCGTGGGCTTATCTGCTTTTGGTGCGTCTGGTTTGGGCGTAGTTTTAGTAGGGGTAGGAGTTTTGGGTTTAGTAGGTGTAGGTTTCTTCTCTGTTTTTTTGGTTTCGGTCTTTTTGGGATCGGTTTTCTTATTTAAATCTTTCTCGGGAAGCGAAGGCGCATCCGTATTCTTAGCCGTTTGCGATTTATTTTCTGCAATAGGCTTAGGAGTTTGTTTTTCAGGAGTCTGTGGTTCAGGTGTAGATTCCTCTACATTTTCCGAAGTAGTTTCTTCTTCCACTACTGGAGGAGCATCTGTTGTTGGCTGTTCCTCACCAAATCCTTGGTCTGCATTGCCAAAATTAATCAACAAGCCTTGATGCTCTGGTTTTGGAGCAACGGCATTGAGGGTTAAAAAAAAGAACAACAATAGCAATAAGGCATGAATAATGGTCGTACCTATCACCCCCTTGGTGGAAATGCCTTCTTTATCTTGATCCAAATATTTCTGATTCATGGTACTGGGATTTTTTCAAAAAAAATTACGGTTATTTGACAAATATTGTGAAATAACCAAAATTACATAGGTATTGGACTTTGGACGAAGGAAGTAAGATGCGAAATATAAATGTTTACTTTTTGCATCTTTGCTCCTTGGTCCAAAGTCTAAATGTAAGTAGTTGGACAAGTTTAATTCGATCAAAGTTTAATGTGTTCACAATCAAAATATTAAAACTTTTCTTCTCTGTTCTGTCCTTCTACTTATATAGATGCATTTTACCTTTTTTTTGGTGTCTGGAACCTGCAAAAATTTTTTTTTTACAAGACTTACTCCTTTGGGCTGGTAGCCAGCAACATTCTCACATTCATTTCATTGGCAATATTCATCACCTGCACTACTTCATCAATCGGAACTGTTTTCTCGGCATTCAATACAACTGTCGTATTCTTGGGATCTTCTGAAGCTGCTACGGCTGCTGCAAGAGTTGCTCTCAAATCGGCAAAGTTCACCTTTTCCTGCCCCACATAGTATTCCAGATTCTGAGTGATAGAAACAGAAACCTTTCCCTGTACCATCGTCTGGCTGTTGGAACTTGGCAACAATAGGTTCAAGCCATTTGGCGTGACAAAGGTAGAAGTCAACATGAAGAAAATGAGCAATAAGAATATGATGTCGGTCAATGACGACATACTAAAATTGGGATTGATTTTGTTACTGGATTCCAGTTTCATTTGGCTATTTATATTTTATGGAAAAGAGAGTCTCTTTTCCGCTTATTGTTGTAGAAAATTCAAAACAGTTTCTTATTATTTTGCAGGCTCTTGCAGTAAATCCACAAATTCCACCGTAGTCGCTTCCATTTTATAAATCACTTTTTGCACCATAGCGACCAAGATATTGTAGCCAATAAAAGCTACAATCCCAATTGCCAAACCTGCTGCAGTAGTCACCAAAGCTTGGTAAATACCTCCCGCCAAAGCACCAGGATCCACATTATTAGAAGCCGTAGAAATTTGGAAAAAGGCACGAATCATCCCGACCACTGTTCCCAAAAATCCAATCATCGGTGCTGCACCTGCAATCGTAGCCAAACCTGCCAACCGTTTTTCAAGGTTTAACAATTCAAGTTTACCCACATTTTCAATTGCTACTTCAATATTACGCAAAGGTTTACCGATTCGGCGAATTCCCTTTTCTACCATGCGAGAAGTAGGCGTATTGGTCTGTTGACACAAATCCGCTGCTGCTCGAATATTTCCATTGAGCATGTGTTCACGAATACGAGTCATAAAATCTCTATCCACTTTTGAAGCAGATACAATAATAAAGTACCTTTCAATAAAAATGTAAATCGCTATAATAGAAAGAGCAAGAAGTATATACATAAATATACCTCCTTCCATCAATAACTCCAATACGGGTATTTCTTGAACGGTTTCGGCTGCATCCGCAGCATTGGTCGTAGCTTGCAATAAAAAACTGTGAATCATCGGATTAGTTATGCGTTTAAAAGGTTTTCGTAGTTAGAAATGACTGAAAGATACAAAATTTTGCATCAGTTTGACAAATTTAAAACTCTTTTTCATCGTATTAGATTGTTGAAGAAGATTATTTTTTAGAATGTTGTGAGTCTCGTGAGGTTTAGTACACAATAGAAATAATTATTTTTCGGTCTAATCAACACACTACAACATCAATACACCAATACTTCAACACTCCAAAACTTCAACTTATCAACACATTCTCCCCCAATCGATAACCTCTCAAAAAAGCATCCACCATCAACCGTTTTTTTCCCTGCAATTGAACCTCCTTCAAATCAATAAAGCCATCCAAAGTCGCTACCCGCAAAAAAGTCTTGCCATCCGACAGCCAAGTATCTGCCTCATAACCATGATTCTCCATAATTTTGGCACTGCTAAAAACCTTCAATGACTGCCCATCTAAATGCGTAAAAGCAGTAGGGTAAGGACTCATGCCACGAATAAAATTGTAAACAGTTTCGGTAGATTGCTTCCAATTAATTTCACAATCCTCTTTGAAGATTTTGGGAGCTTTTTTAGGCTCTCCTTCAAAGACTTGTTTCGTTTTGGGATAATCACCGTCTCGAATCGCATTCACCGTTTTCAAAAGCAATTTTGCGCCCACCTCTTGCAATGCATCGTGTAAATCTCCAGCAGTATCCGTTTCTGCAATCGGCACTTTGGCTTGAAAAATAATTTCCCCCGTATCTATTTTTTGCTCAATAAAAAAAGTCGTTACCCCCGATTCCTTGTCACCATTGATGACCGCCCAGTTAATTGGAGCAGCTCCTCGATACTGCGGCAACAAGGAACCATGCAAGTTAATCGTACCCTTTGGAGGCATTTCAAAAACAGAAGCAGGCAACATTCTAAAAGCCACCACTACTTGTAGATCAGCCTTCAATGCCTTCAATTCTGCCTGAAAATCTTCATTTTTTAAGTTTTTGGGCTGCAAAACATTCAAACCTTTTTCGAGGGCATATTTTTTTACCTCTGATTGCTGCAACTTATTTCCCCTTCCAGCCCTTTTATCCGTAGCCGTAATCACACCCACTATATCGTAACCGTTTTGAAGTAAAATATCCAAAGATGGCACAGCAAAATCAGGTGTACCCATAAAGACAATTCGCATATATTTAAGTCCTATTTTTTTGGCAAAAGTTAACAAAATCATTCCTGCCAAGTTTAATTTGAAGAAAAACACCACAAAAAAAATACTATTTTTTCAAAAAATAGTATTTTTCGCTTTCAATTATCCAATATACCAATTTCAATTTTACAATACCATGTTGCAAAAAACAAACCCTACTCAAACCAAAAGCTGGCAAAAATTGCAAGCACATTACAAGCAGATAAAAGACCTGAATATCCACGATTTATTTACCGCAGACTCCAAACGTTTTGGAGAGTTTTCGATTAAGTGGAAAGACTTTTTATTCGACTACTCCAAAAACCGCATTACCGTTGATACCCTGCAATTGTTCAATGACCTTGCCAAAGAACTGCATCTAGAGGATGCCATTAAGCAGATGTTTACAGGTAAATTTATCAACGAAACCGAAGGTAGAGCCGTATTGCATACAGCTCTACGCAATCGAAAAAACACGCCTATTGAAGTAGAAGGTAAAGATGTGATGCCCGATATCAATAAGGTATTGCAGCAGATGAAAAGTTTCACTAAAAAAGTGCGAAACGGCGAATGGCGAGGCTGTACCGACAAGCGCATTACCGACATTGTAAACATCGGAATTGGCGGTTCTGATTTGGGGCCACTAATGGTCGTTGAGGCATTGAAGCACTACCAACATCCCGAATTGACGGTGCATTTTGTATCGAATGTAGATGGCACACACATTGCCGAAACATTGAAGAAATTGAACCATGAAACAACTTTGTTTATCATTGCTTCAAAGACTTTCACCACACAAGAAACCATGACCAATGCAAGTACTGCAAGACTATGGTTTTTGAAGCAGTCAGGTACTGATTTGAAGGCCATCGCCAAACATTTTGTAGCCGTTTCTACCAACAAACAATCAGTAGGTGATTTTGGCATCAATACCGACAATATGTTTGCCTTTTGGGATTGGGTCGGCGGACGGTATTCGCTTTGGTCTGCTATTGGACTACCCATTGCTTGCAGCATTGGTTTTGAGCGTTTTGAAGAATTATTGGAGGGTGCACACGAAATGGACGAGCATTTCCAACACACACCTTTTAGCCAAAACATGCCTGTCATTTTAGCCTTATTGGGTGTTTGGTACAACAATTTTTTCGGTGCCGAAACCTATGCTATTTTGCCCTATGACCAATACTTACACCGTTTTGCAGCTCATTTTCAGCAAGTTGACATGGAGAGCAACGGTAAATCCATTGACCGCAGTGGCAATCGAGTAGGTTACGAAACGGGGCAAATTTTGTGGGGTGAACCTGGCACAAATGGACAACACGCTTTCTATCAATTGATTCACCAAGGAACAAAATTGATTCCCTGTGATTTCATTGCTCCCGCCCAAAGCCACAATCCCGAAGGAGATCACCACGAAAAATTACTCTCCAACTTTTTTGCACAGACAGAAGCCCTGATGTGTGGCAAAAGTGAGGAAGAAGTCATTGCAGAATTGAAGGCGGAGAAGAAATCGGCAGCCGAAATCAAAAAACTCACTCCCTTCAAGGTTTTTGAAGGGAACCATCCGACCAATTCTATTTTAATCAAAAAAATTACTCCCAAAAATCTGGGTAGTTTGATTGCACTTTACGAACACAAAATTTTCGTACAAGGCATTGTTTACAATGTCTTTAGCTTCGATCAGTGGGGTGTAGAACTGGGTAAAAAATTGGCAAAAAAGATTCTGGATGAATTGAAAACCAATCAACCCATCAGCAAACATGATTCTTCAACGAATGGATTAATCAACACCTATTTGGAGTGGAAATAAATTTAGATAGGGAAGTTTGAACTCTTTTGCAGTTACTTTTCACATTATCAACAGATTTACCAAAAATTTTCACTACCTTCCATAAGTTATTTTTCAAACACCATAAAGACATGAAATACAACCTAACTCTTTCTAATTCAATAATTTTTACACAAGGCACCTTTGCCCAATTCCTTCGATTTGCAACTTGTCAAATCACTTTGATACTGATATTGACGGGCTTTGCAACGCTGCCAACTTTCGCACAGACAATCGTTGAAGAAGGTACTTACGACCTTCAATTTGAAGAATTTGTGCAAGGTTGTGGAGCAGGCAACAACGACTATTGTATAAATCTACAAATCAAATCGGCTTCGGATGTTGAAAATTTTGCAATTGGGTCTTACACCTTTTACTTCACCTTCAATGAGAACGCTGTCAATAATCCAACTTACCAAGCTATCAACTTTGGCAACAATGGAACATGTGCAAGTGGCAATGCGGCTTATATGACTCCTGCTTTTTTTGCGGATACCTTCACGGGCGAAGCCAATGTTACCGCCATTATGGAACTCCCAAATCAGGGATGCCCGACTGTTGGCAGCAATTGGCAAAACATTGGTTTGGTTTGTTTTGAAGTGATAGACGACACCGAAAGCACACAGTTTGCTTTTGGTGCAAGTTTTACGGAAGTGAACAAAAACGACGACACACCTCGTCACAATCAAGGCACTTTCAGCGAATTAGATGTATTTCCTGTCGTATCCAACACACCTGCTAATGTGAACTTAGCCCCCAATGCACCCACCATTATAGCACTTTGTTCGGACGAAAGCCATAACCTTACTGCCAATGTGAACACTTTGAGTTTTGGCCCTCAAGAAGGCGAAAATCCTGTGGTCGGATGGGCCATCAGTACTACCAACCCTGACACTGCTTCTCCGTTGATTGCAGAGGGTTATACTGCGCTTGTATTGGCAGGAAATCCTCTTACAACAGTAGTCAATATTACAGGAACAGCCAATGGTTTAGACCCTTATGGCCTAGACGTTGCGACCCTTTGGTTTTCTCCCATTACTTATGTGAATTATGATGAAGATTCTGACACCTTCACACTCGATTTACAGTGTTTTGCTTGGGGAACAGCCGTTGAAGTCAATTATTTGGCAAATGGCACAGATGGTTGCCCTACAAGTTGCGCCGCAAATGTCGACCTCAGCGACCAAATTGGGCAAAATATTGGCATTTGTTCGGATGAAAGTGTGACACTTTTGGCGGATGTCAACACCTTAGATTTTGGTGAAAATGTAGGCGCAAACCCCGTTGTGGGATGGGCTATCTTTACCGACATTCCCGAAGGCGGCAATCCTTTGGACGATCCAAACTATACAGGGGGAATTGTAGCGGGAAATGCGATGACAACTGCATTTACTGTGAATGGAACCAACGACGGACTTGACCCTTTGGGCTTCAATAGCAGTTCACTCAGTTTTGTACCAATGACTTTTATCAACTACAACCCTGCTGCAATGCCCGCTCTTACATTGGACCAAACTTGTTTTGATTGGGGCGAAGCGGTCACGGTTAGTTTCTACGCAGATGGACAATTGGATTGTCCTTTGCCTTGCGATGCCAACGTTGAAGTAGCAGCAGATGTAAATTTGATGGCGAGTTTGTGTGTTGGAGATACATACATCTTGAAAGTCAATACGGTTACTTTGGATTTTGGAGTGACCGAAGGAGCAAACCCTATAGTTGGTTGGGTCATTTCTACGGCCAATCCTGGAGAACTTTCCCCTTTTGGTCAGGCAGGTTTTTCAGGTTTTGCACTTGCTGGCAATGGTACTAACAATTCGGTAACGATTGGAGGTACTGCCAATGGTTTAGACCCTTATGGTTTGGGAGTCTCTACAATTTGGCTAACACCTGTCACGTATATTGATTACAATACCAGTACACATACCTTCACCCTTGATGATGACTGTTTTGATTGGGGTGAGAATGTGCGAATAACCTTTGTGCAAGAAGGAACAGGCATCTGCAATCCTGAACCTGTATGTCCTTCAATGGCGGGAGATTTTTCGGCAAGTGAAGATTTATGTGATGGCGGCACACCTACTGTCCCCGGCAATGAAACGATTCTCAACAGTTTAGATGATGCGACCAATGCAGTCATCAATTGGTCTATTGATCCGACTTTGCCATTAACATATAGCGGAAATGGCTGCGAAATCCAAACAGTTGAATTTACGCTAACCATCACTTGCAGCGAAGACGAAACGGTAAATATTGAAGCGGGAACATTTACCATCAGTCTCTACCCTATTCCCGAAGCTCCAATAGTGGTTTTCAACAATGCCGAAATTTGCAGTTACACAGTCGTTCCCAACTGCCCCAATGACGTGGTTTCACCCGCTGAGGTTAGTGACCAAGTTCCTGGTTCAACCAATATTAGCCAGAGTTTTACGGTTACAAACGGAGGTTGTTCTGCTGTGGCTTTTAATGATATTTCGGTTCCTGATTGTCCCGAAATACCTATTGTTTGCCCTGCAAGTGTAGGCAATTTTAGTGGTTTGGAAAGTATCTGTGAAATGGGTTTGGCGAATGTACCAACAGATGAAACGATTTTGGCAAGTTTGGATGATCCTACAAATGCGGTGATTGACTGGTCTATTGACCCGACTGTGCCTTTGGTTTATGAGGGTGATGGTTGTACGCCTCAGCAAATTGACTATGTATTGACGATTCGTTGTACGGACAATATGGATGTGGTTTTGAATGGCGGTACTTACACGGTTTCTGTGTATCCCAGTCCGCAAGCTCCAACGGTGAATTTAGTTTCGGCTACCGAGTTTTGCAGCTATGAACTGATTACAAATTGTGAAAACGACATTTTAGACCCTTCAACGATTGAAAATCAAGTAGCTGGTTCGGGAGAATCGGTTCAAACTATAAAAGTAACGAACGGCGTTTGTTCAGACCCTATCTCATTCGATGTGACTGTTCCTGCTTGCCCTGCAATTTGTCCAACAAGTGCTGGATTTTTCAATACGACCGAAAACCTTTGTGATGGAAATAAGCCTAATTTACCAAGCAATGAAACAATTTTGGCAGGTGTAGATTTAGCTGAAAGGGCAACAATCAATTGGTCACCGAACCCAAATGATCCATTGATTTATACGGGTGACGGCTGCAATGCTCAAGCAATTATTTTTAATTTGACGATTGGCTGTCAAGTGGATGGCGGTGTTCAGATTGCAGGAGGTACACACATTGTGAACTTGTACCCCAATCCGCAAGCTCCAACGGTAGAACTGATTGAAAATGTGGATGGAATGTGCAGTTATTCGGTTGTTCCTGCTTGTACCAATGACATTGTAAATCCTTCAACTATCAGCGATTTACCTGCTGGATCCATGAGTGTTTTACTTTCCTTCAATGTTGCGAATGAAGGCTGTACAGGAAAATTGTTTGAAGAAATAGCAGTTCCCGACTGCATCCTAGACGATATTGATCCCATTAGCCTCCCCCACCAACTGCAAATGGAGGTTTCTCCTAATTTCTTGCAGATTGGAAGCAAGAGTAAAATTGAAGTGTATCTACCTCAAAGCAGTTTTATGGCTTTGGAGGTTTTAGACATCAGCGGTCGAAGAGTGAAACTATTGCAACAAGCTGAACTTCAACAGGGTGTTCATGGCTTTGAATGGAATGTGGAAGCGGTTTCGAGTGGGTTGTATTTTGTGCATTTGCAGACAGAATACGGACATGAGGTGAGGAAAGTGGTGGTTGAGTAAAAGCTGGTTTACTATCAATTTGAAATGAAAATGCCCCAAAGAAATCGATTTTTTGGGGCATTTTGTATTTTGAGAGATTCTCAACCTCTACCGATTCAACACCACCCTCAAACTCTTCACCTCGCCCTTATCCGTCACCATCCGCACCAAATAAACACCGTTCCGCAAACCTTCTGCATGGAAACCAAAACGTTGTTCCTCACCTGCCGAAAGATAACCTTCAAACAAAACGGCAATTTGCCGCCCATCCATTCCATACACTTCAATGGTGACGAAATCATCCGATGCCACTTGGAATTGAATATTGGTATGGTCGGTGAAAGGATTGGGAAATACAGTCAATTCTGTTGAGGTATTGAAGTCAAAGTCTTCTGCTTCCGCACTTTTTGCCGCATTATCTTCCAAATTTTCCTCCATTGAAGGCGTGAGTGTCACCAAAATTTCTTCTTCTGCAATCATTACAGGATTAATCGTCACCTGAACAGGTCTTGCAGTCGTACATCCCAAAATATTGTCGCTTGTTTGCACGTACAAAATATGCTCTCCCACGCCTAAATTTGGATTGAAAGTATTGTTGCCCGCAGTGTACGTTCCTGCCGAAGTAGAAAGGGTTTCGTCTGTAAACCAACCCAATATGGTGTAAATCATGTCGGGGTCATTGACGGCATTAGAGATAGGCTGACCGACTGTTCCAGTCAAAGGTTCGAGCAAATTGTAGTCCAAAATCGTTCCTTGGTCGTCAATGTTTTGAATGCCGTAAGTCTCGAAATATTCATCAGGGCGACCTTCAATGATGCCATTGTTGGTGAAGTTACCTTTGTTATCGTTGAAGCCATTGTAGGCGGTCATGATGATGCCGTTATTGACGAAATTGGCGTATTGGTGGTTTTTGATTTTGCCGTTGACTTGAATCACCGAACAAGTGCTGTTGGTAAAATTCAGAGGGCCGATTTTCAAAGCCGAGTTGTAAATATCTTCGTTTTTGGAATCCCACACTTGAATCGTTCCGTTGTTGGTGAAGTCAAAGGTGTCTCGATAATTTACATTTTCGATACCTTCTCGGTTGGCATTTCGAACCATCATCACACCACTGTTGTCGAAAGTCAAATCACCTCCATAATTGTTGGTTCTCAGTCCTTCTTGAAAAGTCGTATTGATGTCGATTTTACCCGAATTGTCAAAATCAAAGGTCACACTATAATCGTCGTTGTGTCGGAGGTTGAGGTTGCGGAGACCCTCTCCTTGTGCATTTTGAAGGTTAAGTGTTCCACTGTTGTTGAAGGTAAAATTCGTACCACTTCTATTGAAGTTGTGAATACCTGCGCCAGTCGAGTTGGTGGTGTTGATAGTACCTGTATTTACAAAATCAAGGCTGGTTGTGTCGCTTGAACTGTTGTTGTAGGTGTAATTGTAAATCCCATCTCGCCCTGTGAGGTTGGTATTGATTGTTCCTCCATTGCTGAAAGTCAATGCACTCCAATCATCGTAAGCATAGTTGAAAATACCTGAGGTGCCTGTATTGCTGACATTGATAGTACCGCCAGTGATGTTTACTTCAATGGTGTCTAAGTAAGCAAAATTATACATTCCTGCTTCAGTGATGTCGTCAATCGCAATCGTTCCTCCTTCCATATTGAAGTGAATTTTGGGAGAATAGCTACGATTGTATTGTAGGGTATAATTGACGATTCCATTGTCAAAAGAACGACTAATGTTGATGTCGCCTGCGTGTTGGTTGAAGTTGACTTCTTCCGATTGATAGCAGTAGTTTTGAATGCCTGCCAAGCCTGTGCTGTCAATGTTCACTGTTCCCCAATTGTGAAAATTGACGATGGGAGAATAGTCGGTGCTTGTATTGTAGGCATAATTGAAGATGCCGTATTCTTCGGCTTTGAAAATGTCAATCGTGCCATGATTGGTGAAGTTCAATATATTTCCACGATTGTTTTGGGCTTCAATGCTTCTAAATGGCACATTGTCAATGTCTATCAATCCGTGATTGGTGAAGTTGGTATTGGGTGAATAATTGGCGCTGTTGCCGTAGTTTTCGATTTCCAAACCTTTGTCACCTGTGTCTGCAATGCGAATAATACCCGAAGATTGGTTGACAAATTCATGGTTGTCAGCTCTATAATTGTAAACCTGCATTCCTGACCAGTCGGTATCTGCAATGTCAATCAATCCGTAGTTTTCTATTAGATTGTTGACCGTCATGGTGTCCTCGTTTTTGTAGAGATAACTGTGCCATCCAAATTCGCTGGTATTGCGGATGATGATTTCCCCATCTACTCCGTTGATTAAGTGGACATACCCTCGCTCACCATACGTTTGAAAACCTTCATGTCCCGTACTGTCAATGTTAATTGTTCCGTTGTTGACTATATTTAATTCGGTTGGAGGGGAATCTGCTGCTCCGCTTCTACGGGCTTGATTGTGCCAGCCTTCTTCGCCCGTAGTATCAATTTCAACAGTTCCATTGTTGATGAAGTAGAGCAAGGTATTGTTGTTGTCGGAGTAGAGATTCACTCCTCTCCAGCCTGTTTTGTTGATGGTGATTGCACCGTCGTTTACAAATTCAGTAGTATCTCGATAGGTGTAAAGATAGATTCCATCTTCGTTGATGTCGTTGAGTATCAAGTCACCTGTTGAAGTATTGGTGAAGTTGGATTGACATATTCGCTCACTATTTACTTGGCGGTTGTAGATATAAAGTCCTCTGTATAAGGTGTTCTTTACATCTATTGTTTGTGAATTGGTAGCATTGACTGTTCCGTTTGCAGTATTGAACATCAAACCATGTCCTTCCGTTTCTTCAATATTGATTATACCTGTATTGTTCAGTGTCAATTCGGTGGTATATTCATTTACTTGCTGTTCGGTGTAGTTGTAAAAGCCTCCTTCTGCATCGGCATTGAAAATGTCAATGGTGCCACTATTGTTGAAGTTTACAAAACCATCACGGGTATGGTTGTAAACGCCCACATTTCCTGTATTGTCAATATCAATTGTGCCATCGTTGGTGAAATTGACGGTAGATTCGTCGTTGGTGATGTTGTAAACTCCTCGGCTGCCGATGTTTTGGAGGGAAATGGTGTGGTTGGGGCGATTTTCAAAGGTAAACACACTTCCATAGTGTGAATTGTTTTGGATACCATGTGTAGTTGTTCCTTCAATGTTGATTGAGCCGTTGTTGAGGATATTGAAGGTGGCAGTCGAACCCGAACAATAACTATCTATTCCATGATTTCCAACATCTTGAATATTGATTGCTCCATTGTTGGTATAGTTGGTAGCAGTGCTGTATAAGTCAGTATTTGTGGTGGAACTGTAGGCAGCCAAACCATTGTATTGTTGGACGTTGGCAATGCTTATCGTACCATTGTTAAGCAAATTCAGTGTGCCGTTTTCATTGTTTGTCCACATTCCCGAATTATTGACAGTATTGATATCAAGTACATTGTTGTTGGTCAAATTAACTGTTCCTTCACTGCGAATCAAGTTGTACATTCCTTCAATGCCACAACTGTCTAAGTCCAATTCTTCTTCAAAGGTCAGATTGACAATAGCTGCCTCTGCCGCATAGTTGTAAAAACAACTTGAAGAAGTAGAATCTATCTTCAATGTTGCATTTTCTTGGTGGACGAAATCCAACTGACCTCCTCCATAACTATTTGTAGCCCAACCATTATTTCCTGTATGACTGATGTCTATGCTTGCTTCTGAAAAGTTGGTGAAGGTTCCAACCATATTGTTGGTGTGGGTATAAAACCCTTCATCTCCTGCGTGCCTGATGGCAATATTTCCACGATTCTCAAAAGTGAATGTACCAGAATAGGCATTGTCATAAATGTCGTTTTCATTGCTTACGCCATCTTCTCCAACATCGTCAATTGTGATGTTCTGGTGGTTGATAAAACTCAAGGTACCATTTTCGTTGTCGTTGATAATGCCGTGTGCTTGTGCTATATCAATGTCAATGGTGCTATTGTTGGTGAAATTGACAGTTCCACCTGAACGGGTGAGATTTCGCAAACCATCTGTCCCACAGCTGTCTATCGCCAAAATCTCATTGATAACCACATTGACGGTCGCACTATCGCTCGCATAGTTGTACATTCCTCTTTCGCCCACTGTATCAATTTTCAACAAAGAACCTGTCGCATACAAAAAATCCAGTTGTCCCTTGCCATACGAACGGTTGTAAAAACCATGTTCTCCTACATGACTGATATCGAAAGTTGCATTCGGATGATTTGTTACCGTTCCGTTAATGTTGCTCGTATGGGAACGAAAACCGTTGCTAAGTGTGTTTTCGATGCGAATCAAGCCGTAATTGTCAAAAGCAAAAGAACTGCTGAAGGCTTCATTGCCGTGGTCGTTTTCGTTGGTAATTCCACTTCCTCCTGCACCATTGATAAAGATTGCAGCATTGGCATTGTTGTTAAATTGAAGATTAGAGTTGTCGTTATTAGAAAAAATACCATTTGTTCCAACATTGTGGATGCTTATTGTACTGTTATTATTGAAATTCATTGTACTACTGCCATCTCGCAGTTCATTGTAAATGCCATTTGTACCGCAATTGTCAATATTCAAAGGGGCATTTAACTGCAAATGAATCGTGCCTCCATTGTTCAGATAATTGTACAGCCCTGTATAGCCTATGTCGTCAATGTCAATTATTGAATTGGCAGTATAATTGAAGGTCAAATCACCATTTTCTCCCTGACAATTGTTAATCCATCCATCATCACTACAATTGTTTATGTCAATGGTGGCATTTGGATGGTTGGTCACAGTTGCAGTATGGTTGTAGATATAGGTTCGGAATCCATCGTCACCACAATTGTTCAAGGAAATATTGCCATAATTGTCAAGCGTAAAAGCGGCGGTGTAATTTTCGGAGTCCAACAATTCACTGTCAGACGTAAAGCCATCGTAAAAAGTATCGTCAATGAAAATATTGCTGTTGTTGGTAAAAAACAAACTGCCATCTTCATTGTCGTTGTAAATTCCGTTTTGATTGGCGGTATTGATGTCAATTGTGTGGTTGTTGGTAAAATTCATCGTTGCGCCACTTCGAGTGCTGTTGTAAAAACCTTGGTTATTGACATTGTTAATGCCCAAATTGATGTTGTTCACAAAGTTGAGTAAACCACTGTTATAAGCACTGTTGCGAATTCCATCACTTCCGATATCCTGCAATGTCAGCACACTATTGGCATACAAGGTGAAGTCCAATTCTCCTGTATCACAATAATTGAAAAGCCCATGTTGCCCAGAATCGGTGATAAGGATAGTGCCATAATTATCAAATACAAAATCGTTGTTTGTATTGTAACTGCGTTCCAAACTATAATTGTAAAGCCCTCTTTCATTCGTGTTTTTGATGGCAATAGAAGCACTTGCATTGTTCGTAAAGGTCAAGTTTCCGCCATCCGCATTGTTGTATAACCCATGATAACTCGTGCTGTCAATCGAAATACTGCCATTGTTCACAAAGGTTAAAACCGAAGTAGTATCACCCTCTTGCGTCAACCTCGCCCGATTGTACAAACCCGAATTGTACCAATTGTTGAGCGTTCCTGTCGTATCCAAAATCATCGTACCATCGTTCACAAAGTTGAGTTCGGCATAGCCATTGTTGGCGTAATTGTACATCCCTGCTTCACCTGTCTGCGAAACATACAAAATGTGGTAATTGTTGAAATTGAAGGTACTGCCGTTGGTGTAATTTTGGATACCCCCATATTTCGTGTTTCGGATGTTGATGGTGCCATAGTTGTCAAAATTAGTTTCGGGCAAATACCCATCTGCTATGCGGTTGTAACTATACCAACCCCACGAATTGATGTTCTGCACATCAATGGTCGCATTCGTTTGGTTCGTAAAATTCAAATTTCCCTTATAATTGTCGTTGTACATACCATAGCTATAAGTGCTGTCAATCTCAATTATGCCATAATTGTCAAAATCCAATTGAACAGTTTCGCCGACCGTAGTTTGTTGGACTCGGTTGTAAATCCCTATTGCCCAAAGCCCTGTCGTATCTACCCTAATCGTTCCATGGTTGTCAATATCCACATACGAACTGTCTTGATAGGCATAGTTGTAGAAGGCATGAGATCTCGTATGCTTGAAATCCATCACCCCGTTGTTCTCCAACACCAGCGTATCTTTCCGAATTTCACTATAAAAACCATCGCTTCCTGTATTTTCAATGAGCAAGTTGCCGTTGTTCGTGAAATACATGATTTGGGAATTCGTGCCATTCGTGTAGTTGTAAATCCCTCGATAGGTCGTATCGTAAATGTGAATATCGCCGTTGTTGATTACCGAACCCTTCTCATTATAAATCCCTCCATTGGCGGTGGTATTAAGAATGTTCAAACTGCCATTGACTGCAATGGTCAAAACGGCATCTCGTTTAACATAAATCCCATTACACCATCCACAACCCGTTCCGTCAATAGTCAAATTACCATTGGCTGCAATGGTCAAGGTCGTTTCTGTTTGCAGTTCTACTGCCATCACCGTACCGACATTACTGTTAATAATCGGCATAACAGCAGCAGCATTGTCTATCAATGCGTAATCATCTGCATTGGGAACCGTATTCGTATCCCAATTTGCTGCCGTATTCCAGTTGCTGTTCACATCACCTTGCCAAGTAACCGTTTCGGCTTGCAGCAAGGAGGAAATGAGAAAGAAACAAAAGAAGAAATAAAATGAATACTTCAATGACCTTGAAGTAGATGTAATGGTATTCTGAAACAACATTTTTTGAAATTGGGTAGAAATAATGTTATTCATATTTTTTGGGGATTATTTTTATTCATTTAACTTGAAAACTATCGCTTCAAAACCTTCAAAACCTTCCTCAAACGACTCGTTTCCAGCACACACACATATACGCCCGACTGCAAATTGCAAGATTCATAGCGCACCTTGTAAGTACCAGCAACTTGCGGTTCATGTTCCAAAAGTTTTTTCACCTGTTTGCCCGATACATCATAGACCTTCAATGTCACCACATCCTCTTCCGCCAAATAATAGGCAATGGTCAAATCATCAAAAAATGGATTGGGGAAAACAATCAAATCTGTTTTGGCAGTAGTCAAATTTTTATCTAATTGGGCAGCCAAACTTTCATTCACTTCAATCGCTTCCCCTTCCGCAATTGCAGGAGGTTCTTCACACACTTCAATAGATGCACTGAAAATGCCCCCTGTTTCGGCTGAAAAACCAGGCTCCAAAATCACATATTCCCCCACTTCAAACCCCACATTTTGACCATTCAACACCTCCACACTTCCACCGCCTGTCAAATTTCCCGCCCGAATAAACGATTGCACTTGTGTTAATTCTGGAAGCGCATTGTCGTTTTCATATTCAATGAAAACCGTTTCGGGGCAGCAGTTTGCGCTTTCTACTACGCTAACAGTAGCCATTGAAGTACAGCCGTTTTCATCGGTAACGATTACCGTATAATCAGCTGCAATCGTAGCCGTAATTTCTTGTTGAGCAGAACCTGTATTCCATTCATAACTCACAAAACCAGCCGTAGCCGTCAAAATCGTTGTCCGTCCATTGCAGAGTTCTAATTCTCCTGCAATTTCTACACTCGGTTCAGGTTGTACAATCACTTGAATTTCGGCCCTTTCACTTTCACAACCATTCACCGTTTGGCTCACATAGAAATAAAAAGTTCCTGCAACGGATTGGTCGGGAATGGGTCTGATTGGAGAACCCACACCTCCCATTGCAGAATCGTACCAAAGCAAGTTTTCACCCATTGCCTCCAAATCACCGCTATCATTCATGACTTCAATCGTTCCTGTCATACCGAACTGTGCATGTGGAATACATTCATAAGGATATACTCCCTCCACCAAACCAGTTAGCGTATAAGTTGGATTGTTGCTGTCCAAAGGAAATGCGTCCCAAGCGATTGGGTCAGAAAGTGATTGTGTAGGATGGCTGCCTGCAATTTGCTGAAACAGTACATCGTCACCTTCTACAATCGTCAATTCACTGGGTTTATAAACTGGTCCGCCATCGCCCGCCGTAACGGTATGCGTCACTTTGTCTCGGCGGCAATAATAGGCAGGACTTGTGACCATCGGCATTTCAGGTGCAGCCGCTTGTGTAATTTCTACGCTAGTTCTCGCTATACAATTGCTACCATCTTCCACCGTCAAGGTATATGTTCCTGATTGATTTACTTCAATTTCTTGGGTGATTGCACCCGTATTCCAACTGTAAGAGGAGAAACCATTTGGGCCTGTCAATGTGGTCATATTGCCATCACATATCGCCAACTCGCCTGTGATTTGAATTTCTGCCAAACCGCCCGTTATTTCTATTTGATTGAAGGCAGTACATTGGTTGGCATCGGTGACAATGACTGTATAAGTGCCTGAAAACAAACTATTAGCAATGTTTCCTGTGGTTTCATTTGCATCATTCCACAAATAAGAATAAGGAGATAAACCTCCTGTGACACTTGCTTGAGCCGAGCCATCATCAAATCCCTGACAAGTGGCTTGATTGACATTCATGAACTCTACCGCAAAATTTACGTCGCAGCTACTCGGCTCTACCGAAATGCAAATATCACCATCCAAAGAATTGAAGAAACTACTGATTTGAAGATAGTAAGTTTGATTAGGAATTAAGTCTATTGCCGATAATACTTGCCCTTCGTCACTGCAAAACAATTCGGTCAAGTTGCCACAAGTACCTTCAAAAAGGGTGATGACATCCGAAAAATTGGCTTGGGTAAGAATCGTTGCGCCACCATCGGCAGGAGCTTCAAAAGAGTACCAAATTGAATGATCAGACTTGTCGTTGAGGCTTGGAATAGGGCCGTCAAAAGTTGCGCCTGTGTTCGTGCCAACCACACATTCAGCGTTGATAGTTAGCGGTATAGCATTGACACACAAATCGTTGGCAGGAGGTGCAGTTGGTGGATTGGTGGTTCGAATTTGCAGGCACAAATCCCCTTGCAGTTTGCCAAAAGAATTCCCTATACCACTGATTCTCAAGTAATAGGTTTCACCATTGTTCAAGCCAGATATTTCGGCATATTCTCCATCAAACCCGTAAATATCTTCATTGATGCAATGGATTTCGGTGAAATTGCCGCAAGTTCCCGAAAAAACATTCACTAAATCATCAAAATCAGCTTGAGTTTCAACAATCACACTGCCCGTTGCAGGGGCTACAAAAGTGTACCATATTGCCGACCAAGCACTATCAACGCAGGCTACCGTTGGACCTTGAAATATTGCTCCAATGTTGCTGCCCACAGTGCAAGGAATGTCTAAGGCAATCGGAGTGGCATTGCTGCAAAAGTCGTTGATGGGCTGCAATGCGCTGATTTTGAAGTTGTCAATTCCTGCCCAGTAGGTTCGGTAGCCATAGCCGTTTTCATTGCCGTCAATGGCATCGCCATCGCCATATTCAAAAATGACTCGCATGGTTTGGTCTCTGTATTCGCTGATGTCTATACTGGCGTGTACGTAGTCATTGAAGTAGTTGCCGCTGAAATTTTGGATTTGATAGGTAGCAATTGGCGTAATTTCGCTGCCGTGTTCGAGCAAGACATTCAGATAGTTGCGGTCGCCATAATCTCTGAAATGGATGTCGTATTGTAATTGCACATCCGAATAGTTGCGTCCGTCAAAAGAGGGAGAAAGCAATTGGTGAATCGAAGGTAGCTGATTCCAACCGATAGAATAATCGTCAAAATAGGCCATGTTGCTGCCTTCAATGCTGGTTTCGTCCGAAGCATTTGCAGGGCAAATTCCAAAGTTCCATTCTCCTGGCCCTGTTATTGCATTTTTACTCCAACCTATTGGTGTCGTACCATTGTTGTCATTGAAGTTTTCCAAAACGAGATAGGTTCGGTTGTCTGTGCCATCTATTTCGATATTGTCCAAACCAATTGACCCCGAATGAGTTCCTCCGTCATTGAAGTAAAAGCGAATGCTCATATTGGCATTGATATAGTCGCTTAAATCGACTTTGAAGTGTCTTGAAAGCGGATGATTACCTTCAAAACTATTTTCGTCAATGGTAAAAACGGTTTGAAAGGCTGTTCCGTCAAAAACTTGCAGTTCAAAAGTGGGTGTTCCCTGCGAAAAGTTGAAGAAATACGCATCAAAATCCAAATATACCGTAGAATAAGAGGATGCGTCAAAATTGGGAGAAGTGAATTGAACAGCAGATGCAGGGGCTGCTGCTCCCAGAGAGTCATCGCTAAAATAGGCGATACATTCTGGCACTATGGTTTCGATAAGATCGGGAAGACTATCGGTTTCCCAGTTGGCTGCGCCTGTGATAATTTCGGCGGTCCAACTATCGGGAAGTTCTTCGCAATTGTTAAAGTATTGACGTATAAGCGGATCGCTGTAAGCGGCTGTAGAATAGAAGAGAAGAGTTATGGTATATAGTAGGATTAGCGATTTACAAAGTACATTTTTGGGCTTCATACAGAGCTAATTTTATAGTTACTTGGGTGGTTGGTAAAGTCATCATTGCTGTTACTCCTATCAAATGACATGCTAAAAGATAACATTGTAGAAAAAAAATAGGTTTTACCTTCTTATATTCTCAAAATTCATTTGATTCATGATTTAAGAAGAGTTTAAAGATTTTGAAGGGAAAACCAAAATAAAAGCAATAAAAAAATAATTTGATTTTTTTCTATAATATTAACACTCAAATTAAAATTATCTTTTGTGTATTTTCTTTAAGTGCTTGATTTGCAATCACACGCAAATATACTATTTTTGTTCTAAAAATTGACTTTTTTCAACACAGACCCTTTTACTCTGTCACTGCAATGTCGAAATTTGATTTTTTCCACAGCATGACTGCAAAATAAGTAGTAAAATTGTGCTTCAAAATCTACTCAAATCAAATACAATATGATGCCAATAGACTGCATTAGAGATGGTATCGCCGAATATGCTCCAAGACCTTCAAAACCTTGGGACAGTCGGCGAATTGCTCACCTATACAATCGTATGGGATTCGGTGCCAATTACCAACAAATTACGGCTGCGCTTTCTATGAATCCCGCTGATTTGATTGACCAAATCATTGACAACGCGATTAAATTGCCTCTTGCGCCTAAGCCTTACTGGTCGGAATGGACTACAGACCCAGTGAATGATTATGCAGATGGGGAGACAATGGATATGAGTTTTTTTACACAAATTAGCAATCATCGCAAAGAATGGACAATTCAGTGGCTGAATGATATGTTAATCAATGGCTTTCGAGATAAGTTGATCCTGTTTTGGCACAATCATTTTGTCACCCAATTCAGCACCTATAATTGTTCGTCTTACCTCTACAAATACTACAAAGTGTTGGGGGATTATTCTTTAGGGAATTTTCGGGATTTTGTGTACGAAATCGGTAAAACACCTGCAATGGTGCAGTTCTTGAATGCTGACCAAAGCAATAAATACCACCCCAATGAAAACTATGCACGAGAGCTATTGGAGTTGTTCACCATGGGTGTGGACAATGGTTATACACAAGCCGACATTGTAGCCATTTCCAAGGCATTAACGGGTTTTCAGGCGAGAGGTTGCCGTGACACAGAGTTTCGCCCCGATTATTTTGATACGGACGACAAAACGATTTTTGGACACACAGGACCTTGGAACTACGACGATGTACATGATTTGATCTTTGAATACCGCCCCAACAATGTTGCCACCTATATCTGCACCAAGTTGTACCGCTATTTTATCAGTACAGACGTGGACACGACGATTGTAAATGAGTTGGCTACTACCTTCAAAAACAACAAGTTTGAACTGGCCCCTGTATTCAAACAACTTTTCAAAAGTGAGCATTTTTTTGACGACAAAAACATAGGTGTTCGGATCAAAAGTCCTACACAATATTTCATAAGTTTCATCCACCAAGGAGGTTTTGAATATGACGATAATCTGCTGAATGGCATACGAAGTGCCTGTGAAGTATTGGGGCAGTATTTATGGGAGCCAATTGACGTAGCAGGCTGGCAGGGGCAGCGTTCGTGGCTCAATGAAGATACTCTTACCCGACGTTGGGACTTATCAGAGCAATACCTGTTCAATGATATTTCCAGTATTTCATTGGACAATTTGGTAACTTTGGCAAAAGCTGTTTCAGGCAACTCCAATAACCCCGCTTATGTCACCCAAACATTTGTAGATCACTTTTTGCCTTTGGGCTTCAATGATGCCGAGGCTTACATCTCTGCAACAAATGTTTTCAAAGGTGAAATTCCTCAAAATTATTTCGATCAAGAATTTTGGAATTTGGATTGGTCAGTAGCTGGTGAACAGCTACTTGGTTTGCTTGTCTATTTGGTTCGACAGCCTGAGTTTCAGCTTTATTAAATTGTTTTATTGCTCAATGGCTATATTGTTGAATTGTTATTGTTTAAATCAATTCAGCAATGAAACAGTGAAACAATTCAACCATAAAACAATACAACAATGAAACAATCTAACAATAAGAATAAATCTCGTTTTGGCAGCAAATTAGAACACGGCAAAGCCCACGAACAAGAACACAAAAGTTGGAGTCGGCGTGATTTTTTGTATTTCACAGGCTTGGCAACGATTGGCGGTAGCATGATGCTCAACAACATTCCCGTTGAAGCTTTTGGACCATCCCCTTTGATGGGAGCATTGAGCAATGCCGAAACAGACCGAGCTTTGGTATTGCTGCGCTTCAAGGGCGGTTCGGATGGTCAAAACATCGTAGTGCCGATAGGTCAATATGATTTGTATTCGGCATTTCGCCCCAATATTGCCATTCCCAATGATAGTGACAACATGATTTCTTTGGGGGAAGGGGCTTTTGGCATTCCGAAAGTGAGCATGACCCCTGCTGGTGAATTGTGGGATGCGGGTAAAATGAAAATCGCTCACAGTGTGGGTTATCCGAATCAAAATCGTTCACATTTTCGCTCGACCGATATTTGGGCCTCGGCAAGTGACTACAATGAGTTTGTCAATTCGGGTTGGATAGGTCGCTATTTGGAGCAAGAATATCCCGCCTACTTCCTCGCACCTCCTAGTTTTCCCGCAGCCATCAAAATTGGCACACAAAACGACATGATTTTTAGAGGTGCGTCTAATCCTTTGGGTTTGGTATTCAATAATGTAGATGAGTTTTACCAAATCGCTCAAACGGGGCAACTCTATGGGACTGATAACCTGCCCGAATGTTTGTATGGCGAAGAGTTGGGTTTCATTCGTGAAATGTCCAACAATACTTTCCGCTATTCGCAAGCCCTCAAAGATGCCTACGATAGCTCTTCAACGGATGTGACCTATCCCAACAATGACTTGGCGAATCAATTGTTGATTGTTTCCCGATTGATCAAAGGGCGTTTGGGCGCAAAAGTGTATATGGTCGAAATTGGTGGATTCGATACACACTCCAACGAAATCAACGACTTACCCATTCTATTAGACCGTTTTTCTACTGCGGTCAAAGCATTTTATGATGATTTAGGTTCGGATTTTGAAAATGAGGTAATGACCATGACTTTCACCGAGTTTCACCGACGGATTGACGAGAATGGCTCAATGGGAACAGATCATGGTGAAGCTGGCCCAATCATGTTGTTTGGTGGCGGATTGCAGGGCAATGGCTTCATTGGTCAAGCTCCCAATTTGGAAAGTACCGAAAATGGCGGTGATGTGCGAAGTGGTGCGTATTTGGAACACCATACCGATTTCCGTTCGATTTATGCGACTTTGCTGCAAGATTGGTTGTGTATTGATCCTGTGATTGTGGATGCCGTTTTGATGGACAATTTTGCAAGGATTGAAAACATGGTGGATGCGTGTAGTCCTGGTGCAGGTTCTAACAATCAGGCGGTTTTGTTGGGCCATGAGCCTGTGAAGGGTGAAAACGGGGCAATTTATATCAAATATGCGATGCTTTCGGCGGGTACGGTTCGCCTCCATATTTTGGACAGTGCGGGTACAGAGATTGTATCGCTGCAAAATGGTTTTCAGGAGCGTGGCAGCTACAAGGCTTTGTTTAGACCGAGTGACCACGGATTGCCAAGTGGGGAATATGTGTATCAGTTGGATACGGGTGGTAGGCGAATGGTTAGGAGTGCTTTGGTGGTTTTTTAGGATTTTGATATTTGAACGCTACGAAAACACTTCTCTTAAAAAAACGAGGGATACCTACTCGATATCCCTCGCCAAAAAAATCAAATACAATTAATTACTTAAAGAGTTCATTTACTTCACAACCACCAACTGCTTCACAACCGTTACCCCTTCCGCAACCATTTGCACAAAATAATTTCCTGCAACCAAATCATTCGTTGACAACTCCAATGAATTTAAACCTCCCTTATAAGATTTATCCACAAGCGTTTGCACCATTTTCCCCGTTTGGTCAAAGAGCAAAATACGAACAGAAGAAGCATCTGAAAGATGGTACTTCAATGTGGCAGAACTATTCGTGAAATTCGGTTGAATAACCAAATCATTCTGTAAAATTGCTGAAACATCTGCATTGATAGGCAAGGCGATGTTGCCACCAGCATTGTTCACATAGGTAATGATAATCGGACTGCCATTGAATACACCATTTGTAGGAGCAGTGACAGAACCAGAATAGGAAGCACAGAAGCCAAAAGTTTTGTTGCCGCCTGCAGGAATATTGGCGTTCCAACTCAAATTGCTTGCCGTATAGTTATTCCCCGAATTGCTCCAATTGGCGTTCCAAAGATTGTTGATATTTGCATTCAAATTAAAGTTCAAAGTCCAACCGTTAATGTTTGCATTGGTATTGTTGATTATCTTTACAGTGGCACAATAGCCTGTATTCCAAACATTGTCGACTGTAAAAATCACTTCTACATCGCCACCACCTGTTGTTGGTTCATTCACCGTAATGACTTTGCTTTCTGTATCACTGCCTCCATTTCCATCATTGACGGTCAAGGTGACGGTGTAAGTTCCTACATTATTGAAGGTATGGCTTGGATTGCTGCCATTTCCTGAATTTCCATCGCCAAAATCCCAATTGTAAGTCAAACTTGCACCGGTTGGAGAACTGGAACAATTGGCATTGAAGTTAACAACCAAAGGTGCTGTTCCAGAAGTGGATGTTGCAGAAAAACAAGCAGTTGGAGTCGAGGAATTGACTACAATCGTTAAAGTAGTAGAGTCTGTGCCTCCATTTCCATCATTGACGGTCAAGGTGACGGTGTAAGTGCCGACATTATTGAAGGTGTGACTTGGATTACTGCCAGTACCTAAATTGCCATCCCCAAAATTCCAAGAGTAGGTCAAACTTGCACCTGTTGGAGAAATCGAGCAATTGGCATTGAAGTTCACAACTAAAGGTGCTGTTCCAGAAGTGGGTGTTGCAGAAAAACAAGCAGTTGGCGTGGAGGAATTGACGACAATCGTTAAAGTAGTAGAGTCTGTGCCTCCATTTCCATCATTGACGGTCAAGGTGACGGTGTAAGTGCCGACATTCGTGAAGGTGTGACTTGGATTACTGCCAATTCCTGAATTGCCATCCCCAAAATTCCAAGAGTAGGTCAATGCATCTCCGTCTGCATCACTCGAACCTGAGCCATCAAAAGCTACTGTCAAAGGTGCAAATCCCGATGTAGGTGTTGCCGTTGCAGCAGCTACGGGAGCGTTGTTGCCGCCTCCGCCAGTAGAACCGTTGGGTTCTGTTCCCCACGCCAAAACGCCATTGCAGTAAACGGTTACTTTGTCCCAAGTTTGGAAAGAGGAATGGTTCATATTATAGGAATAGTCGTCTGTTTCATCGTAGTTTGACCAATTCGTTTTTGCAAAACGGGTTTGCACTTCGCCGCTATTGCCGCCAGCCGAAATCGAACCTGCATTTGAAGTAAAACCGACTTCCAGATAGTGGTCTGCTCCTGTTGCAGGGGTTGCCATTTCCACAAAATTGGTCGTAATTTTACTGCTGCCAATTTGAGCATAATCAATCCAAACATTTTGATTTTGTGTGCCTTCTTTGGTGTACCAATAGCGAATGGTGATTTCTTGAAGTGAAATGGGGTCGCTGCCTAAATTCTCCACCAAAAAATGCGCTCGGATTTGATTGTCGGCTGCAGCACCCGAATTGGTGTCAGGCGTTTTGTACTTCAATGATAGATTGCAGGTTATCAGGCTAACATTGATACCCGTTGTAGCAGTATCTATTCCACCATTGCCATCATTGACCGTCAATGTTACCGTATAATTGCCCTCGCTATTGTAGGTATGATTGCTTGTAACACCAGTGCTTGAAGTACCATCTCCAAAATCCCAATTGTAGGTCAAATTGTCTCCATTGGCATCTATTGAAGCCGAAGCATCGAAGCTGACTGCGAGAGGAGGCTGCCCAGAACTTGGTGTAGCAGTGAAGCTGGCAGTTGGGGCAGTATTGGTGACGTTTATGATAGCAGTTTCGGAGTCTGTTCCGCCATTTCCATCATTGACTGTAAGGATTGCCGTATAAGTGCCAATTGCAGTATAGATATGATTGGTGCTTACACCTGTCGCTGAATTTCCATCTCCAAAATCCCAAGTGTAGGCGAGAGCATCGCCATTTGGGTCTGTCGAAGCAGAAGCATTAAAAGCAACATTCAAAGGAACGCCTCCACTTGTAGGATTGGCTGTGAAGTTAGCGGTTGGAGGTTGTGGTGTTGCGTCAATGGCAGTAATGTTCACCGTTTCAGTGTCTGTTCCGCCATTGCCATCGTTTACGGTCAGCATCACTGTGTAAACTCCTGAGTTGTTGAAGGTATGGTTGGTAATGGCATCTGTGGAAGTATTGCCATCTCCAAAATCCCAACTGTAAGTCAAAACATCGCCGTTTGCATCGCTTGAACCCGAAGCATTGAAGGCTACAACCAAAGGAGCATTTCCCGAAATTGGATTGGCTGCAATGACTGCAATGGGTGGAGTGTTTTGATTGCCGCCTGAAGGCAGTTCACCACAAAGCAATTGTCCATCATTGTAAAACGGAATGCGTGGATTGGTTTGCAGGCTGTTGTTCATTGGAGTGTTTTCTGCAATGTAATAAGACCAGTCGTTGGTAGCATCCCAAGCTGCGGAAGGTGCATTGTTGGGGAGTGCGATTCGCAATTGGGCTTCTTTGTGGGATTCGGATTGACCGCCTGGGTAAATGCTGACGTTGTTGAAACAAACTTCCACATAATAAACCGTTCCATCCCAAAGAATTAAATCGGAAACAGTTGTTCCATTTGGAGCGGTATTGATGGTGGTGGTGTAGTCGTTTGCAGCATATCCATTGGCAATTCCTTCGCTAATATCCACAAAGTAGCGGTAACAAACTTGGTCGGTTTCTGTGGCGTGCCAAGCAGAATGATTGGTTGCCCACACTGCAACTTCTGTAAAAGTGTTGCTCGAAGCGTTGATTTTCGACTCATTGAAGTATTCATCACAAAAATCATAGGTTTCGGGTTGTGGAAAATCTGCAAGGGCAGTGCCTCCAAGTTTTCCGAGCAAATTCGCAAGCGCTCCTGTAAAACCCGCATTGTAGTCACAAGCGACTTCATTGGCGATGTAATCCGTTCTGCTATCCGTGTATTGGTCGTTGGCAGAACTCGGTCCTCCTACCAATGCACCGTACAAAATGTGCCGATTGTTGGTGGGCGTGTTAATGTTGTTTGCCCAAGAACCATGTGCGGTTCGGTGGTGTGGATTGATGGGCGGATTGTTGCCAAATCCACAAACGTAACTGCGGTTGTTGGGATTGCTGCCCAAAGTGTAATTGATTTGATTGACTCCAAAATCAAAATAGGTTTGGCTTTTGCTGGGGTTCGTGTTGGCTATCAATTCACTGTACTGCAATGCGACAAAAGCGGTATTGGCTGCATAACGCAAAGAACCCCAAGTGTCTAAATGGGCTTGTCCTCCAGGAGAATACGAGATTTGTTGGCCATTGTAGCCTGTTGTCCAATAGTCCAACCAACGCTCAGTGTCATCTTTGTAGCTTTGTTGTCCTGTCAATTGTGCCATCAGTGCGTAGCAACCATAGGCTTTATCATCCCAAGCGAGTGTCCAATGGTAGGAAGGAATATTTGTTCCTTGTTCGGTGCTTAGATTTTGGTATTCGGTTTGGGCTTTTGTCAACCAAGTGACTTGATTGGTAGCACGATAGAGCCAAATCGCTCCCCAAACCAATTCGTCTTGATAACCACTCCATGAATTGTAAAAGGAGGCGGCATCGGTGATGGCATCGGAGTATTTTCCTTTGTAGGTGTCTGCAAAATTGTAGAGTGCAATGGCATTGTCCAACAACAAAGCACTGTAAGTTGGGTCGTTGTCTGCAAAAATCATGCTTGCGGCTGCAAGGGCTGCTGCGGTTTCACCTGTCAAATCGGAACCTGGGTGGGTAGCATCTACAAAATAGGCGGGGCGGTTCATTTGCATTACTTCGGCTGGTCCCCACCAAGCATGGTCAGCACCGCCATTGCCTACTTGACCGTAAAATTTGTTGGTAGAACCATCCGTATTGCGAATGTGGCACTTCAAAAAATAGTCGCAAACATGGCGCAGATTGTCCTGCAAAATTTCCCATTGTTCAATGGATTCGTAGGCTGTTTGGTCTTCAATGCCACTCCAAGCCAACATCGTTGCGGAGAATGCCATTGGGAAGCCAAATTTTACATGGTCACCTGCATCGTACCAACCTCCTGTCAAATCCAAACCCACATCTGAACCATCCTCCAATCCTGAATCTCCTCGCCAATGTACTCGGTTTTCCTCGGGTAAAGTTCCTGACTGTTGGGCTTCGTAGAAAAAGAGGGATTTCTGCAATACTTCTCCATAGTTGTAATCGGCAGTTGGTGGAGGGTCGTTGGAAATGGTGACAGTTGAAGTGGCTTCGGTGGTCATATTTTCATTGTCTGTTGCCGACACGCTGATGGTGTAAGTGCCTATTGCAGTGGGTGTCCAAGTAGCTGAATATATATTGCCGCTTGTATTGGAGGAGGAAATGGGCGTATTGTCAATGCTGATGATGACATTGGTAATTGTTCCATCATTGTCACTTGCTGTTGCGGTGATGTCAACATCGTTTCCCAATTGAAGGGTAATGCCGTCTGCAGGGCTGTTGATGGTGACAAAAGGGGCTTGTGGGCCTGGAGGGGCGACATTGAAGGGATTCCAAAAATTGCCTGTCAAGGCAAACAAACTAATGACTCTTAACGTATTGCCAAAATAATAAGGCGGAGAATCTTGTGTGGCTACTGTTTCGGTGTAAACGCTGTTCAACAAGGATTGGTAACTGTTGTTAGCTCCCATCAAGGCAACTGCCCAAGTCGAAACGAAAGCGGGACTGTGGTAGGCTCCGCCAGTTCCGTTTTGCGGCAATGGGCCTCGTAAGTTGCTCGCTCCAACACCCTGCATCCATGCCGCCATTTTGTTACACAAAGCAGCGGCATCGGAATCGTTGTGCCAAATCACATCTGTTCCCATTCGCCAAGGATTGCGGCAGGCATCCCAACCGTATTCATTTGCGCCATTGCAGCTATTGGGTGTACCGTTAGGGTCGCACCAATTGCTGACCAAGCCTGTTGTTGGATGGGCATTGGCATTGAGCAAAGTATAGCTTGCTTGTTCGCAATTGTCCCAAAAGGTGGATTGGGTGGGTAGAAATTCGCCAAAGGCTTTGTAAAAAGCGGGTGATTGATAGGACGGATTTCTGCAACTGTTTCCAAATCCCCAATTGTCGCCATTGTTGGTTTGATAAGGGCCTGTGGCTGTAGTGGGTTGGATTTCGTGGTCTTTGATGGCGTTGATGAGGTCTGTGGCATCTGATTCGTAGTCGTGGGGTGTGATGGAATTGGGCCATTGATGGTTGGCAACCAAAAGTGCCATTGCTGCATCGAGTTCGGCATCGGTTGCCCCTCCCGAACCAATGATTCCTGAGCAACCATTGATTTTCCAGTTCATGACTCCATTGCCGTTTGCAAAATTTTTGTAGTAGTCCCAAAGTCCGTCAAATAGGGCTTTGTCAGCTGCATAAGCGGCCAACAACATCCCATAAGCGATTCCTTCTGATACGGTTTCGGAAGGGTTGTCGAACTTGACACGAAAACGCTCGGGTGTGCCTCCACAAGATTGGACATAGTTGGATTTCCAAGTGTTGTAGGCATTGGCGGCATCTTGGGCTTGTGCATAAGTACCACTTGTCGGTAAATTGGTGGGCATGAGTCCGTTTGGATAGGTGGTGTTGCTACCAAAGGGCAATGCCGCAATTGAGGGTGTGTTGATTTGGGCATTTAGGTTTGAAGGAACAAATAACAATGTGAAAAGTAAAAATAAGAATATACTGTAGTTGAGGTAGGTGAAATTTCTGGGCATGTGACAATATTTTGTATGTTAAAAAAAGGATTCGTTGACTGTATTTTATAGTCATTCGATGGTAAGAAATATAACCTTCTTCCATATCAAAATCAATACGCCAAATAGCATATTAATTGAATGACACTATCATATACATAGCAAAGAATAAAAATTGACATAACATAATAGCCTTTCGTTACAACAAGAAAGACTAATTATTCGATGAAGATAGCGGGGGGCGTGCTACTTTAATCTTATATAGGAAAATGTTTGTTTTGATGAAGCTATAACGGGGTGTTGCACTTCATTGGTTGCGAATATAAGGTTTTTTTTTTTGATAATATGGAGTTTTGTGGTGGGATAAGAGATTTTTTTTTGAATGGAGATTGATGAAGAAAAAGTTTTTTATTGGATTATAATTGCTTCAATTGTCCTAATAGACTTGTTCAGCACGATAATCAATGAATAATGAATTGTTGATAATATCCAATGATTTATTTTTCATGTTCAAAATACTCATAAACAGAAATTTTGAAAAAAAATCTTATAATGTGGCTATAACAATTGTTTTTTTCTTGGAAAATAATTGCACACAACAAATTATTTTTCACATAACCATTTCATAATCAAATCCATGCAAATCTAATCTTCTTGAGCAATATTTTGTTGTTTTAATTCTTTTAGACTTTGGACGAGGGAGCAGAGATGCGGGAAGTGGGACATTAATCAATTGATAATGAATAACTTACGATTAAATAATGAAAACAAGCAAATCATTGATTACCAAATCTTTACATCTTGCTTCTCGCTTCTCACTTCTTTCGTCCAAAGTCCAAAATTCTTTGCAGATTAAGAAAAACACTGCAAGTGCTACCTGCATTGAGCCAGATTTCTTCTTGTTGGTAGGGAGGTAAATTAGTGCCAAATTGTTGGTTAGTCATTCCTATCAACCAATTGAAAAAAGGATATTGTACCATCAACAAGCCGATTGCAGACAGCATAAAACCCGATAAAGTCGCTACTGAAAAAAAAGCAAATCGCTCCCTTGTGTGTTTGACATAGCGGTAGTAAATCCAAACAATTACCGTGGCAAAAACGATGAGTAAGAAGATAATAGCAAAAAGGAAGGTAAAGATGTTTTCCATTGAAAAGAGCTTGTTGTTTGATGCTTAAAGATATGGAAAAATCTTTGATTTTATTTCAAAGCTTTTTTATAGTTTGGGAAAAATGGGTGGAGAGAATACTACAATATTTATTGTGCTGTCTTCCTTAGGCATTTTTGCCTATATTTGTAAGCAAAACCAACAAGAAATCTATGAAAACCTTCTACTTTTTGACACTCTTTTTCGTCCTTCAATTCCACAATTCTATGGCACAAAATCGAATGACCAGCAATCCTTATGCTACCCGCAGTGAGGTAATCGCACAGCAGGGTATGGCTGCAACAAGTCACCCTTTGGCGACTCAAGTAGCGATTGACATCCTCAAAAAAGGCGGCACAGCCGTAGATGCAGCCATTGCCGCCAATGCTTGTTTGGGTTTGATGGAGCCTGTTGGCTGCGGAATGGGTGGAGATTTGTTTGCCATCGTCTGGGATGCCAAAACCCAAAAACTCCATGCCCTCAATGCCAGTGGTCGCTCTCCCAAGAGCCTGACTTTGGACTACTTCAAAGAAAAAGGCATCGAAAAAATCCCATCATTAGGGCCTTTGCCTGTATCCGTTCCAGGATGTGTGGACGGCTGGTTCGAACTACATGGAAAATTTGGCAAGATGCCCATGAAAGACATTTTGCAGCCTGCCATTGACTATGCCCGAAATGGTTTTCCCTTGACCGAGTTAATTGCCTACTACTGGGGGCGTAATGTACCCTATATCTCTAAGTATCCGAATGTATTGGCAACTTATACCATTGAAGGAAAAACACCCCAAAAAGGGCAGATTTTCAAAAATCCAGACTTGGCGAATACCTTAGAGAAGGTCGCCAAAAAAGGCAGAGATGTTTTTTATAAGGGCGAAATTGCGAAAACCATTGATGCGTTTATGAAAGCCAATGGCGGATTTTTGAGCTATGAAGATATGGCGAGTCACCATTCAGATTGGGTAGAGCCTGTGTCGACCAATTATCGGAGTTATGATGTTTGGGAATTGCCGCCGAGTGGTCAGGGCATTGCAGCATTGCAGATACTCAATGTTTTGGAAGCGTATGACTTAAAAAGTATGGGCTTTGGCAGTCAAGAATATACACATTTGTTTATTGAAGCAAAAAAATTGGCCTTTGAAGACCGAGCGAAATACTACTGCGATATGGACTTCAACAATGTTCCTGTCCAACAATTGATTTCTAAGGAATACGCTGCCGAAAGACGCAAATTGATTGATGAAAAACGGGCAGCTCGTACCTTCAATGCGGGTGAATTGGAAACGGGTGAAACGATTTATCTCACCGTTGCAGACAAGGACGGCAATATGGTGTCTTTTATCCAAAGCAATTATCGGGGAATGGGTTCTGGAATGTTGCCTGATGGATTGGGTTTTATCCTACAAGATAGGGGTGAATTGTTCAGTTTGGAGGAAGGTCACTTCAATGTTTTTGAACCCAACAAAAGGCCCTTTCACACCATCATTCCTGCTTTTGTGACCAAAGACGGCAAACCCTTCATGAGTTTTGGAGTGATGGGTGGGGCTATGCAGCCGCAGGGTCATGCTCAAATTGTAATCAATATGATTGACTTTGGAATGAACCTACAAGAAGCAGGAGATGCACCTCGTATTCGTCATGAAGGTTCGTCACAACCTACTGGCGAACAGATGAAAGATGGAGGTACTGTGTATTTGGAGAATGGATTTTCGGAAGAGGTCATTCGAGAGTTGGCAAAAAAAGGGCATCAAATAAGTTATAGCGTTGGTGGATATGGGGGATATCAAGCTATCTTATTTGATGCCGAAAATGGGGTGTATTATGGAGCTTCCGAGTCGAGGAAGGATGGTTGTGCGATGGGGTATTAATACATCAAAAACGCATCGGTAAAACCTCTTTTGTGAATCTCCAATAACACATTGTAAGCAGCATCGTGATTGGCTAAGTTTTTGATAATCACCGTTTGGCTTCCATTTGACTGGTTATTTACCTGCAATTGCCCGAGGTCTTTGATCACATCTACATGGTCTTGGGTCAGCATGTAAAAATCGCCAACATTCACCTTCAACTCCCTGATGCTAGCACCATCAATGACCTGAGTGTTGGTGTTCGTATTCATAGTGTTTGCATTTGCGGCATACATATTGTTAGAAGACTGCGAAGAAACCATTGAATTGGAATAATTGGGATTGCTGTAATCAAATTGATTGTAGGTCATAAAATCTGCTGGTTTTTCGGTACTTGTGGTGTAAGTTTCCAAAGACGCACTACTTGAGGTATTGCTATTCCAAGTATTATACATGTTATTGTTCCAATCTTGATTGGCTTCAAAATTCTGATCAGGTGCAAGGCCTTCACTTGGATTCAAGACCACTGTTCTACCCAATTTTCTGGGGCCAGGCATATCACTTCTTTCGCTCAAAATAGCATCCATTTCGATCAATGAAGGATTTTTGGCAATGACCACGCCACGGGGATCAATGAGGTAAGCCGTAGGAACTGTACGCAAGTCCCACATCATCAATTCATTCTCACCATATTCGTCCTGAATTCGGGCATTGTTTTTCCAAACCATATTGTAGTCTTCCACAGCTTCATTCCAGTTGGCTTCTTTTTCATCGATTGAAACACTGTATATCTCAAAGCCATTCGCATCCACGAAATTTGCGTTTTGGTATTTGTCATACAAAAGTTTGTAGTTGGTAATGTGTGGCTGAGAGCAAGGACACCAAGATGCCCAATAATGCAGATAAACGTATTTATTGCCCATTGCATAGAGGTTGGAAGTTGTATTGTAGCGATTTTGAAGCACCAAGTTGGGAACTCTATCTCCAACTTGCAAACCACCTGCGTTTTCGTCCAAATGGATAGCCTCTACTATCTCTTGACTATTGGCATTTTGAGAAAAGAAAAACATCGAAAAACAAAGTGTTGAATAGAAAAAATAATTCTTTAGTTTAATGATATAACTCATGGATAAATATTGATTTGGGTGGATAAAAGAATTTTAATCAAGTTAGTTTTTAGAAAATATTCATGGTTTAAAAATGATTGGTGATAATAGCAGAGTTCATTTTAACTATTAAAATTAGGCTTTTTTTAATAACTCGCCAAATATTCATTTTGAAGTGAATGAACTGCAATAACAATTTAAGGATTGATTTATAAACTATTTTTTCTTTAAATTGTGTTTTATTTTATTATGCAGCCAATTGGATTACCATTGCATTTTTTGATAACAAAACTTTATTTATTAACTACCATTTTATTATACAACAAGACAATATTGTGTATGTATTACAAAATACTGGTTCAAATATTTTAACCATGTTTTAGCGTTTATTAAAATATAAAATAAAATTTATCTGCATTTTTTGATTACATTAAGTAGCTGTAAAATATGACGTTTCTGTGTCTTTATTCCTTTACAAACCGTTTGACGCTTCGTTTATTATGGCATGTAACTTGAAGTAAATAAATATCACTCGGTAATTGACTTATATCCAGATGTATGTTACTCTTTAGGCTATTTTGCAGAAGTACTTGTTTCCCTTCAATGGTGTAAATACGCCATTCGTATTGTGTACTTAAAGAACTGCTTGTTTCCTCCAATGTTGCTTCAATGAAAGACGTTGCAGGATTGGGTTTTATTTGCAGTTCATCATCCTTCTTATTTGGAAGTCCTGTATCTGCAATGTCCGTCAATAAGTTGTATTCAATAATGGAATCCAAAGGAAAGCTATACATAGAACGGGAATAAGTACCTGCAATGAGCTGATTATGAACAGGGTCGTAATCCATATCAAACACAAAACCATAAGGCATATTGCTGCCCAATCGTTGCCAATTTTCACCTGCATTCAAAGAAGCATACACCCCCGCATCTGTACCAGCAAAGAGAAAAACCTCTGCCGTATCTTCGGGCAAGGTCAAAATATCATTTACACCAATAGGTGGTAAATCACTTGAAATATCCTGCCATGTATCGCCATAATCCATCGAACGGTGAATGTGAGGTATAAAGCCATTTCCTTTGAATCCTGAGTGGGTAACATACAGGATATTGGGTTGGTGCAAGGAGGTTTTAATACTTGTCACATAACGTTCGGGCAAATTGTGGGTCACGTTTTCCCAAGTATCTCCGCCATCCAAAGTGCGCCAAACGTTTGCATCGGAAGTACCTACATACAGATGATCGGAATCAATGGGCGATTCGGCGATAGTAGTGATGGTGTGAAAATTCGGGCCAAAAATAATGCCGTCCGTCAAGTCGTTACTAATGGGTTGCCAATCTGCTTGTATTCCTTGTGTGTTTTTATACAGCCGATAAGTACCAGCATACAATACATCTGGATTATGTGCACTCATTATAAAAGGCATATCCCAATTGACCCTATCATTGTTGAAGTCAATTCCATTTATTGCAGGAAAAAAGTTGTGACCACCATCATTGCTCACAATCATTTTGCCATACTGCGTTTCTGCCCAAACAATGTTTTCATTTTCGGGATGAAAAACAACCTGAAACCCATCTCCGCCAAATGCCCTCTCCCATTCATTCATGCTCAAACTGTTGCCGTGAATCGTTCCATTATCTTGTGCCCCACCCCAATAGGTATCATTGTGAGGATTGTTGGCTACTCGGTAAAATTGGGTAATCGGAATGTTCTCAATGTCTTGCCACGAAAGTCCATTGTCGCTGCTTCGGTACAAACCACCATCCGTAGCCAATAAGAACGTGCTTTCGTCCACAAAAAAGAGGCTGTGTTTATCGGCATGAACAGATACTTCGTTTGCCTCTGAAATGGGTCTGTTCCAAATATTTCCACCATCTTTTGTTCGGTGTAAATCTACACCTAACAAGAAAATATCATCGTCACTTTGAGGACTGATACCTATCTTGGCAAAATACCACCCAAAACCGCCCAAGGGGTTATTGGGTAAGCCGAAGCCCTCGAATGTAGGAACAGTATTCCATGTCTCACCCTGATCTGTTGTTTTGAAAATACCGTGCAGTTCGTGCGAAGTATTCACATATACACTCACAATGACATTTGGATTGGTAGGTGAAATCGCTAGACCGATTCGAGACATATTTGCAGTCGGTAAACCTTCTGTCAAGGCAATCCAAGTATCTCCCCCGTCCATCGTGCGAAATATTTTGGCATCATCACCAGAGGTAACGCTTTCTTGATTGGTCCTGATACGGTTCCAAGCAGCAGCATAGATAATATCGGGATTCTCCCAATTCATCACCATGTCAATTACTCCTGCATCTTCTGCCACAAAAAGCACCTGTTTCCAAGTTTCTCCACCGTCTTTAGATTGGTAAACTCCTCTTTTGGTATTGCGCTCCAAAGGGTTGCCCATACAACTGGCATACAGGATATTGGAGTTATTGGGATGAATCAATATTTTGGAAACAATGCGTTCTTCGACCAAACCCAGATGTGTCCAAGTATTACCGCCGTCTTCACTCTTGTAAAGCCCATCTCCTACCGAAAAATTGCCCGAAATATTCAAATCCCCTGTACCGACATAAACAATATTCGAATCATTGGGATCTACTGCAATCGCTCCAATAGATAAGAACAATTGCTCATCAAAAATCGGAAACCAATTTTCACCAGCATCTATGGATTTGAAAACTCCTCCTTTTGCAGCACCTACATATAAAATATTAGAATTATTTGGATCAGCAATTACCACATTGATACGTCCGCCGATATTGCCGGGCCCTTCCAAGGACCAAGCAGTTGTAAACCCAACATTGTCTTTTTGTTGTAGCTGGATACCAGCCTGTTTTTTTGCCTTTTGCAGCACATTTGTATAGGCTTTCCAATCGAAGGTGAAATCGGGGTAAGTTCGTTGAAAATAAAAATTATCGTATGGAAAATGAATTGCCGCTTCTTTGTTTTCAAAGTGAGTATGTGTCGCTTCAATGGCTGTGTCCAACGCTTTTTCCTTCAAAATCAAAGCTGTAAATAAAATAATCAAACAAGAGCCAAAAAGTAGGTAAATACGTTTTTTCATCAATGCTAAATTTATACGTTTTGTGCTGATTTACTTCAAAAACTAAAATTACTAATTTTGCTCACTTCCTCATCAATAGCCTCTCGGCAATTTTAGCTAATGTCGGATGAGGTACATCTTTGAAGCACTACATTATAATCATGGGAGTAAACTCAAAAGAGTTGTTGCAATTATTTATTTTTTGCTTAACTTGACCTTCGTATTGCTAAAATGTAGAAAAAATTGCTCATACGAATCCACCATGTTATTGATTTAATTTTGATATTCTATGCTTACATTCGACTACACGTTTATTTTTGAAGACCAAAGCGAAAAGAAAGTCAGGGTTCAACTGGATGAAGAATCGCTCAATTTGGTAGAGGAAGAATTGTCCGAATATCCAGAATGGACAAATTTGGCATGCTCCAAACATCCACACTGCAAACACAATGGGGAAACCCTTCACCAATGCCCTGTGGGAAAGAGTTTGGTTGGCTTGATTGACAGTTTTGGCAACAAGCAGTCCTACGAAAAGGTGAAAGTGACCATCGAAACAGAAGAGCGAACTTTTCTACAGGATACGACCCTTCAAAGAGGATTGAGTTCATTGATAGGCATTTACATGGTCGCAAGCGGCTGTCCATTGATGGGAAAATTGAAGCCTATGGTGCGGCATCACCTGCCTTTTGCCACGATTGAGGAAACCATCTATCGGGTGATTTCTATGTATTTACTGGCGCAGTTTTTTCGGGCCAAAGAAGGGAAAAAACCAGATTGGGAATTGGCGCACCTTGTTTCGATGTACGATGACATTCAAGATGTAAACAAAAATCTATGTGATAAACTACTGAGTGCCACTACTAAAGACGCAAGCCTCAATGCAGTGGTTATCCTAAATAATTTTGCCAATATGGTTCCCTTTTCGATTGACGACGATGCTTTTGAAGAAATACAGCAATTGTTCAAATCTTATAGTGACTGCTCCCACCACTAACCTAACGGTATAGTGGGGGCATCATAGGCATATAGCCCTAAACTCTCCAGTCCGAGAGTCAATATGTTTATGGCTGCATTGTGGTCACGGTTTGCCGTAAAACCACACTCATTGCAGCTATGTGTTCTAACTGATAAGGCTTTCTTTACTGTTGCGCCACAACCACTACACTTCTGACTTGTGTACTGTGGCGCAATAGCTACGACTACCTTTCCAAGTTCCTTAGCCTTATTTTCCAAGATTACACGAAAGGAGTACCAACCTGCATTTGCAATAGATTTACTAAGTCCCGATTTCGCTTTTCTGCCGTTGCGAGTAAAATTACCTTCTTCGTCTTGCTTAGGCTTGGCTTTGCGAATCATGTTTTTAATAGCCAAATCTTCAATAGCTATCAAATCATAGTGTTTTAACAACCAATTCGCTACTTGATGATGAAACTCTTGCCGTTGCATTTTGACACGGTAATGCGCTTTCTGAACCGCTTTAAGTAGTTTGTAATATCTTGCGCTTCGTTTCTTAGCCTTGGATAACTTGCGCTGCACCTTAGCCAAATGCTTTTCTCGTTTTCGGTAAAACTTGGGTAGTGGTTCTGATAAACCGCCACTGGTATAAACAAAATCATTCAAACCCATGTCTATTCCTACTGAATGTGTTAGCAAGTCCTGTTTAGGCACTTCTTTAACAGCTTTTTCAAACTGAAAGGTGAAACAGGTAAACCACTTGCATCCATCCTTGATGATGGACATGGTTTTCACGACTGCTCCTTTGGGGAGTTCTCGGTGCCGTTTTATTTTGACAAAGCCTATTTTTGGAACAGGGATATGGTTATTCGCTTTTTCTTTACCGATTTTGCGATTCATGGTAGAAAAGTAACTTGGCATATTTCTGCCGTAATCGGTATAGTTCAAGCTATTCCACTGTCCTTTTTTCTTGTATTTAGGAAATCCTGTATCGGTGTTTCCCTCTTTCTTGGATTTAAAAAATGTAATGAGTGCTTTGTGTAGTCTTCTATTGGCGTCTTGCAGCACCATGGAATAAACATTCTTAAACCACGGCTTTTCTTCCTTTAGTTTAGGCAGTAGGTTTTGTTGTTCAATCATCGAAGGAAAGGTTTTGCTATCCTTGTACTGCTTCATCATTCCGCCTAAATGCCAATTCCAAACATACCGACTCATATTCATGTGGTTAGTCATCCTACTTTCTTGTTTTTGGGTAGGATAAATTCGGTATTTGTATGTTTTGGTGATTAGCATAAGATGGTGTAAATTTACATAAAATAGATGTTATTAAAAAATACATCCAATCACAAGGTCAATAATGACGTAGCTAAATTCCTCCCTCCACTAACCTTCGGTATAGTGGGGGAATCCTTTAGCTGTTTTGTTGAAGAAGAAGTTAGAAATCGTCAAAAAAGAACAAATAGAGTTTGAGAAAAGAGTTCAAATTGTACTCGAAGAAATGCAAATAAACAATTCAAACGAAATTGCTAAGTTGATGACAGGAAATGAACAGTAAAAGAAGATGCATACAATCGAGTAGACGGGCGACAAACTTATTAGTTATCAATGCAGGCTATGAATAGGTTTTCTCAATCCTCATAGTCTTCATCATCGTCAAAATCAAGGTCAAGATCGTCAAAATCAAAATCATCATCGTCATACTCCTCATCATCTAAATCAAGATCAAGGTCAAGGTCATCTAAATCTATATCAAAATCATCGTCTCCTGCCCCAAAATCAAATCCAAAGTCTTCTTCATCCAATCGTTCAATCGTAGGCTCAATCGAAGGTTTCGATTTATTTTTATCATCTTTTGGTGAATCCGCAGGTATTTGATCTTTCTGTTTTTCCTTCTCTTTTTTGCCATCACTCATTTCCTCCGAAAGTTTACCTCCGTCTTCAATGCCATCACGGAACAGGTCCTCGTCGCTTGTATCCAATTTTCTACTAGAAGGAAGACCTGCCTCTTCAAACAAATCCAATTGTCGAGAACCCTCTTTTTCGTTCTCCAATCTTCTGCCCCCCATTCCATCATCTTCCTCCTCATCGTCTTCATATTCATACATTTCATCATCGTCTAAGTCAAAATCCAATTCATCATCAAATTCTTCGTCTTCAAATAATTCTGACAATTCGGGTGCCAACACCTCTTCTATTTTTGGTTCAGGCAATGGAGCAGGACGACCGCCTTTTTCCATTTTCTTGGCAATCATATACATCACCAAAATAATTTTTTCAAACCGTCTTCTCTTAAAACCCATATTCAACACCGTCTGCTCAGTATAACTAAACACACCATTTTTGAACTCCAAATAACTATCTCGTGACAAAATGCCCTCGTTCAAAATTTCTCTCACAGCATCATCCAACAAACCACCAATATACTCCAAATCATCACTGTTCACATCAAATTTTCGATCAAAAGACCGATCTTCCGTCACCTTTTTTTTGTTATAAAAAAACTTGGTAAACTGCTTACCCAATGCCTCAGGACGAATGGCAAATGACCGCCCACCAAAAGGAGCATTGACGCTAATCGTCGTAAAAGGAACTTCACGTTTTCTATCCAAAACTGTCTGCGTAGTCGTATAAACCTGAATCCGACGTTGAAGATACTGCCCCTGCAAACTAGGATAAATCCATTCAAAGTTAAAAAGCCTCGTTTCAGGAATATCCAAATGAACCCGTAACTGCCGATTCAGGAAAGCAAATTGACGAATAACCCGGTTGTTGATGTAAGCAATAAATAAATTACTGATAAACAAACCCAACAATACCGAACTTACCAACACAATCAACCATCGTATATTGGCAAAGACGAACCAGAACACCAGCATAATAACTGCGATGCCTATCGTGATGAGGTAATCTTTTGAAATCTTTGGCATAATTTCAAAGATACAAATAGTTATTTTTTTTTGAAAGTTTCATTAAAATAGCTACATTTCCTTTTCGTTTATCACCATTAAAAAGAACCCATTGTATGGCAACATCAACCAAACACCATATCCTATCCATTTTGGCATTGCCCTTCAATGTGCTTATCACCATCCCCACACTGATACTCTATTTCTCACAAGACTTCAATTGGGGACTTGGCTTCAAAGGCAATCAAGCCTATTTTTTCTACTTACTCGCCATACTATTGATTTTTATTGGTTTGTATCTAATGTTAAGCACCATTCGATTGTTTGCCAATGTTGGAAAAGGAACACTTGCACCCTGGAATCCCACCCAGAAACTGGTTGTAAAAGGTGTCTATAAGCGTGTACGAAATCCAATGATTACAGGCGTATTGCTCATTCTATTGGGCGAAACTATTTTCTTTGGTTCCACATACTTACTTTTATGGTTTTTACTATTTTTCTTTGTCAAACACATTTATTTCCTTCTATCAGAAGAACCTGAACTTCAGAAGCGATTCGGTACAAGCTATGAACGCTACCGCCAAAATGTTCCTCGATGGTTGCCCAGATTGCAGCAATGGCAAGACGAAGCAAAGGAAGAAATGGAGTTGGAAAACAAAACGAATTGAAACACATCAAAACCCTAAAACATTAACACTTCAAAACACCAAAACTTCAAAACATTAACACAAAAAACATGCACTTAAACATAGACAAACAGTTATTCATAGTAGGCGGAGCCACCAGCGGCTTCGGATTAGCAGTCACCCAAGCACTCATTGCAGAAGGCGCAATCGTGATTGCAGTAGCAAGAGGCAAGGAGAAAATAGACGAATTGGTCGCTTATGCACCCAAACAAATAGAAGGCATTGTAGGCGATATTACCCAATCCGACACAATTCAACACATCCTCAACCAAGTTGGCGAACGTCATTTATCAGGTATGTTGGTCAATGCAGGGGGACCACCCGCCATGTCATTCCTCGAAACAACATTAGATGACTGGGACGATGCTTATCAGAAGGTCTTACGGTGGAAAGTAGAAATTACCCAAGCATTGGCTCCCAAACTCATCACCCAAAAATATGGCCGCTTGGTCTATGTAGAAAGTGTGTCGGTCAAACAACCTATTGAAAATTTAGTCTTGAGCAACTCCCTTCGATTGGGTGTAGTAGGTTTTGTGAAAACCCTCTCCGAAGAAATTGCCCATCATGGCGTAAACCTCAACATTCTCGCACCAGGCTACCACGCTACTCCAAGAATGGAAGAACTATTGAAGAAAAAAAGCGAAAATGAGGGAATCTCAATAGGTGATGCCCGTTCTACCTTTGAAGCCCAAACCAAAACGGGGCAAATGGGCGAAGCGGCTGATTTTGCATCATTGGCTTTGTGGCTGCTTTCACCTGTAAGTCGTTATATTACAGGTCAGACAATCAGTGTAGATGGAGGTTTGGTGAAGGGAACGATGGGGTAAATGGGAAGCAAAACATATTGGAAAAGGCTACAAAGATACGAAAACAAGCGATAGGTTTAAATACGATGATTCACAAAAATGAAAAAAAATCTGCCTGCATTAATGTTTTATCAAAAAAATCAACCTTTTTTTAATTAATTCTCAAAAAAGGAAAAATAATTTTGGTGGGTAAACAATTTTACTTTAGCTTTGCATTAATTTAGAGGTATATAAACACAAACCATCAATACCTAATTTACTATGAATATTTTTCAATATTTCCGACGGCATCGGTAACTCTATTTTTTTCTCATAACAAAGAGGTAGTTCCAATTACTCCTTTGATTCTCTATTCTTTTCATTCATTTTCAATTTTTTTTGCCATGTTATCAACAAATAATTGGTTAACAGAGCTTTACCCTTTCTTTTATCATGCCCATTTCTTTACATTAACAGACAATTATCGTCCTTATTATCGGCGGCTTCACTAATATTTTTTCTAAAAGAACTACAAACAATTACATTCTGATTCTCACAGAACTAACTGCAATTAAATGCCATTGGTTCTGTACAACTTACATCCTATTTTGACAAACAATCAAACCGAAACTTATCAGTAATCGGCAAAGGAAAGACTGTGTATTTTCGGTTTTGGCAAATAAAAAACTATGCAAACTATACATGTTGTAATAGCTGAAAATCATCATGCCTTATATGCACCTGCCATTTGCAAAATGATTGCAGAATCGGCTGCTCAAAGAGGTACAGGTATTGCGAAGCGATCTCCAGAAGAGATTGCGGCCAAAATCGAAGCGGGAAAGGCTGTTATCGCTCTCTGCGGAGAAGAATTGGTTGGTTTTTGTTATATACAAGAGTGGCAAGAAGGGGAGTTTAGTTCTAATTCAGCTTTGATTGTACATCCCCATTATAGAAGTAGGGGCATCGCCAAAGCCATCAAAGAAAAAGCCTTTGAATTGGCCCGTCAAAAATTTCCAAATGCCAAACTTTTCGGATTGACCACCAGTTTACCTGTCATGAAAATCAACTCAGAATTGGGTTACAAACCTGTTACCTTCAACCTGATACCATCAGATGACCAATTTTGGGAAGGCTGTAAAGGCTGCGTCAACCATGACATTTTGATCCGAATGAACAGAAAACACTGCCTGTGTAACGCTTTGCTGTTTGACCCCGAAAAAGAAGAACAAAAAAAGCTGGAAGAAGAAATTAAAAACCATCTTGAGTTTTTCAAACAAACAACAGAACAAAAAAAAACTGAACCATTATTGGTGTCATAACCTACATACAACTGCGCTTTATCTGCGTAATCAAATAAATCTGTAATATGAAAGTCGTATTAGCATTCAGTGGTGGATTGGACACTTCCTATTGTGTCAAATATTTGAGTCAAGAAAAAGGCTTAGAAGTACATTCTGCCATCGTAAATACAGGCGGTTTTTCAAAAACCGAATTGGAGGAAATTGAAGAAAGGGCATACAGTTTGGGCGTAGAAAGCCATGTCACTTTAGACGAAACCGAGAGTTACTACCAAAACTGCATCAAATACCTCATCTATGGCAATATTCTACGAAACGGGACCTACCCTTTATCTGTTAGTTCTGAGCGAATGTTTCAAGCAATCGCCACCATCAAATATGCCCAACTCATTGACGCAAAATACATTGCACACGGCAGCACAGGCGCAGGAAACGACCAAGTCCGCTTCGATATGGCTTTCCAAATTTTAGCTCCCGAAATCGAAATCCTTACCCCCATCCGTGACCAAAAACTCTCTCGTCAAGTCGAAATCGAATACCTTCAAAACTTGGAAGTAAAAGGTAATTGGGAAAAATCTCTCTACTCCATCAACAAAGGTTTGTGGGGAACAAGCGTAGGCGGCAAGGAAACTTTGACCTCCAATGAAGGACTGCCCAACGAAGCATTTCCGAGTCAACTGCAAGAAAATAAACCAAGTGATTTGGAATTGGAATTCGTAAAAGGAGAATTGAAGGGGGTAAATGGAACGTATTTTGAAGACTCCGTAGCTGCAATTCAAGAAGTCGAAAGATTGGGCAATGCCTATGCAATTGGGCGAGACATTCATGTTGGGGATACAATTATAGGCATCAAAGGTCGAGTTGGTTTTGAAGCTGCTGCTCCTGCATTGATTCTCAAAGCCCATCACCTGCTCGAAAAACACACGCTTACCAAATGGCAATTGTATTGGAAAGAACAGTTGGGCAATTGGTACGGAATGTTGCTACACGAAGGACAATATTTAGAACCTGTGATGCGAGACATTGAAGCCTTTCTCGACAATTCACAAGAAACGGTATCGGGTAAGGTTTTTATCAAACTCCTCCCCTATCGCTTTGAACTGCAAGGCATTGATTCACCGCATGATTTGATGAATGCCAAATTCGGAGCCTATGGAGAAATGAACAAGGCATGGACAGCAGACGATGCAAAGGGGTTTATTAAGATTTTGGGAACGCCATTGAAAATTCATCAGGCGGTGAATAAATTGAACGCTGAGACAGAGAGACGCTGAGATTTTTTCATTATCAACAACACTGAACGGAAACTTTGCCAACAATTTCCAATTTTGGCAACAGTTGAAGTGACTGCCGTTCAACTGTTGGCAAGGCGTGAAGCCGTTGCCAAAGTTTCACTCAATAAAACATCAATAGAAACAACAGTATCAACTAAGCATCCAAAGAAACCATAGAAATAATGAACATCAAAATAGGCATAGTAGGGGGAGCAGGTTACACAGCAGGAGAATTATTGCGCTTGCTATTGCAGCATCCATACGCACAAATCACTTGGATTCACAGCAATAGCCATGCAAACGAAGCAGTCTATTCTGTCCACGATGACCTATTGGGTGAAACTGATTTGAATTTTTCAAACACTGTTGACTTCAATATTGACGCATTATTTTTGTGTTCAGGGCATGGAAAATCCAAAGAATTTTTGGAGGCTAATCAAACTGCAATTGCAGCAAATAAAGAATTGAAGATTATTGATTTGAGCAGCGATTTTCGCCACAAAAGAGAAGGCAACGACTTTATCTATGGACTGCCAGAACTTCAAAAAGAGCAAATTCAACAACACTCAAAAGTTGCAAATCCAGGCTGTTTTGCAACTGCAATTCAGTTGGCATTGTTGCCTTTGGCAAAACAGCAATTATTGAAGAATTCGGTTCACATTCAAGCCATTACAGGCTCAACAGGTGCGGGGCAAAAACCAACTGCAACGGGGCATTTCAGTTGGAGAAACAACAACGTCTCGGTTTACAAAGCCTTTCAACACCAACACATTGCAGAAATCAAACAGAGTTTGCAGCAACTTCAATCCGCTTTTGACCAAGAACTCTACTTTATTCCCGTTCGTGGCAATTTTTCGAGGGGAATCATGGCAACGGTTTACACCGAATTTGAAGGAACATTGGAGGAGGCGAAAGCACTTTTTGAGAAATATTATGCAGACCATCCTTTTGTGTGGATAAGCGAATCGAATCCGCATTTGAAGCAGGTGGTGAATACCAATAAGGGCATTTTGTATTTGGAGAAGCACAACGGTATTTTGTTGATTATTAGCATGATTGACAACTTATTGAAGGGCGCATCTGGTCAGGCTGTTCAGAATATGAACTTGCTGTTTGGATTGGAGGAAACGGCGGGATTGGGATTGAAGGCGGTCGCTTTTTAAACAGGAACGGAAACTTTGCCAACAATTTCCAATTTTGGCAACAGTTGGAGTGAGCATCGTTCAACTGTTGGCAAGGTTTCCAACCGTTGCCAAAGTTTCACTAAAATAAATCAAAAAAGAAAACATGAATCTTTTCGACGTATATCCATTATTTGACATCGAACCCATCAAGGGAGAAGGTTGCTATGTCTTTGACAAAGAAGGCAATCAATACTTAGATTTTTATGGTGGTCATGCCGTTATTTCGATAGGACACAGCCATCCACACTATGTCCAAAAAATTTCGGAGCAAGTCGCCAAATTGGGATTTTACTCCAATTCAGTACAAAATCCGCTGCAAATAGAATTGGCAGAAAAACTGGGCGAACTATCAGGCTGCAATGACTACGATTTGTTTCTCTGCAATTCGGGTGCAGAAGCCAACGAAAATGCCTTAAAATTGGCTTCTTTTCAAACAGGCAAAACCAAAATCATTGCCTTTGAAAAAGCCTTTCATGGGCGAACTTCAGCGGCGGTCAATATTACCGACAACCCCAAAATCAAAGCTCCTATCAACAAAACCTTTGAAGCAGAACTCCATGAATGGGGCAATTTGGACACTGTTGCAGATAGTCTGTTGGAGGGCGATGTGTGTGCGGTGATTATTGAAGGGATTCAAGGAATTGGAGGGATTCAAGTCCCAAAACTTGATTTTTTGGTGGGCTTATCTCGCCTCTGTAAAATGCACGATGTGGTCTTGATTTTGGATGAAATTCAGTCGGGTTATGGTCGAAGCGGCAAATTCTTTGCGTATCAATATGCTGACATTCAGCCTGATTTGATAACGATTGCAAAGGGAATGGGCAACGGTTTTCCGATTGGAGGAGTTTTGATTCACCCAAAATTTGAAGCCAAATATGGTTTGCTCGGCACTACTTTTGGCGGCAATCACTTGGCTTGTGCCGCAGGGATTGCAGTTTTAGATGTGTTGAAGCAGGAAAATTTGGTGGAAAATGCGGCAAAAACTGGGGAATATTTGATGGTGCAATTGAAGGAAATTGAAGGAATAAAAGAGGTGAGAGGAAGAGGTTTGATGATTGGTTTGGAGTTCGATTATCCTGTTGGCGATTTGCGTAAGCAATTGTTATTTGAGGAAAAGTTGTTTACAGGTTCTGCCTCCAATCCAAATGTGATTCGTTTGTTGCCGCCTTTGACCATTACGGAGCGAGTGGCAGATATTTTTGTGGGGATTCTATCGAAAGTCTTGGAAACTTCTTTCGTGAATTGAACACAGAGACACAGTGACACGGAGTTTTTTCTCTTGGATTTTGACTACAGTAGTTTACAAAACTACGGGAGTCTTATAGGAATCAAAAAACATCAATCAAGCATCAAAATCAACAATAAAAACCATGAACCATTTCACTTCAATAAAAGACGTTCCCAACCTTCAAAACTTACTTCAAACGGCCTTTGAAGTCAAGCGAAGCCCTTTTGCTGACACCAATTTGGGATTTGGGCGCACACTCGGTTTGATATTTTTCAACTCCAGTTTGCGAACCCGATTGAGTACCCAAAAGGCAGCGCAGAATTTGGGATTGAATGCCATTGTTTTGAATATCAACGAAGATGCTTGGAAAATCGAGACGGAGGATGGGGTGATTATGGACGGTGACAAGGCAGAACACATCAAAGATGCAGCAGCAGTGATTGGAGGATATTGCGACATTATCGGGATTCGTTCTTTTGCGACTTTTGAAGACAAAACGAAGGATTACCAAGATTTTGTGCAATCACAGTTTCAGAAATATGCAGGTGTGCCGATTGTGAGTTTGGAGTCTGCAACTCGTCACCCACTGCAATCTTTTGCAGATTTAATCACCATTGAAGAACACAAAACGACCGCCAAACCCAAGGTGGTTTTGACTTGGGCTCCACATCCAAGAGCCTTGCCACAAGCCGTTGCCAATTCTTTTACGGAATGGATGAAAGTCGCAGATGTGGATTTGACGATTACGCATCCGCATGGCTATGAGTTGGCAAATGAATTTTCGGAGGGGGTGAAAGTGGAGTATGACCAAGCGAAGGTCTTTGAAGGTGCGGACTTTGTGTATGCCAAAAACTGGTCGTCTTATTCGGATTATGGCAAGATTCTGCATCGAGAATTGGATTGGACGGTGACGGCTGATAAAATGGCTTTGACCAACAATGGAAAATTCATGCACTGTCTGCCTGTTCGTAGGAATGTGGTGGTGGCGGATGCGGTGATTGACAGTGCCAATTCGCTGGTTTTGGCGCAGGCGAAAAATCGGGTGGTGTCGGCGCAGACGGTGTTGAAGACCATGCTGGAGGGGATGTTTTGAGAATTGGGGTTTGAACAAGAACTTCTAGATGAAAAGGAACTCTATCAAGTGAAACTTTGCCAACAATTTTCAATTTTGGCAACAGTTGAACGGAACAGTAATCGCTCAACTGTTGGCAAGGTTGAAACCGTTGCCAAAGTTTTGCTACAAAAACAAACCAAAAATGCAACAACTAAACATTCTTAAAATCGGTGGCAATATCATCAACAATCCTTCAAAATTGGGTGCTTTCCTTCAAAAATTTGCAGCAATCGAAGGTTTGAAAATCTTGGTGCATGGAGGTGGACGTTCTGCAACGGACATTGCCGAAAAGCTGGGGATTGAAACCCAGATGGTGGGTGGTCGTCGGATTACAAGTGCCGAAATGTTGGAGGTAGTGACAATGGTTTTTGCAGGGGTGAATAAAGGTATAGTTGCCAAATTGCAGGGAATGAACTGCAATGCTTTGGGCTTGACGGGTGCGGATTTGAATTTGATTCAGGCGGTGAAAAGACCTGTGAAAACGATTGACTATGGGTTTGTGGGCGATGTCATTGGAGTGAATAGTCTGCAATTGAACAACTTATTGAAGCTGAACATCAGCCCAATTGTTGCGCCTTTGACGCACGACCAAAATGGGCAATTACTCAATACGAATGCGGACACCGTTGCAGCGAGTTTGGCGAAAGCAATGGCGGATTCTTATGAGGTGCGTTTGATTTATTGCTTTGAAAAAAATGGGGTGTTGTTGGATGTGGAAGATGATGCTTCTTTTGTTCCAAAGCTATCGGTTGAAGATTTTGAGGCATATCAAGCAGATGGAATTGTGAAGGATGGGATGGTTCCGAAATTGACGACTGGTTTTGAGGCATTGAAGGAAGGAGTGGCGAAGGTGGTGATTTGTTCAGCGGAGGGGTTTGATGAAGGGGATTTGAAGGGGACGGAATTGGTTTTGGGGAAATTCAAATACAAGAATCAAATGCAAAATAATTAACACGTTCAAGTCTCATGTCTTGAACAGGCTTAAAATCAAAATACAAAAATGAACACCACAACATACCCAACAATTGCAGCAACAAACACAACTTCTCCAAAATTGAAACAGGAGGTCATAGACCTATTGCAGCAATTGATTTCGACACCTTCTTTTAGCCGAGAAGAAAACGAGGTTGCCAATTTAATGGAGGCTTTTCTATCTGAGAGAGGTCTGAAAATCAACCGAAAAGGCAACAATGTTTGGGTGCGGAATGATGGTTTTGAAGTAGGGAAATACACGATTTTGTTGAACTCACATTTGGATACAGTCAAACCTGTGAAAGCATGGACTTTAGACCCTTTTGAGGCAAAAATAGCTGATGGAAAACTGTATGGTTTGGGCAGCAATGATGCGGGCGGTGCTTTGGTGAGTTTGTTGGCAACTTTTCTGCACTTCAATGGCAAAGCCGAGCTTCCCTTCAATTTGGTTTTTGCGGCATCGGCGGAGGAGGAAATTTCGGGCAGCAATGGCGTGGCGAGCATCATTGAGGATTTGGGAAAAATTGACTTGGCGATTGTGGGCGAACCTACGCAGATGCAAATGGCGGTTGCCGAAAAAGGGTTGATGGTCTTGGATTGTATGGCGGAGGGCATTGCAGGTCATGCGGCAAGGGAGGAAGGGGTGAATGCGATTTACAAAGCAATGCAAGATATTGAGCGCATCCAAAATTTTGAATTTCCTAAAAAATCGAACTTGTTGGGCGTAGTCAAATTGTCTGTTACTCAAATCAATGCGGGCTATCAGCACAATGTCGTTCCTGACCAATGTTCTTTTGTCGTGGATGTTCGCACCAATGAATTTTACAGCAATGCAGTGGTTTTGGGGATGTTGAGTGAGGTCTTGGAGAGCAAGGTAACAGCTCGTTCTTTGCGGCTCAATTCATCGGGCATTTCTTTGACACATCCGATTGTGAAGGCGGGTAAAAAAATGGGATTGAGTCATTTTGGTTCTCCTACCCTTTCTGACCAAGCTTTGATGCCCTTCAAAAGTATCAAAATTGGGCCTGGTAAATCTGCAAGGTCGCATACGGCGAATGAGTTTATTTATTTGGAGGAGATTGAGGCAGGAATTGATATTTATATAGAGCTTTTGGAGACGATGGACGGTGGATGATAGACGGTGGACGGCTGACGGAAATTGAACACAGAGGCACGGAGACGCAGAGTTTTTTTGCGGTAGAGGAAACCTTGTCAACAGTTGCAAACTTTGACAACGGTTGGAATGGTGATGAACCACTGAAGATTTTGGCTTACTGGACTTAGAAGTTGAACGCAGAGACACGGAGACGCAGAGTTTTTTTACAAAATACTTGAACACCCAAAAACAATTATCAACACAAAAACAACATATAATGACAGCAAGATTAATATTTCCTGACGGCAAAATTTTCTACGGAAAGGTATTTGCAAAAGGCGAAAGCTGCACTGCTGAAGTAGTCTTCAATACGGCAATGGTCGGCTATCAAGAGGTGTTGACCGACCCTTCCTATCGTGGGCAAATGGTAGTGATGACCTATCCGATGATAGGGAATTATGGCATCAACGAGGAAGATGTGGAATCCAAAGAGATTCATGTCAAGGCTTTGTTGGTCAAAGAGTATATTGATTTTCCCTCCAATTGGCGAAGTACTCAAACCTTGAAGCAGTATCTTGAAACGCACAATATCATGGGTGTTGAAGGATTTGATACAAGGGCAATTACCAAATACTTGCGTCAATTTGGAGCTGCAAAAGCTATTCTGACGACCTCCAATTTGCCTGTTGAAGAATTGATAGCAGACTTGGATGCGGCAAATTTGGTGTCGGATTTGGTGGCAGAGGTGAGTTCTGCAACTGTTTACCAACACATTTCGCTTCAAAAGAAAGCCTTGAAGGTGGCGGTTATTGACGGTGGGGTGAAACAAAATATCTTGCGAATTTTGGCAGATTTTGGTTGCAGTTATACCGTTTTTCCTTATGATGTGGCGGCACACGAAATTTTACTGCAAAACTTTGATGGTGTCTTGTTATCAAATGGTCCTGGTGACCCCAGAAATTTGACCCATCTGGCTAAAACAGTGAAGCAATTGGTGGGTAAACTGCCGATTTTTGGGATTTGTTTGGGGCATCAAATTTTGGGTTTGGCTTTGGGTGCAAAAATCGAAAAACTCAAATTTGGGCATCACGGCATCAATCACCCCATCAAAAACCTGCAAACGCAAGCAGTGGAAATCACCTCACAAAACCACAATTATGTGATTGCACCCAATTCCTTCAATGAGGAAAAAGTGGTAATTACGCACATCAACTTATTAGACAACACAATAGCAGGAATTCGACATACAGAATATCCTGCTTTTTCGGTTCAGTACCATCCTGAATCGGCTCCTGGTCCTTTGGATTCTCGTTATTTGTTTGAGGAATTTGTGGGGATGATGGAAGCATTTAAGACAAACCAAAAGCAGAAAGGGAAATATTTGAAGAAGGAAATGATGGTTTTGGTATAATTATACCGCTTTGAACAGGAATCTGCTACTTAAAGGAATTTTCAGCACTGAACACGAAATACCAACACCAATTGAGATTCCTTTTCGTAATCCATTATTGTTCAAGGCTATACATCCACTCAACTGTTGGCAAGGTTTTCAACCGTTGCCAAAGTTTCGTTTATTCAACAATCATAATATCTCCATGAAACGAACCGACTTACATAAAATCCTAATTATTGGTGCAGGTCCCATTGTCATCGGACAAGCCTGCGAATTCGATTATTCTGGCACACAAGCCTGTCGTGCATTGAAGGAAGAAGGGTATGAAATTGTTTTGGTGAATTCCAATCCTGCGACCATCATGACCGACCCCGCAACTGCCGACCATATTTACATCGAACCTTTGGATGTGGAAGTTTTGACGAGCATCATTGACAAAGAACGCCCCGATGCGTTGTTGGCAACTTTGGGTGGGCAAACGGCATTGAACTTGGCGACCGAATTGTCGGAACAAGGCATTTTGGAGCGTTTTGATGTGGAGTTGATTGGCGCATCCGTTGAAGTGATTGAACGTGCCGAAAGTCGGGAAACGTTTAAGGTAATCGCTCAAAGTATTGGTTTGGAGGTCGCTAAGTCTTTTACGGTCAAGACGAGTGCAGAAGCCCAAAAAGCGGTGGCTAAATTGGGTTTTCCCTGTGTGATTCGCCCTTCTTATACGCTTGGTGGAACGGGTGGCGGAATTGCCTATAATCAGCAGCAATTCACCAAAATAGCTACACAAGGTTTGACGGATAGTTTGACCACAGAGGTATTGATTGAAGAATCGCTTTTGGGCTGGAAGGAGTACGAAATGGAGGTGATTCGGGACAGAAAGGACAATGTAATTATTGTTTGTTCGATGGAAAATGTGGACCCAATGGGCGTGCATACAGGCGACTCGATTACAGTTGCGCCTGCTCAAACTTTGACGAATCGGGAGTTTCAGAAAATGCGGACAGCTTCAATAGAAATCATTCGTGCGATTGGAGTAGAGACAGGTGGCTGCAATGTGCAATTTGCGGTGAATCCTGAAAATGGGCGAATGATTGTCATTGAAGTGAATCCTCGTGTGTCGAGAAGTTCGGCATTGGCTTCAAAGGCAACGGGTTATCCAATTGCCAAGTTTGCTGCAAAATTAGCGGTGGGTTATACTTTGGATGAACTGGAAAACGATATTACCCGAAAAAACGCTTGTTTTGAGCCTTCGATTGATTATTGTGTGGTCAAAATTCCTCGCTTCAATTTTGATAAATTTCCTGAAGCGGATACGACTTTGGGTACTGCAATGAAGGCGGTGGGTGAAATTATGGCGATTGGACGAACTTTTAAGGAGGCTTTGCAGAAGGGGATGCGGTCGATGGAGTTTGAGGTGAAAACGTCGCCGAATCCTTCGGATGTCAGCGAGTTTTCGGAAAGTGAATTTTTGGAGGTTTTGAAGGATAAATTGAAGCGTCCGAATGCGGAACGGTTGTGGTATGTTTTTAAGGCTTTTGAGTTTGGAGTGAGTTTGGAGGAAGTGTACGATTGGACGAGAATTGATAGGTGGTTTTTGTATCAGGTGAGGCAGTTGACCTCCCCTATCCCCTCCGAAAGAGGGGGACTTTCTCAATCTTTCATCTTTGATGAAAGTGAAGGAGGGGTATTAGAGATAGGATATGACACAATAGTTAAGGAGAATTTAAAAATAAAGTCCATTCGTGAGAATGGCGTAAAGCTCCCCTCTTGGGAGGGGCTGGGGGTGGATTACACACTTCGAGAACTCAAACAACTCGGTTTTTCTGACCTTCAAATTGCGAATCTTTTGAAGACAACGGAAGATGAAATTAGGAGTTTGCGAAAAGAATTGGGTATTCTGCCGACTTACAAATTGGTCGATACTTGTGCAGGAGAATTTGAAGCCTATACGCCTTACTACTATTCGACCTACGAAGACGAAGATGAATCGGTGGTGACGGACAAGAAAAAGGTAATGGTCATTGGAAGTGGTCCAAATCGAATTGGGCAGGGAATCGAGTTTGACTACTGTTGTGTTCATGCTGCAATGGCATCGAGGGCAGCGGGTTATGAGGTGATTATGGTCAATTCCAATCCCGAAACGGTGTCAACGGATTTTGATGTGTCGGACAAATTGTACTTTGAACCGATTACATTTGAGGATGTGCTGAACATCTATGAAAAGGAACAACCTGAGGGGATTATCCTGCAATTTGGGGGGCAAACTCCGCTGAACTTGGCTGCAAGATTGGCGGCTTCGGGGGCGAATGTGTTGGGGACAAGTCCGAAAAGTATTCACCAGGCGGAAGACCGAGATGCGTTTCAGGCTTTGTGTCGTGAACTGCAAATCAGGCAACCGCTCAATGGGATTGCCTATTCTTTTGAGGAAATGAAAGAGGCGGTGGTGAAATTGGGTTATCCTGTGATTGTGCGCCCATCGCATGTGTTGGGGGGCGCAAGGATGAAGGTGATTTACAATGACGAAGCTCTCGAAAAATACATTCAGCAGCAGGATGCGAGCTATCCTATTTTGGTGGAATCGTTTTTGGAGGATGCAGTGGAGATTGATGTGGATGCTCTGGGCGATGGCTCGGATTGTGTGATTGCAGCGATTATGGAGCATGTTGAACCTACGGGGATTCATTCGGGTGATTCGGCTTGTGTTTTGCCAACTTATTCGATTTCTGAGGAGATGCGTTCGCAAATTGAAGTGGCGACCAAACAGCTTGCCAAAAGTCTGCAAATCATTGGTTTGATGAACATACAGTTTGCGGTGAAAGACGAGGAATTGTACATTATTGAGGTAAATCCGAGGGCTTCAAGGACGGTGCCTTTTGTGAGCAAGGCGACGGGTATTCCGTGGGGGAAATTGGCTACGGAGGTGGTTTTGGGTAAAAAAGTAATGAATTTGGAGATTGGTGAAGATGGCTCAAATGGGCGTTGGGCGGTTAAGGAGGTGGTGTTTCCCTTCAATAAATTTGCGGGGGTGGACATTGCTTTGAGTCCTGAAATGAAGTCGACGGGTGAGGTGATGGGAACGGATGCAGATTTGGGTTTGGCGTTTTATAAGGCACAATTGGCGGCTTATACTCGTTTGCCGATTGAGGGGAAGGTGTTTGTGGATGTGCCTGTGCATAAACGGCTTGCGGCTGCTCCAATCGTGGAAAAATTGAAGGAATTGGGTTTTGAGGTTTTTGATGGAGATTTGCAGGTGGCTTTTGATTTGTTGGAAAATGGGGAGCTTGCTTTGTTGTTGCAATTGCCTTTTGATGGAGAATCGGAAGCAGCAGTTCGGTTGCGTAGAAAGGCGTTTGATGCGAGGGTGGCTGTGGTGACGACTTTGAGGGGGATGGAATTGGCGGTTTTGGGGATTGAAGCTTATCAAAAAAGAGGGGAATTGGGGGTAGTGAGTTTATAGAAATACATACTTTTCTACTGGATTTTGAGTTAGAATGGTTGTATGAAACCTTTAAAATCTCAAAATAGCACCAAATGAAAACGGCAATTCTTGGAGTCCTCATCGTACTGTGTTTTGGTTTTGGTCAAAACCAAAATGATACACCAACTAAAAGCGATTTTGACTGTGTTCTAACAGCTTCCAAACAAATCTATTCTTTGGAGGAAGTTCCTGAATTTCAGGTATCCATTGTTAATAATAGTGGTAAAGATGTCTATCTGATAGGGAGTTTGGATGGTTCTGATGTGAAATTCAGAATGCCTTTTTGTTATTTTACTTTGGAGAAGCCAAAGATAGATTCTATTCGTGATTTTGGGCGTTGCGGAATGGTGGATTTTTTATCAGAAAAGGATTTCATTTTTGTACCTTCTGGTAAATCATTTAATCCTTTTCACAATACAAATGGCAGTAGGTTTTGGTATCCATACGAAATAGGAAGACCAGAACATTTTAGAAATTTGGGAGTCTATCGGATTACTTTTCACTATACTAGCAATTCATCAGAATTGGAGGATTTTCTTGGAACACCTTTTTTTGGAGCAGGAGAAAAGACACCTTTGCGGAAATTGAGAAAGTTGTTTAAAAAAACGCCTAAAATTGAACTCCAAAGTAATACAGTTGAGATTGAGATAGTTGAATGAGTTGTTTATGGAGACCAACATTGTGATACTTAAAACCTCCTTATCCTCAGGACTCTCAAACTCCACCCAATCTGTCCAACCTCTAGAAATTTGACCATTTGAAGCTAAAATGTCGAAGGCATAAAACAAGCATTTTATTGGTGAACAAACCGTTTCCTAGCAACAACTCTATTTTTTTCATCATAAGCAACGATTTATCACAGAAATCATTCGGCTCATAGATATTTTTAGTGGAGGAGTTAAATATTTTTGTAGTTTACTTTTCAGAGCATACTAATTTCCAAACACTCCATATCTTCAAGCATAAACTACAAAAGTCTCATTCCACTAAAATCCTCGATGAACCAATAACATTCTTTAAAGAAATATTGTTTCTGCCAAAAATAAATGAACAAAACTTCTAATCAACCCCTTTACCCCAACCAATTCCAAACCATCTCCTTCCCAAATTTCGTCATAATAGATTCAGGGTGAAACTGTACACCTTTCACATCCAGCGTTCGGTGCGACAAAGCCATCACCACCCCATCCGTACTTTTCGCCGTCACCTCCAGACATTCGGGAAAACCCTCCGCTGCTACCGCCCAAGAATGATACAAACCCACCTCCACCACATTCGGCAAACCCCGAAACAAATAATCACCCTGCTGCAAAATCTCCATCGGCTTCACAATCCCGTGGATCACCCGTTCAAAATTGAACAAAGTCGCACCATAATATTCAGCAATCGCCTGATGCCCCAAACAAACACCCAAGATAGACTTCTCACCCTCAAACCGTTGCAAAATTTCATACATAATCGGAGCTTCCGAAGGTAAACCAGCACCAGGCGTAAAAAGCACCTTGTCATAGTCCGCTACTTCGTCCAGCGAACATTCATCATTTTTCACTACCTTCCACTGACATTTGCCAAATTGTTCAATTAGTTGAACCAAATTGAAGGTAAAAGAGTCATAATTGTCGACAATGAGAACTTTCATAGCAAGGAAATGAAAATCTAAATGAAAAATGCAGCACTTGTTCTAATTCAGTATAAACGCCAATAGAAATAGCACACAAAGATACATGATAAACAAAGCCATACAACAAATGAACGCTTACGGAGAAAGTCAAATCCCGTTTCTGTTCATCATTGACTTCGAACTGCAATGCCCCATTGTGTTGCCATTAGACGAGGTGAATCCCAAAGAGATACAATTCCATTTCCCCTTCCTCCTTCTAGCTCCTTCCGAAAGGAAGAGAGAGCTTTTTTCTGTCAAGAATTCCCCCTCCTTTTCGGAGGGGCTTAGGGGGAGATTGCAGTTCACCAAACATCCCATGCCCTTCTCCCAATACCAAAAAGCCTTCCACCAAGTCCAACAAGAAATCAACTTTGGCAATTCTTACCTGCTCAACCTCACCTTTCCAACACCCATTGAAACCAACTTAAGCCTTCAAGAAATATTCCAATATAGTCAAGCCAAATACAAACTCTATCTTCAAAATCAATTCGTTGTATTTTCACCCGAAACCTTTGTAAAAATCCAAAACGGTCAAATCGCCTCCTTTCCAATGAAAGGAACAATTGACGCAGCCATCCCCGATGCCATTGAGCAGATTTTGGCAGACGAAAAAGAAAAAGCCGAACACCACACCATCGTCGACCTCATCCGCAACGACCTCAGCATGGTTTCCAAAAACGTGCGGGTAGAATCTTTTCGCTACATTGAAGAAATCCAAACCCATGAAGGTACATTGCTGCAAGTCAGTTCCAAAATTGTTGGTGATTTAGCTCCAGATTACCCTTCAAAAATTGGCGACCTACTCTTTACCTTACTTCCCGCAGGTTCTATTAGCGGTGCACCCAAACGCAAAACCATCGAAATAATTCAAGCTGCCGAAAACTATACAAGGGGTTATTACACAGGCATTTTTGGGTATTTTGACGGGCAAAATCTGGACAGTGCGGTGATGATTCGTTTCATCGAAAAAGACAAAAATGGACAACTTTACTTCAAAAGCGGAGGCGGCATCACCAGCCTCAGTCAAGCCGAAACCGAATACCATGAACTCATCAAAAAAGTCTATGTACCCATCTCCCCTACTCCTCGAAACCATTCAGTTCAAGAACCGCCAATTACAGAATCTGCTCTTTCACAACCAACGCTTTAACCACAGTCGCAGTCAATTGTTGGGCCTTGAAGCAAAGGAAGATTTGGCAAATTTGATTGTCCTACCCGACTATTTAGACCAAAATCAAACCTATAAATGCCGCATTTTGTACGACACCCACATTCACCACATCGAATTTGTGCCTTATACCTTGCGGCAAATTCAAAGCCTTCAATTGGTTTATGCCAATGAACTTGATTATTCCTATAAATTTGCAGATAGAACTGCCCTGCAATCTTTACTGCAAAAAAAAGGCACAGCCGATGATATTTTAATCGTCAAAAATGGTTTGATTACCGATTCTTCCTATTCCAATGTCGCCTTCTTCGATGGGCTGCAATGGTTTACCCCTTCCCTCCCACTGCTTGCAGGCACTCGGCGTGCCTATTTATTGCAGCAAAATATCTTGACAATTGCAGACATTCGCCCAAGCGATTTGAAGAATTTTGAGAAAGTGAGGTTCATCAATGCCATGATGGATTGGGAGGAAAGCATTGAATTGAAGGTCGAAAAGATCTTCAATTAAGGCAAAAAATTGACATTCAAGTATTTTCACCACAAAAATTTCATTCTATAGAAAAGTGAACATTTTCATCATCAATTTGTTTATATTATGAAAACGCACTAAAATCAAAGTATTAGTTATTTATTCTTTAATCAAAGTATGCTTCGTCTTGCTGTGAAATAAATTTTGAAGTATTTTGTTTTTATGTGCTTATTATTTAACCTAAAAAACAAAATATGTTTAACAAAAAAGATTTTGACAAGCTCTCTAATTATACAAACGACTATCCTTTGATTTCTATCTATGTTCCAACTCATCGAGCAGGTGAAGCCACTTGGAACGGAAAAGATGCTTTAGTTCTAAAAAACAAAGTATTAGAGATAAAGAAAAAACTAAACTCTCCAAAATATGATTTAAATCATGCCAAAATAACTTCACTACTAGAACCAGTGGTAGAATTGTATGAAAACTCAGAGTTTTGGTTAAATCAGTCTGATGGGCTGGCTATTTTCTTGTCAAAAGATTTTTTCAAATATTACCACATACCCAAAAATTTCAATTCCAGCTTTTACATAGGTAAGGGATTTCACTTGACTTCATTGGTGTCTTTCATCAAACAAAAGAACCGATTTTTTCTATTGGATCTTAATCAAAAACACATTCGATTGTTTGAATGTATGGATTTTAGTATCACTGAAATTAAAGTAAAAGATGTCATGCCTATCAATATTGAAGAAGCACTTCCAGAAGAACATCATTCTACTACACTTCAATTTCATTCTACCAATGGAAATGGGCCGATTTATCACGGTCAAGGAGGACACAAATCAGAGCTACCCATAGACCTCGAAAAATTCTTTCGCCTAATTAATAAAGGGGTTGAGCAGTTGCTACATGATGAGAAAGTTCCTCTTTTATTGGCAGGAGTAGATTATCTGATACCTATTTACAAATCAGTCTCTACCTACAATTTCTTGATTGAAGATAGACATATAAGTGGCAATGTACAAGATGAAGATTTGGTGCTTCTGCACGAAAAAGCAATCTTGAAAATGCAGCCTACTTTTGAAGAAAATAAAAGAAACCTTATCAAAAAATATAATGAAGTTTCTAACAGCAATTTGGCTACCGATGAACTTCAAGAAACGGTGAAGGCAGCCTATAATGGAAGAGTTGATACGCTGTTTCTCAAAGAAAATGCACATTCTTGGGGAAGTTTTGATGAAAAAAAACAAAGTATCGTTTTTAGTGAAAGTCCAGACGATTCTTCTGATTTATTGAATTCTATTGCAATACAGTGCATAACAAACGGAGGAAATATTTACCTTTTAGAAGAAGAAGATATGCCGTGTGAAAACACAGATGCATGTGCCATTCTTAGGTACTAAAATGTAATCCATCATAGTAATTCTCATAAAAGAGGAAATAGCTTCGAGCTGTTTCCTCTTTTTTTTTTGGATTGACTGCTATTTTTTCCTTTTGCAAGAGTAAGTAAAATCAAACAACTTCTTAAAATTAGGGTGAATCACTATCTTGCAGCGTCTAATACAAACAAAAACCAAGTATCTAAAAATGCAGTTTTACAGTACAAAACACGAATCTCCCAACGTAGATTTAGAAGAAGCGGTCATGAAATCCCAGCCTGCTGATAAAGGCTTGTATATGCCCGAAGTGATTACACCACTTCCCGCCTCTTTTTTTGAAGAAATTGAAAATCTTTCCTTTGCGGAAATGGCGTATCAAGTAGCACACACTTTACTGCAAGACAGCATTGAAGCCGATGCCCTGCAAAAAATCGTGGCGGATACCCTTCAATTTGACGCGCCTTTGCAACCTGTTCATGACAACATTGCTTGTTTGGAACTCTTTCATGGGCCAACCCTGGCCTTCAAAGACTTTGGGGCGCAATTCATGGCACGTTTGATGGGTCATTTTGTACAAGGCAATACAGAAAAACAGTATGTTTTGGTCGCAACATCGGGTGATACAGGAGGAGCTGTTGCCAGAGGCTTTTACCAAGTTCCCAATATCGAAGTCATCATTTTGTATCCAAGCGGCAAAGTGAGTGACCTGCAAGAAAAACAACTCACTACATTAGGACACAATATTTCTGCCTTAGAAATCAACGGCACATTTGATAACTGTCAAGCTCTCGTCAAAACTGCCTTCAATGATGCAGATTTGAACCAAAAAATGAAGTTGGCCTCTGCCAATTCCATCAGTCTTGCCCGCTTGATTCCGCAAATGTTCTACTATTTTCGAGCCTATCAACTATTGAAAGACAAAAGCAAGCCGATGATTGTGTGTGTTCCGAGTGGTAATTTTGGCAACATCACCGCAGGTTTGATTGCCAAACGAATGGGGCTTCCAATCGCCAAATTTATTGCAGCAACCAACGCCAACAGGGTTTTCCCCGATTTCCTTCAAACCGAAGAATATACGCCTATCAATCCTTCTATTGCCACCTACTCCAATGCAATGGACGTGGGAAATCCGAGCAATTTTCAGCGCATCATAGATTTGTATGGCGGTGATATTGAAGCGATTCGCAAAGATATTTTTGCTTGTAGCTACAATGATGATGAAACTTTGGAAACATTGAAGGCGGTACATGATGAGTATGGCTATGAAATGTGTCCACATACTGCTATTGCCTATCGAGGCTTGATGGAATATTTGAACGCCAATGCGCTGACCGATAACTGCAATGGCATCTTTTTGGCTACGGCACACCCGTCTAAATTTTTGGATATTGTAGAACAAACGATTGGCACTTCAATCGAAATTCCGCACGATTTGGCCGTATTGAAGGACAAAGAAAAGGTGGCGAGGAAAATGGAGGTGGATTTTGAAGCGTTTAAGGAGTATCTGATGAATTGTATTATCTCATGATTGAAGAAGGAGGTTTTGCGGTGCAGAAATGGGAAAAGGAATAATACTTTTTGCGGTTCTTTGACAATTTTTGCTTTATAGGAATGTTGTAGTTATTTGATTTCCATAAGTAAAGGATTTTTATTAAATTTACAATTGCGACCTAAACTATAACTATATCCTAATTTATGGCATACCTTTACCTGACCAAAAACTATGAGCGCAAGTACCATGCAAAATACGGTAAGATGCTTGAACCTCATTTTGAAAAGATTAGAAATTCAGAAAACCCTCAATCTTTTATCGAGCAGTACGAACATTCTCCAATCTGGAAAATGAATGTGGGTGAACGCACCAAATACAGGTTGATTCTACAAAAGGTGACTATTCTAATTGAAGGAGTGAATTATGAGGTTTTTTGCATGAAAGGGGTCATATTGAGAGGGGCAAAAGACTATAAGGAAAAAAATTGGAAATATACCATCCATAAATGGATGCAAAAAGATCCAATTGATGAGGATACATTGGTTCTGATTAATGAATGGTTAAAACAACAAATTGCAGATGCTTATACTCCTCCGCCACCGCCACCTGATTCATTGATTATTTATACGACTCCTATTAATAACATTCACCTTTCGAAATCAGATATATATGAATCTCAAGAATGGATTACATCAGTCAAACAAGAAAACATACATCCACACTATGAAGAAATTCGTGAATTGATTGACACGATTCATGAAGACAGTCCTTGCTGCGAAACCATTGAAGATGAAGGAGTTTTTAAGCTCTCGAAAACCGAAAATCTTTACATAGTCCATGCTCAGTTTGAGTTGCCAGCAGACGAAGAAAACCAGGCGCAGAAAATAGCCTTTTTGTTGGATGTATTTACAGACGATAGCAAAGTGACTACTGCTCTATACCAAACACAGCAAAAATATCCCTATACATACGACACACCAAGAGAAAGATTGATGCAGGATTGTAAACGAGCGTATGATAGTTACTTAGTTTGTAGCAAGGATTTGTGGGCAAAAATCGAACAAGATGAGAAAGCCAATTTGGTACTTTCTCATGAAGAACGAACCATTCTGAGAAACCCTACTTTTCCCTTGTTTATCAACGGTCAAGCGGGAAGTGGCAAATCTACTGTCTTGTACTATATTTTTGCTCACTTCTATGCCATGAGTCATGACTACGGACTGCCTACGACCAATTGTTTGTTTTTTACATACAATAAGGATTTATTGAAGCGGGCAAGGAAAAACATTCGAGCCATTTTACAGCACAATTACAAATATGTAGAAAAAAACATTGATGTAAGCAGTCTTAAAAATTCTTTTTATACACTAAAAGACTTCATAACAAAAGAGTTGATTTCGGAAGATGACAAGCTACTGTTTCCCGAAAATAATTATATGTCTTTCAGCAAGTTCAAACAGTGTTACTTGGGCAAACACGAGAAAAAAGAGTTGCATTGTGCCCCTGCCAATCGAAAAAAATCCCCTGATTTGGTATGGCACATCATCCGAACCTATATCAAAGGATACCACCTAAACAAAGAGTTCTCGCTGGAAGAATACAAAAATCTGTTGCCGAGGGATAAAATTGTGGATAGTGAAGTTTTTGAAGATGTGGTCAATACCATTTGGAAGAATTGGTACAGTAAGTTTTTCAAGGACTTTCAATATTGGGATGACCAAGATTTGATTCACCATGTGCTGCAAAATATCCGAAATCATCCACAATCGCCTGTTATATTTTGTGACGAGATTCAGGACTTTACCCGAATTGAGCTGGATTTGATTTGGCGATTATCCAGTTTTACAGACTATGATTTGAGTAGTCAATCCAACATTCCTTTTGTATTTGCAGGAGATCCCAATCAAACCGTACACCCCACAGGTTTCCATTGGGATAGTTTGGAGGACATCTTCAAAAATAGGTTTGCAGAATTGAACCTGTCCGACTTATCCGTCAAAAAGACACAACTTTTACAAAATTACCGTTCCAAAGCTGCCATTATCAAGTTTTCCAACCTTATACAAAGGTTTCGACAAGAATATTTGGGTATCAATGAATTAACTCCTCAAATACCGTGGCAAAAAATCGAAGGCTTTTCGCCATTTCTATTGATTTTGAACGAAGACATCTACCTCCATGACCTGAAAGAAATTCTGCAAAAAAACCAAATTTTACTTCCTACAAGTAGAAGCGAAAAAAATTACATTAAAAAAAATCATTTTTTGTCACAACTTGACCTCATTCCAAAAGAAGAAAAACTGCCTGTTCCAAATATCATGAACGCCGCTTCTGTAAAGGGATTGGAATACGACAAGGTAGTATTGTTCAATTTTGGAGACCATGTTTCCGATGCTTTTCAAAAATGCACTGTACAGCAAGCACTAAATGACGATGAAAAAATTGAGCTGATTCACTTCTTCAACAAACTCTATGTAGCCATCTCACGAGCCAGTAGTGTTCTGTGCATCATTGATACACGAAGAGGTTACGACAATTTTTGGAAGTATTTTATGGATTCCGATTTACTCCCCTTCACCAATACGGTTTGGAAATCCAACCAACTCCTTCCATTGTCCAAAGGGATAAAAGCGGATATAGAAAACATCAAAAATCACGACCCACTAAAAACAGCAAAATCCCTCCACAAAAGCGGAATGGGGCAAGAAAACGATGACCTATTGCTCAGAGCGCAACAATACTACCAAAGTCTTTTTTTGGAACAAGAGGCGTTGGAGTGTGAAGCTTGGGCAAATTGGTACAGAGAAGATTGGCTCGAAGCAGGTGAGTCATTTGCCAAACTAAATGACTTTCCCAAGGCCTGTGATGCTTTTTGGAAAGTCCAACAATGGCAAAGACTGAAAGAAATCTATGGAAATCACAATCCTACACATCCACATTTACTATTTGCGAAGTACATGCTTGGAGAAAGTGATTTCGGGAAACTTTTGGACAACTCTTATTTTGAAGAAAACTGTTCGGCGACCAATGAAAGTTGGAAATCCATTGTGAGTCAATTACAAGAAGATTTTGAAGAAAAAATCAAAATTGGCTTTGAAGCGTATGCGCCTTACGCCGAAAACATAGGCAACAAAGGCTTCAAGGTATTTTTCGACCTTGCAGGAACTTTCTACTTCAAAGACGAAATCTACGACAAAGCGGCAAAGGCTTGGGAACAAAACCACGACCTCAGCCAAGAAAACAACTACACCAAAACAAGAAAACACTATTTACCCACCAACTATTACACAGCCAAAATAAACGCTGCAAAAGGCAGTAAGGAAAAAATATTTTGGTTGGATAAATTGAAGAACTACGAACAAATCACCATCTTTTTTGACACTACGAGCAACAAACAAACCCAGCAGTTTGACCTCCATACCTATCGCCTTGTCTTCAATGCCTATCTAAAAACTAAGAAATTTGATACGGCTCTTCAATATACCTTCCTTTCACTCGAAGAAAAAGTCGAAAAACTCTTAGCCCAAATAGACACTTTGGGACCAAGAAGGGAAACAGACGACCGCAAGAAAAAAATATTCCAGCTACTATTGAAGAAGAACACCAAGGGTGCAAAAATCCTTTTGTCCCATATCCAACTCTTCAAGCGTTGTTTTGATGAAAGAAATGCGATTGCCAAAATCTTAAAAAACGAAGAATGGAAGAACATATTAGAGGCATACCAAAGCTCTGTAAAACCCTATCTACCAGAAGACTTATCCAAAGGATTGCTCTCTCACATCATCAGGCTGCAATGGACAAAAAATGCTGCTGCCAACGAAACTATACGAGCAAAATTTGACTATACACTTCAATTGATACACAAAGGCAACCAAATAAATGCCAATAAAATTCACTACGAAAAACTTTTCCGCAATTTTATCCTACATCCATTTGGAATTGAATTACTGCGGCAGTATGACGAGTTGTTTAGGGTCTTGTTCAACGAAAAAACCAGCTTGCGAACGGTACTAGAAAACCCTAAATGGGAAGATTTACTGACCCAATTTGAGCAAGACTTCCAAACAGAATTACCCGAACGATACACCGAATATTTCGTTGACATCGTATGCGAAAAACTAAACAACCGTAATGCATCATACTTATCTTATACCTTCCAACTGTTGAGCCAGTTGAGTGAAGCCGACAAACTACTCCAATACATCAAACTCATCAATGCCGTTCCGATTCCAGATTCAGAGGAGTCAACAACAGAGGTATTTTCTGACACATTGAAAAATCACCTCCTTACCATAGTAGAGAAATCTATAAATTCTTCAACACAGGCACTTTCTCCCGATTCATCCAAACCAGAATAGCACAACAAATAAACACAACGACTGCCAGCATAAACAAAGCACCTCCATCCCCTTGTACTTCAATACCTAAGATGGTGAAATGTGACATAATCGCTCCTCCAATAACACCCAATCCCAACAAAGCACCGAGCCAAGTCGTGCGTGGAATGACCAGCAAAATAGCTGCAATGAGTTCTGCAATGCCTGAGCCAAAACGTCCAATAGGCTCTAAACCAAGCGTCTCAAAAATATACACTGATTCAGGCGCACCTGTAAATTTGAAGTACAAAGTTTGAAGGAAAATAAGGGCGGGAATAATTCTCAAGGCCCAAGTACCAATTGTTTTTGCGTTCATTAGAATGAATTTTGGTTTTTGATTGTGATGTTTCAAAAATACTCTCTAATTTTCACAAAACAATCACAGAGTTGTATAGATTCTATATAACAATTGATCCCATTTTAAGGCAGAATGAAAGGATAGACATTGAACGAAACCATACTTTCATTGTTTGTACAAACTATAATAACTTTGAAAACCAATTTCTTTTATAACCACCTTCAAAACCTACATACAACATGAAGAAATTTTATGCCATCACCAATTTATTCATCACTGTTTTCCTCATCGCTTGGAACTACATCAGCAATGCCGTTGGCATCAATGGCAATACAATCAGCAAATTGAGTGCTGAATACTTCAATCTGTTTACGCCCGCAGGATATGCCTTTTCGATTTGGGGATTGATATTCTTATCACTACTAGCACACAGTATTTTTCAAGTTAAGAGTGTTTTTGATGATAAAATGCCAGATGACTTTGTTCTGCAAATAGGACCTTGGTTGATTATTGCCAATCTTGCAAACGGCGCATGGCTTTGGTTTTGGCTTAGTGAATACACAGGATTCTCTGTATGCATCATGCTTACCATTCTGACTGCTCTGCTTACCATCGTAGTTCGGTTGAATATGGAACGTTGGGACGCATCCAAAAACATCAAACGTTGGGTTTGGATACCTATTTCGCTGTACAGTGGATGGATTGCCGTTGCTACCATTGCCAATATTTCAGCCTACTTAGCCAAAATAGAATGGCAAGTAGTATTTAGCGAAACCGTTTGGACGGTTATTATGATTGTCATTGCAGCCTTGGTCAATCTGTGGATGCTGAAGTTCCGAAATATGCGAGTCTTTTCAGGCGTTGGAGTATGGGCAATCACGGCGATTGCAGTCAGACATTGGAGCAATATCCCTACCCTTCAATGGACAGCTTTGGCTTGTGTGGTTATGCTGGTAGTGGCCAATATTCTGCACCATTATACATACCCAAATGCAATAGTAGAATAAAGATAGGCTATGGTGAAAAAATAACTTTCCATTTTTTAGCTTCCTTCCCCTTCGCCCCTTCCAAAAGGGGAATAAAGGTTGTAAAGTTATTTTTTCCTTGTTTCTATGAGGATTATGAATCATTACTTATTGAACCACTTCAATAGTAGTGGTTACGATTGAGAATCGTTAGTGAGAGATTTTTTTATTTGCTAAACTGGTTAATTTTAGCGAATTTTGAACGGAAACTACAAATGTGGTAACCCCACTCCAACCCAAAAAAATCTTAATGCCTAACTCGATATGAAAAAATATTTTTTTACACTACTCTCCATTATTATCTGCAATGTTTTCTCTACTCAAATAATATTTGCTCAAAAAGCAGTTATTATAGGACTAAACCATGAAGCACCTGACGGGATAGCTTTTGTAGCAGGTGAAGACATTTTAAGTGGTACGGCTATTTATTTTACCGAAAATGAATACGATAGCAGTACACATAGTTTTATTGACGTAACATCAGAATCTGTCATAAAATGGACTGCTCCCAGTGGAGGTGTCAACAAAGGAGATGTCATATTTGTGAAAGAAATTTCCACAAATACTTTCTCCATCGCCTGCACAAATGGTTCTGGTGCATCCACTTGCGGCACAATTCAACATTTAGGAGGTACATTTGGAATTTCTGCTACTGGAGAAGTGTATTATGCTTATGCAGATACTGACGATAATCTTGCGAACGGATTTACAGAAATTTATTCCGTTATATTCACAGGTGAAGCTTTTGTCAGCAGCACTGGAGGAAATATTCCTTCGAGCCTTAGCCCTGCCTCTGACTATCCCGATGCCATTATTGTAGATGGATTCCCTGTAATAGCTAATGATGAATTTCATAATCGAGTAGAATACAACCCAATCAATAGGACTGCAACTATTGGCGTAACAGAACTCGAAGATCCCAGCAATTACCTTCATGGCGAAGCGAATGCAGATTTATCCACCAATCCTTTTACCAATCTTACCATAGGCTCAGTTACACCAAGTGTTTCAATAGATAACGTAAGCATTGAAGAAGGAAATGGCAGTGGAAATACTGTTTTTACCTTCACAGTTTCTCGAAATGAAAACACTACTGCTTTTAGTGTTAATTATGCTACTTCAAATGGTAATGCCATTGCAGGTACAGATTATACTGCAAAAAGTGGCACAATTAATTTCACCTCAGGAGGTTCTTTGTCCGCTAGTATCACAATAAATGTCAGTCGAGACGATGATTTTGAAGTCCACGAAACGTTTTCTGTAACTTTATCCAATGTTACGAATGGCGTTGAGATTGCGAATGCAGTAGGGCAAGGTACTATATTGAACGATGATACTTCAAATTCCCAACCTAAAATAGCTATCATAGGGTTAAACCATGAAAATCCCGACGGATTTTCTTTTGTTGCCACTGAAGATTTATGTTCTGGTACAACAATTTATTTCACTGATCGAGATTTTGATAAAGCCAATTTACAATTTAACGTCACTATAGAATCAATATTGAAATGGGAGGCTCCCAGTTCTGGCATTACCAAAGGAGATGTAGTCTATATTGAAGAAACAGGAACGAATGTTTTCAGTGTAGCTTGTACGGATGGCTCAGGGACATGTGGAACAGTGACATATATTGGAGGAACTTTTGGTATTTCGGCAGAGGGAGAGGCATTTTATGCTTATGCAGACACGAATGATGACCCCAATGATGGTTTTATTGATTTGTATGCTGTCTTGTATTCTGGTGACAACGATAGTGGCACACCTGGCGGAAATCTTACTTCAAATGAAAATCCCAGTTCCATTTTTACCAATGCAATCGTTATACAAGGTTTTCCAAATACCAACGCAAATAGAATGGAATTTGACCCTACTAAAAGAAGTCAAGCAATAGGAAAATCTGCCCTTGAAACTACTTCCAATTGGTTACACGCTCAGGCTAATCAAGACCTGTCTGTAGTAGCTTTTACCAACCTAACTTATACGAGTTCGAGTCCCGAAGCAACCATTGCAGTAAGCAATTCGCCTTTAAACGAAGATGCATCTGGAACCATCAATTTCACCATTACTTTGAGCAGCAACGCTATCACGAATATTGATATTGGTTTTACAATTAGTGGCACTGCAAATGATGTAACAGATTATTCGGTTGGAGGAAGCGGAGTATCTTACAATACTACTTCAAATACAGGCATTGCTACTATTCCTACAAATAGCAATTCAGTTCTAATTACCATTGACCCTACTGCCAATTCTACAATGGAAGCAGATAAAACCATTGTTTTGACCATTAATGCAGGAACTTGCTACGATATAGGAACTCCAAACACTGTATCGGGTACTATTGCAGATGATGATGTTCCTGTGGTTAGCATTGCACCAATCACTTCTACAGTCAGCGAAAACAGTGGTAGCAATCTTGTTTACCGCTTTACCAGAACTGGATTGACGACTACTACACTAATGGTCAATTTCAGCATTGCTGGCACTGCTGCTGACGGAGATTATTCGGTGGCAACAGATGGAACGGGGCTTGTCACCTATTCGGTAGGCACCAACACAGGTACAATTACCTTTCCAGTCAATTCCTCAACCGTAGATTTGACAGTGACACCAGCAGGAGATACCGATATTGAAGCAGATGAAACGGTGGTGGTGAATATTGAGAATCCTTAGTGATTAAATATTATGCACAATTATGCACAAGACGGTAGCCAATCAATTTGATTGCAAAAGCAAAAAATTATAAATTGAAAGTATAAATCAACACAATTCACAAATGAAGATTTTCAAAACAATTCAAATTCTAACACTCTTCCTATTTTTTAGCCTATCTGTCTTTGCACAATTAGGTATTAACACAGATGGCACAGACCCCAATTCTTCTGCAATGTTGGATGTAAAATCCACTGACAAAGGAGTACTCATACCGAGGATGACGGAAACTCAAAAAAATGGAATTTCAGTTGCTGCTGCACAAGAAGGATTGATGGTTTATCAGACAGATGGCACCAAAGGCTTTTATTACTATGATGGCACTTCTTGGCAGCAAGTCGGAGGCAGTGGTGGAAGTGGAGATAATTTAGGAAACCATGTTGCTACACAACCACTTACTTTGGTAAATATGACAACTACACAGAGAGATGCTATCTCCAATCCTCAACCAGGAATGCAAATTTATAATTCAACAATAGGAAGACTCGAATTTTTTCAAGAACTACCTCCGACAACCTTTCTTAATATTACCAACAATGGAAATACTGAAAATGGTTGTACTTCTATTGCCCAATCTTTCAAAGTCAATAGTTCCTTTTTTATCAATGAAATCCTTGCAAAAGTTGATTTTGGTGGGAACACAGGAGATGTCACCTTGAAGATTTTTAATAGCGATGGAACTGGTGGGGCAGAATTATTTTCAGAAACCTTTTCTTTTGCCAGCATCCCCGTTCAAAATGGCAACGAATATAATTTTGTGTTATCGAACCCATATCTTACCAATTGTTGCCCAACCATTACTTTTGAAATCACCCAAGTTGGAAATACCAATATGACTGCACATATTGACTTTCAAAATATGGTTTCTTTCGATTTATTCGATGATCCTAATCCTGACGCTTATGTTGAGGGAAAATTCTATAAAAATGGAGTCAATTCTGATGCAACAGATCAGTCTAATTTTCCTACGGTTATTTTTACTCGTCGGGATTTGCATTTTAAGATAACAACTCAAAGAAAGCAGTGGACGCAATAATACAGGCAGGAAAGTAATTGTTGAAGTACAATTGTTACTTAATTTCTTCAATTCAATTTATCATGAAATACAAATTATTTACAATATTATTTCTACTTTCCTTCTCCTTGAATGCTCAGACACACCTCGTTCTTAGTGGTGGTCAAGCAACCCAAACAGGCGGAAATTTAGTGGTGAAAAATGCCAATTTCACAGTAAATGGAACTTTTGCAGCTTCTGCGGGAAAGGTCGAAATAACTGGTGCAGCTGTTGCAGCAAGTTCAAAAATTGGAGGCACAGGAACTGCTACTTTCTATAATGTAGAAATTGACAAAAGCAGCAATAATGCCCAATTAGGGGGAAACATCACCATAGCCAATCAACTCACTTTGACCAATGGCAACTTGGATGTATCTTCCAATACTTGCACGATTGGCAGTAGTGGAACGATTACAGGGGCAACTTCTGCGAAGTATGTCAAAACGAGTAGTACAGGTACGCTTGCTCAAACAGTTGCTGGTTCCAATGTCGTTTTCCCTGTAGGAAACAGTGCTTTCAATCCGATGACTTTATCGAATGGCGGGACTTCTGATGTTTATCATATTAGAGTGACAGACGATGTTTTGGATGGAGGTACTTCGGGAATATCTGAAACAGCAGATGTCGTAGATCGAACTTGGTTGGTCACTGAAAATGTTGGAGGTGGAAGTGATTTAACCATGACTGCCCAATGGAACGTAGGAGAAGAGTTGAGTTTTGTTAGGAATTTGGCTGTCCTTTCACACTATACTTCCAGTTGGGACGCACCAGAATTTGTAGGTGCAAGTGGCAGCAATCCTTACACGGTTAGTCGAGCAGGAATCACAAGTTTGTCTCCTTTTTCCGTTCGTGAAGGTTCTATTTTACTTTCGGTAGCGGTTTTACCTTCTTCTTCTATTGAAAGTGTGGGTACTCAACTTGTTTACACCTTTACCCGTTCAGGAAATTATACCACTGGAAATGTAATGGTAAGTTTTTCTGTTGGAGGAACGGCAGAATTTGGAACAGATTATAGTCAATCTGGTGCAGCTACTTTCAATACAACGACTGGCACTGTGCTGATTCCAAATGGGGTCTCTTCCGCTACTGTGATACTCACCCCAACTGGAGATACTGATATTGAAGCAGATGAAACAATTGTTTTAACAGTAACTGGAGGGAGTTAAATTTAAATAATCGTAGTATAAAGTTTATTGATTTGATAAAATAGAACAGATGATGACAAACAAAATCAATTATTTTCATTTTGAGAAGTTAAAAAAGCATGTTTTTCTTATTCTGCTAATGATTTATGTGTTGTTATTTGGAGTTAAATTACATGCACAAGAAGATGGGGTGATAGATGATGTAGGTGACATTATGATTGTTGGTACATTTGAAGCAGGACCAGGAGACGGTATTGCCTTTTTAGCACTGGATGAAATTCCCAATAACCAAATTATTCGATTCACAGATAAGGAATGGGATGGTAGTAGCTTTGAAACAGGAGAGGGCTATGTAGAGTGGATCAACAATACAGGAAATGAACTTCCAAAAGGCACAGTAGTAATATTGGAAGGGGCAGATGATGGCAATGGAACTTTAGGCTCGGTAAGTGCCAATATCGGGCAAGCTTGTGAATGTGACTCTGGTTTTAACTTTACCCAATTTGAGCAGTTTGTTGCTTTTACGGGTGATATTTCAACTCCAAATTTTATCACCGCCTTTTCATTTGGAGGAGGAGATGCAACCCATTCTTATGCAAATATGAATCTTACACTTGGTTCTACTCGTTTTGATGCAGCTTCAGAAGAAAGTCCTTTTCCAGTTACATGGATTTACAATGGTAGTACAGAGTGTTTTTCTGGTAATGCAGCTTGTCAAACTCAAATTTATACTCCTTCAAATTGGACTAATAACTTAACATATCCAGATGATGTGCCTACTTCTTGGAGTTTTGTGGAATCTATTCCTGAGATTATTATTAATCCCATTACGCCTACTGTAAGTGAAAATGGAGCTTCAAGTCTGCTATTTAGATTCACACGGAATGGAGATACTTCAAGTTCTTTGATGGTTAACTTCAGCATCAGCGGAACGGCTGCTGATGCTGATTATACGGTTGTCACAGGGGGAACAGGATTGGTTACTTATAGTGCTGGTACCAATACAGGAACGATTACTTTCCCTGCCAATTCATCAACCGTAGATTTGTCAGTCACACCAGCAGGAGATACCGATATTGAAGCAGATGAAACGGTGGTTATTAATGTTCTATAACCTTAAATACATTTAAAATATGAAATCAATATTAATTCAATCTATTTTTTGGACGCTTATTTTTTCAGTTGATTGCTTTTGTCAACTAGAGACATTTGAAGACGACACTGCAAATACTTTGAGTTTTTCAACCGATGGTTTTGTTTTTAATACAACAGGTGATATGTTCGTAGAGTTTTATGAAGATTTGGGATGTAATTCAGACCAATGGCTTGGTTCGGGGTTTGGCGATGGAGGAACAACAAGCACCTCTTTTGGCAGTATTGAAGTGGGAACTGTTGGACATAGATTTGTGCTATCTACTTCCACTGCTTTGTGTGCATGGACAAGTAATGATGATGGTAACAATTTTGCAGTAGGGGATGTACAATTTGTAGGTACACTTGCTGCGGGTGGAACGATTTCTGAAACTTTCACTATAACTCCTCCTGATAACTTTAACTTTGATATGATTACTTTTTCAAATGCAATTTGGGGAGGACAAGAGTTAACGAGGTTGACTTTTAATATCATTTCAGGAGTGAATTATTTAGCTCTTGACAACATCACTTTTGATGATTTGATAACAACTCCCATCGTAAGCATCTCAACAATTACTAATTCTACTATCGAAAATAGTGGAACAAACCTTGTATATCGTTTTACACGAACTGGCAACAACTCTAGTACTTTGACAGTCAATTTCAGTATCAGTGGCACAGCTGCCGATGCAGATTATAACGTTGTGACTGGAGGAACAGAATTGGTCACTTACAATGTGGGTACCAATACAGGAACGATTACTTTCCCCGTCAATTCTACAACGGTGGATTTAACAGTGACTCCTGCTGGAGACACAGAGATTGAAGCAGATGAAACGGTGTTGGTGATGGTAGAGAATCCATAGCATTTCAATATTATTTAGGAGAACACTCCAAATACAAATACTGTTAATGGATGTTTAATTCAAAATTTATTTTAAAGTCAAGATAAAAAGTTTTATATTAGATAATAATTTACAAGTTTACCGAAAAAGAAAAAAAAATTACACTTACCTCATGAATCATTACCTTTTCAAATTTTTGGTTGGCTGCTCTTTTCTACTTTTTATTTGCAGCAATATGTATGCAGTAGATGCGCTGTTTTTTGTTCAAAACGGCACACTTTATCGTTATGAATTGCCTTCAGGCCCAGAAGTTTCCCGAGATTTTTCTTCCGAGGAAAATAATACCAATTCCGATCTTGTCTTTGATGAAGTAAATCAAAAATTGTATTGGGTTGCCAATAATGATGTGAGAAGTATCCCCGCAGACTTTAATTCTACTACTCCTTTTACAACTGAATTTTCAGCAAACAATGGTTCAAATGGTACTCCATTAGGAGCAAGAGGACTCTCTATTGATGGAGTAAATAATAAGGCCTATATTGGAGAAATTAGCTCCTCAGATTTTATTAATTACACACAAGAACTCGTCTCTTATGACATGAACAATGCCAACCCAGTATCTACTAGAACAGTATTGCACAGTTTCAGCAGTAATAAAGACATCAGTTCAACAGTAGTTGATGCAGACAATAACAGAGTGTATTGGGTACAATTAGGAACCGAAATCGGATACGTTGATTTGAATGGCAATAGTCCTACTACTTTGCTTTCTTTACCCAGCAGTGACTTATTTACGATACGAAAAGACCCGACCAGTGAGCGAATTATTTTTACGAATGCCAATAATACAACCCCAGGAATTATTGGAGCAATTTCCACCAGTGGAGGGTCGGTTACAACGCTATATACTACTAACCCGCCAGCCAGTTCGTTTATAGAGGTAAGGGCTTTAGCTATTTTAGGAAATGGAGATACCTATTTCACACCCGCCACTATTTCCTTTTCAGGCACTCAATCAATTGTGTTTTTAAAAGGCAATAATAGTAGTGCTCCTATGAGTACATCTTCGGTTATAGGAACTTCCTTCTCATCCTCTTCTCTCGTGTATTTTTTGGCAGCAGGGAGTTTTGGAACAGTAGTACCTTCTGTTACAATTTCCGCTACTACTGCTTCTGTCTCAGAAAATAGTGGAACAAGTCTTGTTTATCGTCTAACCCGAACGGAAGATAATTCTGCTACACTAACAGTCAATTTCAGCATCAGTGGCACGTCTGCCGATAATGACTATACAGTAGTAGCAGGTGGAACAGGAAGTGTAACGTATAATTCAACCAACAATACAGGTACAATCACCTTTCCTGCCAATTCTGCAACAGTAGATTTGACCGTGACACCAACAGCAGATGTTGGCATTGAAGCTGACGAAACGGTGATTGTGACTGTTGATAATCCTTAATTATAGTAAATCAAAATCAAACAAAATAATATTTTTCAACATGAAAAAAATAAACATTACACTTTATCTAAAATTTTTAGTTGTGTTTTTATGTATTGGCTTCAATCTGGGGGAAATCAATGCACAAACCTACACAGTTGGCACACCCAGCTCTGCAACGGGAACCATCACCAATGATGATTTCCCAAGTGTCAGTTCTATCGTAAGAGCAGATGCCAATCCCACCAATGCGACTACCATCAACTTTACGGTTACTTTTAGTCATGCAGTGTCAGGAGTAGATGCCACAGATTTTGTATTGACCACAACAGGTTCTGCTTCTGGCACGGTTGGAACACCTACCACAAGTGACAATATAGTTTACAATGTACCAGTCAGTTCTGTCACTGGAAATGGAACTATTAGATTGGATGTAGTAGATAATAATACGATTGTCAACACTGGGCAGCCCATTGGAGGAAATGCTGCAAATGATGGAGATTTTACCACAGGAGAGGTTTATACGATAGACAATACTGCTCCAACAGTCACCATTAATCAAGGTTCGAGTCAGTCCGACCCTACGAATACTTCTCCCATTGTATTTGATGTGGTGTTCAGTGAATCAGTTACAGGTTTTGCCACAGGCGATGTGACTCTTGGAGGAACAGCAGGGGCAACAACAGCAACAGTATCGGGAAGCGGTACAACTTATACCGTGAGTGTAACAGGCATGACAGGCGACGGAACAGTAACAGCAAGCATCGCCGCAAATGTGGCTACGGATGCTGCGGGCAACAACAATACTTCCAGTACGAGTACCGACAATTCTGTTACCTATGATACAAATGCCCCAACAGTCACTATCAATCAAGGTAGCGGTCAGTCCGATCCTACGAATACTTCTCCCATCGTATTTGATGTGGTATTCAGTGAAACGGTTACAGGCTTTGCAACAGGTGATGTGACACTTGGCGGAACAGCCCCAGGTACTTTGACGGGCACAGTTGCAGGAAGTGGCACAACTTATACGGTAAGCGTAACAGGTATGACAGGTGATGGAACAGTCATTGCCACAATTGCTGCTAATGTAGCGATTGATGTGGTAGGCAACAACAATACTGCGAGTACAAGTACCGACAATTCTGTTACCTATGACACGACTGCACCAACTGTTACCATCAATCAAGGTTCGAGTCAATCAGACCCAACCAATAGTTCTACTATTGTATTTGATGTAGTCTTTAGTGAAACGGTCGCAGACTTTGCCACAGGGGATGTGACGCTTGGCGGAACAGCAGGGGCAACAACAGCGACAGTTTCAGGAAGTGGCACAACTTATACGGTTAGTGTAACGGGTATGACAGGGGATGGAACAGTAACAGCAAGCATTGACGCAAGTGTGGCAACAGATGCCGCAGGCAACAACAATTCAGCGAGTACGAGTACTGACAATTCTGTAACCTATGATGGAACTGCTCCAACAGTCACCATCAATCAAGGTTCGAGTCAATCAGATCCAACTAATAGTTCTACTATTGTATTTGATGTGGTATTCAGTGAAACTGTCACAGGTTTTGCCACAGGGGATGTGACACTTGGCGGAACAGCAGGAGCAACAACTGCCACCGTTACAGGTAGTGGCACAACTTATACCGTGAGTGTAACAGGTATGACAGGGGATGGAACGGTAATAGCCAGCATTGCCGCAAGTGTGGCAACAGATGCTGTGGGTAACAACAATACTGCCAGCACAAGTACTGACAATTCTGTTACCTATGACACGACTGCCCCAACAGTCACCATCAATCAAGGTTCGAGTCAATCCGATCCAACCAATAGCTCTACCATTGTATTTGATGTAGTTTTTAGTGAAACGGTCGCAGACTTTGCCACAGGGGATGTGACGCTTGGCGGAACAGCAGGAGCAACAACAGCGACAGTTTCAGGAAGTGGCACAACCTACACCGTGAGTGTAACAGGCATGACTGGTGATGGAACAGTAACAGCGAGTATTGCGGCAAGTGTGGCAACAGATGCCGCAGGCAACAACAATGCCGCCAGTACAAGCACTGACAATTCTGTTACTTATGATGTAACTGCTCCAACAGTCACCATCAATCAAGGTTCGAGTCAATCAGACCCAACTAATAGTTCTACTATTGTATTTGATGTGGTCTTTAGTGAAACGGTCGCAGACTTTGCCACAGGGGATGTGACACTTGGCGGAACAGCAGGAGCAACAACAGCGACAGTTTCAGGAAGTGGCACAACCTACACCGTGAGTGTAACAGGCATGACTGGTGATGGAACAGTAACAGCGAGTATTGCGGCAAGTGTGGCAACAGATGCCGCAGGCAACAATAATGCCGCCAGTACAAGCACTGACAATGAAGTTACCTATGATGGAACTGCTCCAACAGTCACCATCAATCAAGGTTCGAGTCAATCCGATCCAACCAATAGTTCTACCATTGTTTTTGATGTGGTATTCAGTGAAACGGTCGCAGACTTTGCCACAGGGGATGTGACGCTTGGCGGAACAGCAGGAGCAACAACAGCAACAGTTTCAGGAAGTGGCACAACTTATACCGTGAGTGTAACAGGCATGACAGGGGATGGAACAGTCACTGCAAGCATTGCCGCAAGTGTGGCAACAGATGCTGTAGGCAACAACAATGCTGCCAGTACAAGTACCGACAATTCTGTTACCTATGACACGACTGCCCCAACAGTCACCATCAATCAAGGTTCGAGTCAATCCGATCCAACCAATAGTTCTACTATTGTATTTGATGTAGTTTTTAGTGAATCGGTCGCAGACTTTGCCACAGGGGATGTGACGCTTGGCGGAACAGCAGGAGCAACAACAGCGACAGTTTCAGGAAGTGGCACAACCTATACCGTAAGTGTAACAGGCATGACAAGCGATGGAACGGTAATAGCTAGCATTGCCGCAAGTGTGGCTACGGATGCTGCAGGCAACAACAATGCTGCCAGTACAAGTACCGACAATTCTGTTACCTATGACACGACTGCCCCAACAGTCACCACCTTCTCCCCAGCCGATGGTGCTGAAAGTGTTCTACTTGGTAGTAATTTGGTGATTACTTTCAGCGAAAATGTAGTGGTAGGGACAGGCAACATCACCATTCATTTGGTTAGTAATAACAATACAGAACAAACCTTGGATGTCACAAATGGATCTTTGGTGTCAATCAGCAACAATGTGGTGACCATCAATCCTCCAACTGACTTCAATCCCAATACCCAATATTATGTAAACATTCCCAACACCGCTTTTGTAGATGCTGCAAGCAATGCTTTTGCAGGAATTTCTAATAACTCCGATTGGAATTTTACTTCTTGTGCATGTTTGCCGATTTGCAGCCCACTGCCAACTGCAACAGGTACTTATACGGGTTCGTTTTCGGAAACAGACGGAGCGGGTTACACGCATTTTTGTGATGCTTTGGGGAATTTGTTGTTGTCGGTGAAAATTCCTGCTGGGGGAAGTATTGCTGATAATGCGGTATCTTTAAAAATTAATAGTCCTTTGGTTTCATTTGAGAGTATATATTGTGGAGTAGGAAATCCTTTCACAGGTTGTTTTGTGAGTAATGCAAATGGAGCAGCTATCTTAGACAAACAATGGGATATTAATGAAGGAATGACATCTAGTTTAACTTTCCCTTTTAATATTGTTAATTATTTTACAATGAATGATATAACTGCAATTCAAGCAGTTGAACCAGGTGGGTATCCTACCCCTGTTGGTGGAATGTCTGACATTCAGTTCTTTAAGATAAATGATAATAATAATTCAATACCTCAATTCCCTGACCCAAGCACAGTTAGCGGGCTTAAAGTGATTGTTGTAAAAAATGGAGGCTTAAGTACTGGAACATGGCAATTAGCTCCATTTTTAGTAGTGAATGGAATTGGTGCAGAATACAAAATTGGAAATATTGCTGGAGGTGCAGGTATTGGAGGAAAAATAAAAACAAATTAAAAGTATATAAATCAAATTTTACAAAAAAAAAAAATTATTCGAGTATGAAGTTATTCACCATTATTTTATTTTTTATATCCACTACTTTAATAGTGGCACAATGCCCTTCTAATTTAGAAGACCCTTCTCCTGATGGGATTGGCACGGCAGGTCTTAACATAGGTTTTCCAAATGCTACTTGTTCAGGTTTTACACTTGGGACTTCGTTAACTACAGGAAGCATTTTTATCAATGGAATCGAATTTGTTTCTAGCGGATTTTGTGATGGCAATGGATTTGAAACATATAACTCATCAAGTACAACACCTATTGTTACTACTAATGGTTATTTCGTCGATTTTGACGGAGGAGAAGTGGACTGTAAATATAGCCCAGCAGGTACTTTAATTCCAAATGTGCCCACCCTTTCCGAATGGGGTTTACTTATCCTTGCTTTGTTGTTGATGACGATGGGTACTTTGTATCTTATCAACAACAAGGTAGTTACTGCGAAGGAACAATAAAAAACACTTCTTTTTTTAAGCACAAAAGATTTTCTTGCTCCCACTGTCCTCTTTATTTTGAAAGGGCAGTGGGAGTTTTTTTTAGGTTAAAATTAAAATTTGCTGTATCTTCATGGACTATGAAAAAATTACCTTTAGGCTTACAGAGCTTCAAGAATATCAGAGAAGAAGGCTTCTTGTATGTGGATAAAACCCGTCAAATTCATCAACTTATCAGCGAAGCCTCCTTGTATTTTTTATCTCGCCCTCGACGTTTTGGGAAGACCTTGCTCTTGTCGACTATTCGAGAAATATTTGCAGGGAAAAAAGGACTTTTTGAAGGTCTATACATCGCCGAAAAGACAGATTGGCAATGGAAAAAGCATCCTGTTCTTCACTTCAATTTTGCAGCTTTTGGACACAAAGTAACCCACCTCGAAGAAAGTCTTAAAAATTTGATAGCAAGCCATGCGGCAAATTTTGAAGTGCCTATTAACGCCAATTTTATATCCGAACAATTGAAGGAATTGGTCGTTGGAATAGCTGTCAAAGACAAACCTGTGGTTTTTTTGGTAGATGAATACGACAAACCCATTGTGGATTTTATGACTCACAAGGTACAGGCAAAAAAAAATCGGGATATTTTGAGGGATTTTTTTTCTCCTTTGAAGGATTTGGAGGAACAAGGACACTTGCGCTTGTTGTTGATTACAGGAGTTTCCAAATTTTCTAAGGTGTCGCTTTTCTCTGATTTGAATCACTTAACAGATTTAACCATTCATGAAAATGCGGTGGATTTGGTGGGAATGACGGGAGAAGAATTGCAACAATACTTTCATCCATATATTGCCATTACGATGCAAAAACTAAAAATGGACAAGGAGGAATTGTTAACGGGGCTTAAATTGTGGTACGATGGTTATTCTTGGGATGGGAAAACGTTTGTCTATAACCCTTTTTCTTTGCTCAACTTTTTTAGTGCCAGTCGGTTTGGCAATTTTTGGTTCAGTACAGGGACACCTACTTTCTTGGTGCATGAGCTGCAAAAGCAGAAAACAAAGCCCAAAGAGATGGAAGAAATCACCGTTACTGAAACATCTTTTGACAAGTTTGACCTCGATAATTTGGATATGTATATGCTGTTGTTTCAAACGGGGTATTTGACCATCAAAAAAACCGAGCGAAAGCGTTATCGAGTGCGCTATACACTTGGTTATCCCAATCAAGAAGTCAAAGAGGCTTTCACGCACAATCTTTTAGAAGTTTACACCCACCAAACGCCAACGATAGTAAGCCAAGCGATGATAAAAATAGAAGATGCGCTGCAAGACAATAATTTGGAGGAGTTCGTTCTTCAATTGAAGGTGTTGTTCTCCAATATTTCTTACCACCTATTGCCCAGAACCAAGCACAAAGATGCGACAGAAGTAGATGAGGAAAAAGCATTTGAGGTGTGGGAAGGATATTTTCAAACGGTAATCTATTTGGTGACTTCCTTTTTGGGTTTGGCTGTTCAGTCCGAAATTACCCACCACAAAGGGCGTTTGGATTTGCTCATTGAAGCAGACGAGTATCTGTACATCATGGAGTTCAAACTGGAAGAAGATGCTGCGGATGCTATCCAACAAATCAAAAGTAGGGAATACATTGCCCCTTACCGCAATTCTACTAAAACCGTCATATTGTTGGGTGTGAGTTTTGACAAGGAAGAACGGAATGTAAAAAGTTGGCAGGCAGAAGAATGGCAGCGTTAAAACTCCAAATCCTCCTTCAAATCCTTCATCATCACATACTGCGAAATGGCCAAGCCCACACTTGAGGCAAAACTTTTAGCTTGTTTTCGGTTTTTGCGGCTGATAGAAATGTGAATTTCTCCTCCCTTGGTAGTTGGGAAATCTTGTGCTGCTTGAAGGGTTTTGAGTTGTATGCGAAGTTTTGCGGTAAATAAATTGCTGTCAAACAAAAGGTCTTGAATATCATCAAATGGAATATCAAGCGTTTTTAGGCCTGATTTGAAATAACCCACAAGAGCATCTTTGGTCTGATACTCAATGCGAATAACTTCTTTACCTGCCTGTATTACGCCTTCGGTTTCGGCAAAACCTTGGTAAGCATCCATTTTGAAGGAAACCGTTTCCATATATGTTGATTGAAAGTTTGGTGAGCAAAAGTGTTATTAAAGGTAACTACTAAGCCCCAAAATAAGTTCCGAAAACACAAAAGACGTGAAACGAATCATCGCCTCACGTCTTTTGTCTATCCTTAGGGACAAATGAAAATTAAAAATACACTTTGTAAAGTTATTTTTGAAGCGTTCCTTATTCGATAATATATTCAACTTCAACAAATACTAATTTTTAGCACTTGCTCTGTTTTGTGGGTAATTTTGAAGCGTTCATCAGGTCGGTAGCCCACCACCCAAACGATGTGTTTTTTGTCATCAGCCAGTACCCACACCCTTTCTTTATCAATGCGAGGCATTTTGAGGTCAATAAAAAAGCGGCTGAGTTTCTTCTTTTTGCGCTTCATGCCGAGCGGGTAGAAATAATCACCGTCTTTCCACCTTCGCAGCATGAGCGGAAATTGCAGCCTATCGAAATCCAAACAAGCGATGTTGGCATCTGTAGGAATAACAAAATTTTCGGCAGAAATTTCCTCCAATTGCAGTGATACATCCATTTTTTCTACCACCGTTTGCCCTTTTTCAATTAGAGCAAAACCACTGTTCCTATCGTTTTTTTCCGAAAGGATAAAATGCTTACGATCCTTGATAATTTGGTGTGTTTCAGAATAAAAAATCTTTCCTGCCTCCGCTTCAAAAGCTGCTGCAATTTGGTCGGTTTGTGCCGCATTGAAGCCGTATTCCTTCAATATTTCATACAAGACCGTTCGCACTGAAGGAATTTTTTGCAGCTTGCCAATCGAAATCAACGTATCATTTTTTTTGCGCTCCAACAGTTTTTTGCGGTAAGCGGCAATGCCCTCCCGATAGATTTGCTCTACTTCAATGAATCGCTGTGCATTGTCATAAAAAGTCTGTACTACATTGGGATTCAACTCCGCCAAAACAGGCAATACCAAGTGCCGAATTTTGTTCCGAGCATATTTGGTACTATCATTGCTGGCATCTGTTCGATAAGAAAGCCCTTGTGCGGCGCAGTATGTTTCAATATCTTGTTTAGAAGCAAATAAAAATGGACGGATGAGTTTGCCGTTTTTGGGCAAAATTCCATGCAGCCCTGCAATGCCTGTACCTTTGGTGAGGTTGTAAAGCATGGTTTCCGCTAAGTCATTTTGATGGTGTGCCGTAGCAATGAATACGTAGTCGTTTTGGCTGCGAATCTGCTCCAACCATTCGTAGCGCAATTCTCTGGCAGCCATCTGAATGGACAGTTGATGCTCAGTAGCATACGCATTGGTATCGAAGCGGGTGGTAAAAACAGGCATTTTGTACTTTTCTGCCAAGTGTTTCACAAATTCTTCATCTCCATCAGATTCTATTCCCCGAAGCGAAAAATTGCAGTGCGCCAATCCTATTTCAAAACCTGCCCGATGCAATACATCACACAGCACCACTGAATCTATTCCGCCGCTGATAGCCAACAAAATACGGTCTTTTTTTTGGAGGAGGTTGTTTTGGTTGATGTATTGACTGAAGTTTTTTAGTAGCATTTTTCGTAATTGCTTAATGGTTGAATGGTTATATGGTTATGTGGTTGAATGGTTATATGGTTGAATGGTTATATGGTTGAATGGTTATATGGTTGAATTGCTGAATGGTTGAATGGTTATATGGTTATATGGTTGAATTGCTGAATGGTTATATAGTTGAAATGTAGAATAGTATGTAATATTTCAGCAGCATCGCTGCGACACTATTTGTAGAAATAACCCACAAAAACTATACTTCAAGGGGCATAGCCCCGACACCATCACCCCACTTTTGCGGTTTCATCCTACAAGCCAAACCGATTATTCACAGGATTCGCATACATTTCCAACATCAATTGTCGAATTGCAGCCTTATCCATCCCCTCTTCCAATGTAGCGATTTTCTCCTCAATGTACGATACAAAATAATCGTAGTAATATTTGGGATACAAATTGGCGTAGGTTTTCGTTTCGTGCAACAAATCAAAAGCGATGTAATTGGAGAACCAAAGGTGGTAATTTTGGTGAATTTGGCGGTCAATCAAATCGGTCAAAGCCTGTATTTGGTCATTCTTTTTTGGCATTTCCTTCACTGCCTTCAATTCCTCCTTCAATACCGTACCAATCGCCAAGTGTATCCTCCCTTTGTCGCCTGTCAATCCGATAGCCATACTTTTGAGGTCGTCTTGTGGCGTTTTTTGATACGTACCTTGTGCCTTGAGATAACGTTCCTTTGCCTTCATCAAGTCGCACGGATCGTATTCATACGAAATCGCCATTGGCACAATTTGCAGGGCTTCAAAATGCTCTATGTAGTCACCTTTTGCACTCAATCCCAACATTTTGAGTAGAGCAGGGTGGGTATGGTCGTTGCCATCTTTGGCACGTCCTTCTCGCTGTGCAATCCAAACAGAAGTATTGTTTTCGAGAATCGTCTGTTGGATATAAGCAGACAAACGCTGCGATTGAAACACAAAATCTCGTCCGACTGCATCCCGAATCACCGCAAAATTTTTGTTGAGTTTCACCAAAGCTTCAATCCACGGCATCACAAAAAGATTGTTCCCAATCGCAATAGCAGCCGTAGGTCTGCCGATTTCGTGCAAGGATACATTCAAAGAAGCAGGATCAAAAATAATATCACGATGATTGGAAATGTAGAGATAGTTGCCATCTTTGGGCAGTTCCTCCAATCCCGAAACACTCAGCCCATTGCTACTTTTGGAGAGCATATTTTGAAGGTTGGGGTAGATGATTTCTTTTTGGAAAGCATGAACAGATTGCAAACTGTGCAAACAATCAACGAATTGCTGCTCTGTCCAATTGGGCATATACATTCTACCATATTGCAGAAACATCGGATTTTTTGCGAGTTCCTTCAATACATCTGCTACTTCGGTATCTGCATAAAAACGTATGTCGTCAAATTGAAATGTACTCATTTAAAAAATTAAAAGTTGAGGGTTAAAAATTGAAAATTCAAACATTGCAGGGTAAGCATACTGTTTTTTAAATTTCTTTATATTTCAGCAGCATCGCTGCGACCCTATTTGTAGAAATAAGGATAAAGAGTTTTTTATATGGGGCGTAACCTCGACACCACACACAATCAAGTGCTTAGTTGTGCCGAAGCTACGCTCCTAATTGCTTCGATTCCATCTGTTTTTCTACAAATAGGGGCAAGGCTAAAGCCCTTTTTAATGTCAAAAAACTTCCGAAACAGTGTAATAATTAGTTTTTCATATCAGCATTATGCATCATCTTTCTTGTGCCAACCACTCCAATCCCCAAAGCCACCAACCCCAGTGCAATATACTGAGAAAAAGACAGTTCAATACCGAGAATCGTATGGCGGTCATTGATGCGAACAAACTCAATCAGGAACCGTTCGATACCGTTGAGAATTAGAAAAATGCCAAATAGAATGCCCGCTGTGCTAATGCGTTTTCGGAGCAGCCACAAAACCCCAAAAATAGCCATTGCCATCAAAAATTCATACACAGAAGTCGGAAAAACACCTTCGGGCAATACTTTGCAGTAGCGAGTAGCGCATCCAGGAATGTCAACACAACAAGGCATGGAACAATTTACCAACGCAATTCCTTCATTGATAACGTTGTGCGGATAAGTATAAGCCCAAGCCCAATCGGGTAGCCAAGATAGCCAATTGGGGCGGGTCAAAGTATTGGCAATGCCCCAATCTCCATCTCCTGCAAAATGACACCCCAAACGCCCAATACCATAACCGACAATAACCGCCATTCCTGCGGCATCGGTCATCCGCCAAATGGGAATTTTCACCATTTTGGCATAGACTATTAGCGCAATCGAACCGCAAATCAAACCGCCATAAAACATCAGCCCACTGAAAGAAAGCAGCGCACCAATTGGGTCACGCATAAAGTTTTCCCAATCCTCCATCCATGTAAAAACCTTGGAACCGAGAATCCCCGCAATTGCGGCAATCACAATCAAATCGCCAATGCGTTGATGCGGAAAAATGGTCTCTTCAATAGTTTGAGGAACAGGGAGTTGGTCTTTCTTTTTTTCGTACCACCGCAACCCCACCAATACCACAGCCAAAACAATACCGCCTACAATACTGCCCTCTGGCGACACAATAAAATCTTGTGGATTGTCGGCAAAATATTTCCAGTCCATTGCAGCCGCCACTATTTTGTAACCCAACAAAAAGCCTATTATTCCATTCACTATCAACTCAGAAGCCGTTGCAGGAGTACCTACAATGCGTGAAACATTTACTCCTTGCATCAAACCCGCTCTTTCCATTCGTCTAAATTCGGCATACAAGATCATACCCGCAGCCACAAAACCCAGTGCCAAAAAGAAGCCATAAGTTTGTATCGGCAAACAGGGAAAATAGCCTGTGAGGTCGTAAATAAGGTCAGAAAGTCGAGGGTACATAAACAGTGTTTTTTGGAACGGTCAAAGATAGTACGATTTTTCCAAATAAAATATGAGGATTTATTTACTATTTTGTAACAAATATTTTATATGATGCTTCAAGATATTCCTGTGTCCGAATAATGCAATTCCCCAAATAATTGTTAGATTTACCCAAATTCGTGTAAACGAAAAAAAAATGGGAAAAATTTTTAAATTCCCTTCAATTTTTGGTCCTTTGAAGATTTGGTTGGTAAGGAGTAAAAAACTTAAAAAGTCTATAGCCAACCTTTTTTACAGAGAATCCAATTTGTTAAAAAGAACAGAGCCTGAAAATAGACGATTTTTTAAACCATAAGACATGAAAAGGGTATTTTACCTATTGATAATCCTATTTTTAACAACTTCAAATATGTATGGTCAGTTTTTGGAGAATGACAAAAAAATACTGGGAAAAAATAAGGTTCGATCACTTACCATAGTAGAATTGTTTGCTGATGATGCTTGTTTGCATCAGGTAACGGAATACGACAAACGGGGCAATGAAACAAAATACGATTTACTTCGCTTGGACCATTATTACCGAAGTGTATATGACAGTTTGAATCAGAAGGTGCAGGAATTAAAGGTGGATAGAAAGAATGAACAGCAAGTGGACAGCACTTTTTTTGAGTATGACAAACAGGGTAGCGTGGTCAAGGAAAAAAGCGTATATTATTACGGAAATGAACGTAATGAGCATGTCATGTTTTACAGCTATGACTATAATGAATCTGGAAAGCCTATCAAACAATGTCAGTTGATAGAAGAGGAGGAAGTTTGGCAAGAGATTTTGCTCAATGAATATGTCTATGACGAAAATGGACAGTTGGAGAAATTACTGCAATATTTAGATGGAGAAGCGGCGATTACCGAGTTTTATCAGTACAATGAGGACAGTCTATTGGTCCGAAAAGATGTAGATGATCCGACTTGGTTTGAACGGGTGAACATGATGAAAATCAAGCAGCGACCCAATATCACCGAACAATACACGACTTATACTTACAATGAACAACTGCAAATCATTGAAGTATATCAATATTTTTCAGATCCATGCCTTTCTATGGATGACTATTATGCTTACCGCTATACTTACCTTCCGAATGGTTTGATTGAAGGAGTGGAAGTCTGGGAAAAAAGACAAAAAATGGTGTCAAAAGTGCGCTTTGACTACGGTTTTCACCTATAACTGTTAGCAACGAAATACCTCAAAAAGCGTTAGTAGTATGAACCTTTAATGGTAATTTTGCACACGCATTTTTAAAAAAAATCAAATTAAAAATTCCTTGCCTTATGACTACCTTAACAACTGAAATACCAAAAGTTTACGAACAAGCGGCTGATTTTATGCCATTAAATGGTACAGATTACCTAGAACTGTATGTCAGCAACGCCAAACAAGCAGCACATTTCTACAAGTCTGCCTTTGGTTTTAGTTCCTTGGCTTATGCGGGCTTGGAGACAGGACTACAAGACAGAGAATCGTATGTAGTAGTACAAGATAAAATCCGTTTGGTGCTGACTTCTCCGCTTAGAAGTGGAACAGATATTGGCAGACACATTGACCAACATGGTGATGGCGTGAAAGTGACAGCGCTGTGGGTAGATGATGCGACTTATGCCTACAATGAGGCGATGAAGCGTGGCGCAAAACACTATATGCACCCAACGGTAGAAGAAGATAAAGATGGGAAAGTGGTTCGGTCAGGTATTTATACGTATGGTGAGGTCGTGCATGTTTTTGTGGAGCGAAAAGACTACAATGGCATTTTCCTGCCGAAATACAGAAAATGGGAGACCCGCTACAATCCTGAGTCAGTCGGATTGAAGTTTGTGGACCATATGGTGGGCAATGTACACTTGGGACGAATGGATTATTGGGTCAATTTTTACAAAGAGGTGATGGGCTTTACCCAAATCCTTTCTTTTGACGACAAAGATATTTCTACGGAATATACTGCCTTGATGAGCAAGGTAATGAGCAATGGTAACGGCCGTATCAAGTTCCCTATCAATGAACCTGCGGCAGGTTTGAAAAAATCGCAAGTAGACGAATATTTGGAGTTTTACGAAGGCGAAGGGGTACAGCACATTGCAGTAGCGACCGACAACATTATCGAAACGGTGACAGCATTGCGAAATAGAGGCATTGAGTTTTTGCAAGTCCCTAAAAGTTACTACGATGTATTGTTGGATAGAGTAGGCGACATTGACGAAGATGTGGCAGCTTTGCGTGATTTGGGTGTGTTGGTAGATAGAGATGAGGAAGGTTATTTACTTCAAATTTTCACCAAAACAGTTCAGGCTCGCCCGACCATGTTTTTTGAAATCATCCAGCGCAAAGGCGCACGTTCTTTTGGCAAGGGCAACTTCAAAGCATTGTTTGAAGCATTGGAGCGTGAACAAGAATTGAGAGGGACTTTGTGAGGAAGAAGACGTAAGATGCAAGATGGGAGATGAATGATGGAAAACAGCATAGCTGTGGCACTATTTGTAGAAATGGATAGCTAAGAAATTATTTTTAAGGGGCATAGCCTCGACACGCTGACTTTCGAAACAAAAATTTCAGAAGTCTTTGTTTCACAATAGAAACCTTCAAAAGGTTTATTCTACTAAAATAATCAATTTTTTGCTTCAAAACGCATTGATATGCCTCATAGTTCCACCATTCAAGCCCTTCAAGAACTTCTTAAAGAGCGCATTACTCTACAATCGGACATTCTAATCACCCATAGTAAAGATTTATCTTGGCATCCTGCTTACCTACCCGATGCAGTTTGTTATCCTATTAACAACGAAGAAGTTGCAGCAATTCTAAAAATCTGCAATGCCCACAAAACACCAGTCATTCCTTTCGGCACAGGTACTTCTTTAGAAGGACATATTCTACCCATATCGGGAGGCATCACCGTCAATCTCTCCAAAATGAACCGTATTTTGGACTTCAATGAAATAGATCAAGATTGTAGGGTTGAAGCGGGTGTCACCAAATTTCAGTTGAATAGTTTTCTGAAAGACAAAGGTTTGTTTTTTGCTGCTGGACCTGGGATTGATGCTTCAATGGGGGGCATGATGGCGAGTGGTGCGAGTGGCGCAAATGCGGTAATGTATGGCACGGTGAAGGAAAATGTGCGGTCATTGAAGGTGGTAATGGCAGATGGCAAAATCGTGACGACTCGGCGGCGGGTGCGAAAATCGTCGGCAGGCTATGATTTGACTCAGTTGTTTGTAGGTTCGGAAGGTACTTTGGGCATTATTACGGAAGTGACGGCGGTTCTACATTCTTTGCCCCAATTTGTGGCCGTTGCAGTTGTGCCTTTTCCTTCTATTGAAGAAGCCATTGAAGCGGCTATTCAATTGAATCAAAGCGATTTGCAACTTGCTATGTTGGAATTGATGGATGAGGTAATCATGGATGCCATCAACCGATATTCTCAAACCGACTATCCTGTTCAGCCCACTTTGTTTTTGGAGTTGCACAGCAGGAATGAAAGGTTTGAAAATCAATACTCGATTATCCAAAAAATCACGCAGCAACACCAAGCCATTGAATGTAAATGGGCAACAGAACCTGCTGCAAAAGAACAACTCTTCAAAGCCCGCTACGATGCGGTGTATGCCATAAAAGCATTGCAGCCCGAAGCTGTTTTTTGGTCTTCTGACGTGACTGTACCTATTTCTCGTCTGGCAGAAATCATCCTCAAAACCAAAATAGAATTGGAGAAATTACCACTTCATGCTTCTTTGTTTGGGCATGTGGGAGACGGCAATTTTCACACATTGTTGCTCTTTAAGCCTGACAATGAAGAAGAACTGAATATGGTCAAAGCCATCAACCACCAAATTGTGTTGTGGGCTTTGGAAATGGAAGGCACTTGTACGGGTGAGCATGGAATTGGTATCGGCAAAAAGGACTATTTGCAGATGGAATTTGGGGAGAGTGGGATGGAATTGATGAAAACGGTTAAGAAAGCTTTTGACCCAAATGGAATTATGAATCCTGGGAAGATTGTGTAATTGATTTTTTCTTCTAACTTAGCAACACATTGCAGTCATCACAAACTTCAATAGTCTTGTAAGCTTTTGAAGTTCAGCCAACAAAACCAACATTTTCAGCCATGCGACAATTGCACCTAAAATTACCAAGCATATTTATACTAATCCTCACCTTTTTTTGGGGTACTCCTCTCCTATCCCAATCTCCTCAAAAAGCTTCAAGTATTACACTAAGTGGCTATATCAAAGACCAACAAAGTCTTGAAACGCTCATTGGTGCAAATGTCTATATCAAAGAACTTCAAACAGGTGCAACAACCAATTTGTATGGTTATTATGCCTTGAAAATACCACAATCCAATGACTCCATTACCCTGATAATTAGCTACATTGGTTATCAAAACCTGCAAAAGCGAATCCTCCCCAACAAAGATCAAGAACTGACCCTTCTGCTCGATGTCAACTCCGAACTATTGCAGGAAATCGTGGTGACAGAAGATGCGAACCGCCAACTCATTGAAGAAGTGCAGATGGGTAAACAGAAAATTACGGCGAAAAGCATCAAGGCGATTCCGATGGTGTTGGGTGAAACCGATTTGTTGAAGGTCGTGCAGTTGTCGGCGGGTGTGCAAGGTGGTTCGGAGGGAACGAGTGGCATTTTTGTGAGGGGGGGCGGATATGACCAAAATTTGATTTTGTTGGATGAAGCAACGGTTTACAATCCCGAACACTTTTTTGGTTTTTTCAGCACCTTCAATTCCGATATAGTCAAAAATCTCGAAATCTATAAGAGCGACTTTCCCGCACGTTATGGAGGACGTTTGTCGTCGGTCATTGACATTCAGATGCGAGAGGGCAATATGAAAGAGTTTAAAGGACAGGGTGGTATTGGATTGATTGCTTCGAGGTTGTCTTTGGAGGGGCCGATAGTGAAAGACAAATCTTCTTTCGTAATCAGCGCACGTCGGACTTATGCGGATTTGTTTATTCCTGCTGTAAACAAACAACTACCCGACGATCAACAAATTCCGAACTACTTCTTTTATGACCTCAATGCGAAAGTCAATTTTATTCTTGGCGACAAAGACCGTGTGTATTTGAGTGGTTATTTTGGACGGGACAAACTCAATGTGGTTTTTGATGAAAACAGTGGTTCTTCCGCCAATAGTACCTATGATTTGGATTGGGGAAACCTCACGGGTACGCTTCGATGGAACCATGTCTTCAATCCACGATTGTTCTCCAATACGGCACTGATAGCCAGTAAATTTGACTACAAAGACCGCTTCAATTTCAACGATTTCTTCTTTTTTCGCAGTGCTGCCAACACTTATACCTATAGCCTGAAGCAAGATTTTGACTACTTTCTTAGCAACAAACACCACCTTCAATTTGGCGCACAATTGACGCACAACGACATTCAACCGACCGAATTTAGTTCGGGAACAGTGGTGGCAGATGAAGAATTGGCAACGAGCAGCATCAGCAAAGAGCAAAAATACGATGCGGAAGAAATTGCAGTTTATGCGCTCGATAAATGGAAACTGAACAGCAAGCTAACTGCAAAAATTGGATTGCGTTATTCGACTTTCATCACCGAAGAACGCACAACTTTTCACAACATCGAACCCCGCCTTGCCTTGAGCTATCAACTTGATGAGCGCACTGCCATCAAAAGCAGCTACGCACGCATGGCGCAATATCTGCATCAGGTCAAATTCAGTCATTTGAGTTTTTTAGACCCCATTTTCCCTTCCAACAAAAACATTGCCCCTCAGCTATCCGACCAAGTTTCGGTGGGATGGAACCGCTTGATTTTGAACGATCAATTCAGTTTGACCAACGAATATTACTACAAATGGCTGGACAATCAGTTGGACTACAAAAACGGTGCGCCTTTCTTGTTTATTGACGAAAATTACCACGAACGTTTGACAGTCGGCAAAGGTTGGACCTATGGAGCAGAGTTCCAATTGCAGAAAACGAAAGGCAAAACAACAGGCTGGTTGGCTTATACTTTGTCTTGGTCTAAGCGACAATTTGACGAACTCAACGGAGGCATCGCTTTCCCGTTTACCTACGATCGCCGCCATGTCCTCAATGCTGTTGCACAACATCAATTGAAAAACAACTGGTCGCTGAGTGTTAATTTCACCTATCAAACGGGTGTAACCTATGACTTACCCGTAGGGCGTTTTTTCAATTACGGCATTCGTGGTGCTGACCCCGAAATCATTCCGATTTATGAGGAGAGAAATGCTTTTCGCATGGCTCCCTATCACCGTTTGGATGTGGGTTTGATTAAAAAATACGAGAGCAAAAAACGCTGGAAATCCGAATTGGTCTTCAATGTTTACAACCTCTACAGCCGTCGCAATCCGTTTTTTATTTACTTCGACAATGAAGTGGAAACCTATATCAACAGTCAAGGAAATGAGGCGCAAAGGGTAAAATATGTTGCCAAACAAACTTCTTTGTTTCCGATTATTCCATCGGTGACATATAATTTTCGGTTCTAAATCGCAGATTTTTGAGGATTTTAGGATGGCGCAGATTTTCTTGTACAGTGTAGTTTTTGGAGGATTTTGCAGATTTTCTATTCAGAAAACCATTTCCTCCCACCTCAATATGGTCTCAAAGCCTTTTCTTTCAAAGTAAGCCAACGTTTTTTCTTCAGATAGGCGTGAAGTCGCCAATACGAAATCACCTCCCCAAGCTCCCAATGATTTAACAGTTCCCCAATAATCTGCAAAATACAGGTCTTTTACCATTTTGAGCTGCAAACTTTTGGCAACGATTAGTTCGTGCATTTGTAGAAAGATTTCAAAATCAAACAAATGCTCTGTTTTTAGCATATCCTCGGTAATACCGTTCATCACTTCAATATTTTTTTGGCGAGTAGTGGAATCTTGTTCGTAAAAATAGCGGATGGCATCTCTTGAGTTTTGTTTTTTGTTGAGGTGAACGAAGTAGAGTTGGTCGTGAAAGGGTGGGTGAAAATCTGTTTTTTGAAATTGAAGTGTGGGCTTTTTTTGGTACAAAATGGCTCGGTCGCTTTGGGCGCAAGCGATGTCGTAACCCGACCCTCCAAAGGTGTTTTCCAACAATTCAAAGGCATCAATATTAGCCCATCGTGCAATATTGCTAATCAAGGTAGAACTGCTTCCCAAACCCCAATTTCGAGGGAATTGTAGCTTTGTTTTTACTTCAATGTTTGTCTTTGATTGAAGGAAATTGGGGTTTTGCTTTCGGGCTTGTTGGAGTATTTGTTGCAGCCTTTCTGCGCCTTCTCCAATTGCAGTAAGGATTTGAAGATCAATCAAATTGAAGGTGGCATTTAACCACACATTTCCCTCTACATCATAGCTTTTCCACTGCAAGCTAGGTGTTTCTCCTGCTTCAATTGCCCTATTTTCGACCTCCAATGTTTGCCCAAATTTGGTGGGGATAGCGAGGGCTTTTGCACCTTCTAAGACGTAGTATTCGCCAGTGAGTAAAAGTTTACCGTTGGAATGGAATTGAAGCATGTTTTTTTTGCTTATTTGGAGTGGGATTTTGAACGCTGAGGCACGGAGTTTTTTTGGCTAACTAAGCGAAACTTTGGCAACGGTTGAAGACCTTGCCAACAGTTGAAGCGGAATTGTGAAAAAAAAACTTTCGTTATACGGTACTAATAAACCAATCACCAACTTACCAAGCAATCTGCTGCGACCGATATTCCACCAAAAACTCTCGAACAGCTGTAAACGAAATCAACTTATCGCTAAAGTGCGCTACTGCAAATTCTCGTTCTTTGGGAGTTGCGGCAAAGTGAGAGAGAATGTTGTTGAGGTGCATTTTCATGTGTCCTTTTTGAATGCCCGTAGTCACCAAAGAACGCACTGCTGCAAAGTTTTGTGCCAAACCAGCAGTTGCCACAATGCTCATCAATTCCTCCGCCGATGGATTGCCGAGCAATTCCAAGGAACGCCTTGCAAGTGGATGAATTTTGGTCAAGCCGCCGATTGTACCGATTGCCAACGGAATTTCGATGGAAAACCGAAACATGCCATCTTCAAGGATGCAATTAGACAAAGAACGATAGTGACCATCTTTGGAAGCATAGGCATGACCACAGGCTTCAACGGCTCTAAAATCGTTTCCCGTAGCGATTACAACAGCATCTATTCCGTTGAAAATGCCTTTATTATGGGTTGTTGCTCTGAATCGGTCATTTCGAGCAATGTGAATAGCTTGGTTAAATTTGTAGGCAAATTCGGCTGCTGAGATATTATTGGGAAAGTCTCCGAGATCTTCAATGGGACATTCTACCCAAGCCCGCACCAAACATTCGGGCGTGTAATTGGACAAAATAGCCATAATGACATTCACTTCTTTTTCTTTGCCTTTAAAGTGGGCCTCGGCTTTTTCCTTCAATATGCTGCCAAATTCTTCTAAGACTGAGTTGATAAAATTGGCTCCCATCGCATCGCAGGTTTCAAAATCAACCCTGATTTGGTAGTAGCCTTCTTCAATTTCGGGGCAATGCAGCAACTCAATGGTTTTTATACCTCCTCCTCTTTTCTCCATATTGCAGGTCATATCCTTCACGCCAAAACGTAAATCGGCTCGGATACTGTCAAAAAATTGGAACATTTTGTACGGCTCTCCTTTCCACATAAAATGTACGTGACCAGGCTTAATGGTCGAAACAATGTCGGTGTGAAAACCACCTCTATCGAGCCAAAATTTTGCGCCACTAGAAGCAGCTGCAACGACTGAACTTTCTTCAATGACCATCGGCACACAATACAACTTGCCGTCTATCAAAAAGTTGGGAGCTACGCCAAAAGGCATGTAGAAGTTGGTGATGGTGTTTTCACTGATGCCATCAAACATGTTTTGGGCTTCCTCGTTGGTATGCCAAAAGCTGGCAAATTCTCTGGTGACTTCGATTGGATTGGAGGTGAAAAAGTGCTTCAATAGCCAAGCAATTTTTTCTCTTTTGCCCAACTTAGAAAAACCCGAAATCATTTTGTCTTTGCTTCTCATGGATGTTGAATTAAAATTAAAATCAAGCTATTTATGGCGTAAAATAATTGGTGGTAATAAATTTGAGAATGTTGAGTAAATGAATTTGCAGAGTGCAAAAATAAACAAGTATTTCAAAAATTATGGAAGAATTGGTATTGACCATTTTTTTAATTGATAATCAATATTTTGTAAAAAATAAAAAAGGCAAACCGATTGCTCATTTGCCATTTATCTCTTCAATACTGCTTATTAATACAACCACAATATACGATGGTTCATTTTAATTTTCAAAATTTTCTGAAAATTAAATAAATGATTTCCTTTTTCGGGTATGCAGATTTTGGTAATGTATTTCAATAAAGTTGTAAGACGGAAAACTAACATATTCTCGCCTGAAAAGTTGAAAGTAATTTAACAAATTTTAGCCTTCGATTCTAAACATTTGTAAACCAATTTATTATTAACGAATTCAGATTGAAAAAAATGGCAAAATAGCAGAAGTACGAAATTTTTCGTAAAAAAGATTTGCTATTACGAAATACTTCGTATATCTTTGAGGTACGAAAGTAATCGTAGATGAATTGACCTGATTATTTTGCGAAATACAATTATCCAAAAATATAGTATTTCTAATCACGATTTCTATTGGTTAGGTGTCGGAAAGCAAGCAAAAAATCACTCCGACACCTTTTTTCAGAAATGTACTCAAATGAATTTTTATTTATGAAATCAAAACCCACCGAAGCAGAATTGGAAATCCTACAAATCTTGTGGGAACAAGGAGCATGTACTGTGAGACAGGTCAATGACTTGTTGAACGATAAGCGACCCAATGATAAGAAAGAAATTGGTTATACGACTACGCTAAAAATCATGCAATTGATGAATGAAAAGGATTTGGTTGTACGAGATGATTCGAGTCGCACGCATATTTACCAAGCCAATGTGAGTGAAAAAGTGGCCCAAAATTCTCTTTTAGAGCGTTTTTTGGATACGACCTTCAAAGGTTCTGCCATGAAACTGGTGATGCAAGCATTGGGTAGGAGCGAAACGACTTCTGAGGAATTGCAGCAAATACGTGAATTTTTAGACGAATTGGAAGATAAGACGGGTGATTAAGATTCTACATCCCTTTATTTTTCAGGTTCTGTGACAATTTTTGTGGAAGCAATAAAGACTTCGGAAGTTTCATTTTATAAGAGGTTAATTTTTAGCGAAATAGTTTTTTGATTTTGTAAGCGGCAAACTTCCGAAGTCTCAAATCACAGATTTTGTCAACGAACCATTTTTCATTTATTTTTTATCACCAAACCCCAAAAAACATGAATTACCTTCAAAATATATTCAATGAATCTTTGGTCAATGCGATTGGCTGGACGATTCTTCATTCGATTTGGCAGGGTGCTGTTGTCGTAGTTGTGGTGGCTTTTGTATTGTCTTTGCTCAAAAATCCCAGCTCCAAATTGAAATACAATCTTTATACGACTGCCTTGTTTGCAGTGCTGGGCTGTAGTGTGGCTACTTTCTTTTATTTGAAGCACAACAATTCTCCGAACCCTTCGAAGGTGGAGTGGATTGTTCCTGCCAAAACACAACACGAACAAAATGATATCGTAGAATTGGTTTTTTTAGATGAAAACATTGCAAGCGAAATTCGGAAGGCGGACACTTCGGTGTCTGCCTTTTTTACAGATTTATCTGCAATGGCGAATGACTACATGGCTTGGATTGTGGTGGTGTGGATGATGGGGTGTGTGTTGTTTAGCATCCGATTCATTGGAGGTTTTGTGTATATTCATCGGCTTCGAAGCCGCAATGTATCACCTGTTGAAGCGCATTGGCAGCAAAAATTGGTGGTTATTTGTGAGAAAATTGGTGTTAAAAAAACGATTCGCTTGTTGGAGTCAACGGCTATTTCTACACCTATGGTGATTGGTCACTTCAAACCAATTGTTCTGTTTCCGATAGGGGCTATGACGGGTTTGAATCCATTGCAGGTAGAGGCTATTTTGGCACATGAATTGGCGCATATTTACCGCAATGATTATCTGGTGAATATTCTTCAATCTGTGGCAGAAATAGTGTTGTTTTACCACCCTGCTTCGTGGTGGCTGTCTGGCAAAATGCAGGCTACTCGTGAGCATTGCTGCGATGATTTGGCGATTCGTTTGTGTGGCGACCGCATGGTATATGCCAAAGCATTGACAGAAATAGAATATTTGAGGGTCCAGCAACAAACGCCTTATTTGGCGGCTGCTTTTGCAGGAAATGGCAATGCAAACAATTTGATGGCACGTATTCAACGACTTTTTAGCCCTAGCGAAAAACAGTTTAACTCTGTGGATGGTTGGGTAGCTTCAATGATGTTGGTCATCGCAGTTTTGGCGATTTCTTGGACTTCTCATACCAAGATTGAAGCGGCCGAAAAAGAGGTGAGTATTTTTATTGGTTCGGTGATGGACGACTTGAAATGGGTGGCTGAGGATGTCGGAGATGTGTTTGTAGAACTTACTGCGGATTCTACCAAAAGAGCTGAAAAAAGAATTAAACGCTTAGAAAAACAGCAGCGCAAGGCAGAGGAAAAAATTGAGAAACAGGTGCAGAAAATTGAAAAGAATGTGGAAAAATTGGTGGTAAAAACCAAAGATGGCTATGTTGTTGTTCCTTCCATTCCGCCTGTCCCGCCTGTCCCGCCTGTCCCTCCCATTCACACAGTGCTTCCAACTCCGCCTATACCGCCAACTGTTCCTTTCTATACATTGCCCAATTCCGATATATTGGTTTTGCCGAAAACACCCGCAAGCCCCAAAGCACCTTTGTTTCCAAATGCGCCAAGTCCTCCTCAAGCACCTGTTTTCCCAAAAATGAATGGCTTTTATAATTTTAATGGGGTGTTTGAAGTTCATCCAGATGTCACCGCATTTATTCACGGTGGTCCAGACCTTAGGGTATTGATTGCAGAACAGCCTGATGTATGGAAGTTTATAGCCAGTGAAAAACCAGATATTTTCTATGTGGATAAAGACAAAGTAAAATTTAAAAACAAAGCTCCTAAAAGGGTTATCAGGCTAAAAATTCCGATGAGCTTGGATTCTATCAAAAACCAAGAACTGAGGGCAAAGTTGAAGCCGCTTAGAGATTCTTTGGTGGCTCAACAGAAAAAATTGAGAGAGTCCCTTCAAAACGTGGAGAATGTAGATAAAGTGGAGTTAGAACGAATTATGAGAGATTATGAGGAGACTTTGGAGAGGTATGAGGATGAATTGGAAGAATGGCAAGACGAATTGGAGGAAGTGCATGAACGTCATTTTGAATGGAATGAGAAAGAACGTGATGCTTTTGAGGAGAATATGGAAGAATGGGCGGATAAATGGGAAGGATGGAGTGAAAAGTGGGAACAAAGCTGGGATGAAGACAAACAAAAAGAATGGGCGAATAAATGGAAAGAGTGGGGTGAAAAATGGGAGCAAAATTGGGATGAAGACAAACAAAAGGAATGGACTGAAAAGTGGGAAGAGTGGGGTGAAAAATGGGAGCAAAATTGGGATGAAGACAAACAAAAGGAATGGGCTGAAAAGTGGGAAGAGTGGGGTGAAAAATGGGAGCAAAAGTGGGGTCAGGAGTGGCAACAAGAATGGCAGCAACATCAAAAGGAGTATGAACAAAAAATGAGGGAGTGGGAGAAAAATTTTGAAGGAGAAATGAAGGAGTTTGAATTTAACTTCAAAGAGTATGAGGACAACATGAGAGAGTATGAAAAGGAACTTCACCAGTTTGAGAATGTCTATGAAGATGCCATGGAACTGGAAATAGAAGGAAACGAGAAAATGTCGGAATCAAACTTGAAAACGATGACCTCCAAACTCCGAAAAATGCTGCAACAGGATGGTTTGGTTGACAAAAATGATGACCAAATTAAAATCAAATACGATGGCAAAAATGCGAAAGTAAATGGCAAAACGATTCCTGCGGATAAGTTCAACAAATACAAAGAAACCATTAGAGAATACTTAGATGAAAGTGGGCCTTTTACTCTATCTTTCAGCGACAAACATACACACATCAGCATATCAGGAAAAAATATTGACATCCAAAATTTTTAAACCCTTAATACCCTTCCCTTCAATAAAAAATTGGTTAATAAGGACGTAAAATCAAGGAGTAGTCGACCGTTTTGTTTCAGAACAACGCGGTGGCTACTCCTTTTTTTTTGTTAGAGGGGGTGATGTTACTGATTTTGTTGTGGTAGATGTTGAGGGGTAATTGATTAGAAATAGCCTTTTAACAAAATGATAAAACGCTATTTGTCCAGTCCTTACCTCCAATTCTAAAAATAAAGCAATTTCTACATACATTTTTTGCCCCAAAACAAAATTTGGCTATATTTACAAAGCATAAAAGGCAGTCCGAATTTAGAGCCTTTCCCCTATACACCAATTTCGTTCAACTGAAATGTCTGCACTTTGAAAGTTGATTGATTGAACTTTTACTATATTTGACACCGAATAAACAAAACTTGGGTTTCAAATGAACCGAATAAAAGAAATTTTAAAGGACAAAGGAATTTCGCAGACTTGGCTTGCCAAACAGATAGGAAAGAGTTACAACACGATTAACGAATATGCTCGTAACGTGAGATAACCGAGTTTGGAAGACTTGTACACAATTGCCGAAACACTAAATGTGAAAGTCAAAGATTTACTAATTGAAAGAAAAAAATAATGGCACAATCAATAGAACCGAATATTGCAGATTTAGCCAACGGATGGATGAAATCCTATAAGCTACCTTACAAATTAGAGCAGGAATCAGTTAATGCAGAAATTGATAAAGCCCTTTCCGATTATCACACTAAAGCAGGAAATTATGGCGGAAATCGCCCTGATGCAAAGTTGATTGGCTACGACAAATACAATAATCCATACCCTGTACTTATTGAGTACAAAGGTTATAAAGACAAACTTGTAAAACTTGACAAAGACGGACAAGTTGAAAACCGAACTTCTAAAAACGAACCCAATTTTAAAAACATAAACTCTTTTGCGGTAAACGGTGCTGTTCATTACGCAAATGCTTTGCTTCATCATACAAGCTATACCGATATTATCGCAATCGGAATGACAGGCTACAAAGATGAAACAGGTAAAATTCATCACGAAATTGGCGTTTATTATGTTTCAAAAAGCAATTTAGGAGCAGGACAGAAAATTGGCGACTTTACCGACTTTTCATTTTTAGCACTGAAAAATTTTGACGGTTTTATTGAGACAGTAAAAACACTTCAACTTTCACAGGAAGAACTTGACAAACTAAAAGAACAAAGAGAAAGAGAAATAGACCAAAGCTTAAAAAACCTAAACCAACATATCTATGATGAGGAACAAGGTCTTGATGTTAATGATAGAGTTCATTTGGTTTCTGCTTCCATAATTGCAACGCTTGGAATTCCAGGAAAAGTTGTACCATTAGAAAAATTAGACCTAAAATCATCATCTGAGATTGGTTATCGAGATGGTGATGAAATGGTAAAAAAAATAAAATCTTTTTTGAATCATAAGGATTTACCTAATGAAAAAAAGGAGCTCATCATACGAACACTTTCAAATACCCTTCTTGCTCATAACATTAATAAAGCTATAAATGGTGAAAGTCAACTTAGGAGAGTATTTACAAAAATAGTAGATGACTTAGGTATTTATTATAAGATAGGTCTAACAACGGATTTTACAGGAAAGTTATTCAATCAGATGTATAGTTGGATACCTATGCCAGATGATAAAAAGAATGATGTAGTCTTAACCCCACCTTATGTAGCTTCACTTTTAGTTAAATTGGCGAGAGTAAACAAAGACAGTTACGTTTGGGATTTTGCCACAGGTTCAGCGGGTTTGTTAGTTGCTGCAATGAACGAAATGCTAATTGATGCAAAAAACACCATTCAATCGCCAGATGAACTAACAAAAAAGGAAATCCAAATAAAAGCCGAACAGTTGCTTGGTTTAGAGTTGCTTTCAAGCGTCTATATGTTAGCAATTCTCAATATGATTTTAATGGGTGACGGTAGTTCTAACATTTTGAATACAGACTCAATAAAAGATTTTGACGGTAAATATGGTTTTGGCAAAACAAACGAACACTTTCCAGCGGATGCCTTTATATTAAATCCGCCTTATTCTGCTTCAGGAAACGGGATGAACTTTGTTGAGAAAGCTTTAGATATGATGAATAAAGGTTACGCTGCAATTATTATTCAAAACTCATCAGGTTCAGGAAAAGCAATTGACTACAACAAAAGAATTTTATCCAAACACTCGCTCTTGGCAAGTATAAAAATGCCAGTAGATATTTTTATCGGTAAATCCAGCGTAAATACGAACATTTATGTTTTCAAGGTCAATGAAAAACATCACAAAGATGATGTTGTAAAGTTCATTGACTTTACAAATGACGGTTACACAAGAACCAACCGAAAAAAAGGAAAAAACAACCTAAAAGATACTGACCAGGCCAAAGAACGCTATCAAGAAGTTGTTGACTTGGTTCGCTTTGGTAAAAGCAAACTCAAAGTTTTTACAGAAAGAGAATATTACGAAGGACATATTGACCCAAATAATGGAGCGGATTGGAATCAGTCGGCTCCTATTGACTTAAATCCAAAATTCAGCGACTTCAAGAAGACAATTAGTGATTACATAGCTTATGAAATATCAGATTTACTGAAAAACCAAGAAATTGCGGATGAAAGCTTGGGAAAGTAGTCGCCCCGCTTGATAGCAGATTAAACAAAATCAAGTGGGGTGAATTTACGATAGGAGACCTTTTTTCAATTAACACGTACAAAAAGAGATTTGATGCTAATAAGGTGGAAGTTCATCAACTTGGCACTTATCCATATGTAGTTAGAATGGGTTCAAATAATGGACAGAAAGGCTTTATCAATGAAGACCCAAAATTTTTAAATGAAGGCAATACAATATCATTTGGTCAAGATACTGCTACAATGTTTTACCAAGAAAAACCTTACTTCACAGGGGATAAAATCAAAATTTTAAAGCCAAAAGAAAAAAGGTTCGGTAAAAAGAATGCCCAATTTTTTATTGCAGCGATGATGAAATCCTTTATTTCATTTTCTTGGGGAAGCTCAAGCTATAGTGTTGATGTAATCAAAAATCAAAAAGTAACACTACCTATTTTAAGCAATAAAAAAATAGACTTTGATATTATTGAGAGTCTATTGGCAGAGATTGAAAGTAATCGAATAAACCAATTAGAAAATTACTTACTCAATAATGGGCTTAACGATTATCAACTAACTGAACAAGAGAAACAAGCATTAGAAAACTTTGAAAAACTCGATTGGAACATTTTCAATCTTGAAAACTTATTTGGTAAATCAACTCGTGGAAGACGATTAAAAAGTGCCGACAGAGTTACAGGAACTTTACCTTTTATCACGGCAGGAGAAACTGACGAAGGAGTTTCTGCATTTATTGGAAATGACGTTAAAGTTTTTTCAGCGAATACCATAACCATTGATATGTTTGGTTCAGCCAAGTATAGAAACTTCAAATATGGCGGAGACGACCATATTGCAGTCGTACATACGGACAAACTGCCAAAATACGCATCTGTTTTTGTGACTTCTGCAATTCACAAATCATCATACAACGGACAATTTAACTACGGTAGAAACTTCTACGCAAAAGACGCTGACGCATTAGATATTTCGCTTCCAGTAAAAGACGGAAAACCTGACTATGGAACTATGGAGACCGTAATTTCTGCCATTCATAAATTGGTAATTAAAGACGTGATTTTGTATATAGAGAAAAAAAAGAAAGAATTAAATAACTAAAATGAACCTCCGCAATGCTATGCACATTGTCTATTCGCTCAAAGCCAACCCGCAAAGCAAAAATAGCCAAAGAGCATAGCAGCCAACGCAAACAGAAAATCGAGCTATGAAAAAAAATAAATGAATTGAAAAAAGAAGTCGAGTAGAGCGAGGAACTGACTAAAACAGTTCCCTACCCTCTCACAGAACCGTACGTGAACCTCTCGACTCATACGGATCTTCAGGATTAGAAACTTATCAGGGATATTCGTTGAGGGCATTTCAAGAGCGGCAGGTGTTGGATTTGGCGGATTTAGAAATTGGGTCTTATTGGTGTGTATGGAAGGAAGATGGTCGTGTGGTGGATAAGGTGCGGTTTTTGAAGGTGGAGGGGTGAAGGTCATAAGGACGTAAAATCAAGGAGTTGACCGTTTTGTTTCAGAACAACGGGGGCTGCTCCTTTTTTTTTGTTAGAAGGGGTGATGTTACTAATTTTGTTGTGGTAGATGTTGAGAGTTAATTGATTAGAAATATTTTTTTAACAAAAACCATGCTGCATGTTTTTATATTTTTTTTCTATGACTTATTCGTAACAGATACTATTGTTGATTATTTAATAATGAAATTGGGGAAATTTTACATTTTTTGATTGAACCCCCAATACACTCTAAAAATCATTCTGATACACATAAACCTTAATTATTTTTTTACTTGCTGCTTTTTCTTATTCCAAAGAAACAAATACAACAATTATCCAACACCCTTTACCCCCTCAACCTACTCTGTTTGGTATGGCTGTTGAATACTCAAAAACTTGATGGTTTGGAAAGAACTCCTCGGTTCTCCAACAAAACCCCTTCAATTACCTCAAAACTCTCTTTCTTCAATCGTTCAGTATCTTTAGATTGCAGCCCTTTTGTTTCGATCGGTTTGCCAAAAACACAGGTAATCGTAGCGGGATGTATGAGAAAATGATTGTTGGGAAAAACATCTCTTGTACCAAGAAAGGTAATCGGAACAACAGGGATTTGGAGGTCAATAGCGATACGAAATGCACCCGCATAAAAAGGATTGAGGAGAATTTCATTGGACCTATTGCGGGTTCCTTCGGGAAATACCAAAATAGAATTACCTCTTTTCACCCTTTCTTTAAGCTGCAATAGGCTTCGCTGACGACTTTCCATACTTTTTCTATCCACCATCACACAAAACTGTTTGAACAAATAACCCATAATTGGATACTTCCCTCCTTCCGCTTTCATCAATGGATGAAAAACACCTGGTACAACAGCAGCTACAACAAAAATATCGGCAATGGCTCTATGATTGGCAATATACACATAAGCTTTTTCGGAATCGACATACTCTTCATTGACCGAACGGTAGCGAATTCCCGTTAAAAAGCCCCATGTTCGCACCCAAAAACGATTGTAGCCCATAACCGTAGATGCAGCTTTTTGGCCAAACAAACCAAATCCAATGAAGTAAATAGGGATGGCAAAAAGGGCAAATATGCCAAAGATGAGAACGGCGTAAAAGGTATGTAAGTAACGCAATAATTTCATAAGTCATGAAAATAGAAATGAAAATAAAAGCAAAAAAACTTTGCGTTTTTTACTTCAATGGGAATTTCCATTTTGGTAAAGGGGTGAAAACTTAAGATTCAAACTACAAACTCCAACCTAAAAGTATAGTAAAGTTGAATTTGTTCGATTTCAAATTTAGTAAAATCGCTCAACTAAGGTTCAAATTTAACAAGAATTGAAGGATTCTCTTGGAAATAATCGAATTGATTAGGACTTTTACAGTGGTTATCAACAAAAGATAAGGTATAAAATGGCAGGAAATAGTTTTGGTACATTGTTTCGCATCAGCACATTTGGAGAATCGCATGGTGTGGGCTTAGGGGTGATCATTGACGGATGTCCTGCGGGATTGAAGATAGATATGGGTTTTATTCAGAGTGAGTTATCTCGTCGGCGGCCCGGGCAGTCGAAGATTGTGACCCAACGCAAGGAAGGGGATGAATTTGAACTGTTGTCGGGAGTTTTTGAAGGAAAAGCAACGGGTACACCGATTTGTATGGTTATCCGCAACGAAGACCAACGCTCAAAGGATTACAGTCATATCATGGATAAATACCGTCCTTCTCATGCTGATTTTACCTACGATGAAAAATACGGCTTTCGGGACTATCGGGGTGGTGGCCGTTCATCGGCAAGGGAAACGGCTGCAAGGGTTGCGGCTGGTGCGGTGGCAAAGTTATTATTGAAAGAATATGGAATTCAAGTAACAGGCTATGTGTCGCAAGTGGGTGCATTGAAGCTTGAAAAATCGTACAAAGAATTGGATTTCAATCAAATTGAAGCCAATCCTGTTCGCTGTGCGGATGCTGCAATGGCGGTGAAAATGGAGGATTTCATCAAGCAAGTTCGCAAGGAAGGCGATACGGTTGGAGGAGTGGTCAGTGCGGTAATTGAAGGAATGCCCACGGGGTTGGGTGCGCCTGTTTTTGACAAACTTCACGCAGATTTGGCAAAGGCAATGATGGGCATCAATGCTGCAAAAGGTTTTGAGTATGGTTCTGGTTTTGAAGGAGTTGAAATGCGGGGTTCACAACACAACGATGTTTTTGAAGTAGTGGACGGAAAAACAGTGACTAAAACCAATCATTCAGGTGGAATTCAAGGGGGGATTTCCAACGGTATGGACATTTATTTTCGGGTGGCTTTCAAGCCTGTGGCAACGATTGTTCGGGCGCAAGACTCAGTGGATAAGTCGGGGAATGCAGTGACAGTGACAGGAAAAGGACGACACGATCCTTGTGTCGTGCCTCGTGCAGTACCGATTGTGGAAGCAATGGCGGCTTTGGTCATTGCAGATCATTTGTTGAGAAATAAGAGTGTACGCTTGAATAATAGTGAAAATTGACGTGACTTTGAAAATAAAATGATGAATACAGCCGTTTTATAGCTGCCCTACAATGAAGAATTTACTTCAAAAAATGAAATACCTTTGGTCGTACTAAGGTAAATTGTTTTCATAGTTAGTTTTGTCCCCCGAAGTGTTTCACACTTTGGGGGTTTTATTTGAATTGTGTGGCTTTCACTAAACCTATTTCTGAATGTATTGTCAAAGGATTTATCAGAAATACCGTTTGTATATCCTTCAAAACAAATTCATTAGACAATCAGAAAACAATATATCTATCTATCTTCATTTTCAGTTTCAAATTTTCCTTATCTTTGCAAACTATGATAAAAATACATTTTACGTTTATATTTAGACTGCTCGCAATTTTCGCTTTAGTGAGTAGCAGTACCCTCTCTGCTCAAATTTTTGACCAAGGCAAATCCCATACTGCGGGTCCTAATGAAGGTGCAGCCACCTGTGTACGTTACAATTCGGATGGCAAGATCATGGCTGCGGGTACAGAAAAAGGTAAAATAACAGTGCGTTATCTGACCTATGTTCGACATACCCTTGCACGTACGATTCCAAAAATATTGAAGGGTCATGATTCACCCATTACAGATATTGAAATACATAGCAGCAATGATTTTTTAGTCAGTACAAGTCAAGATGGCACTTTGAAAATTTGGAATATCAAAGAACAAAAAGCTATTTTTACTACTTCCGCCAAACCGAGACCGACCAATCCAAACGATAAACCTTATTTTATTTTTGCACATTTTAGTACAATTAGCCCAAATACTTTGTTCTATGGCAGTTCTGACGGGCAGTTGTATCAAACTGATATTTTCAAAGGCGGGGTAATCGCCTCTGCCAATACTCAAAAAGAACATATGAGTAGTTTCACTTTTGCCAATGAAGATAGAAAAGTAGCAATAGGCAGTTTCAACAGTGTGAAGATATTGGATTGGAACACCAAAAAACTGGAGCGAGAACTCAAACCCTGCAATGGCAATGTAGTTTCAAGCGATTTTAGTCGTGACAATCAATTACTTGCTTGTATGTGCGACAATGGTTTGTTGACAATATGGGAAGTTGCCAGCGGTAAGCAACTAAAAAGTGTACAGGTCAATAAGAAAACGGGTAAAACAGAACTTGCCTTTTCTAATGACGGAAAATACTTGGTCGTAGGTGGAACAGATTCAAAAGCAGGTAAAATTCAACTGTGGGATGTGCCTACGTTATCCATAGTGGGCGAATTGGAAGGACATACAGGTGCTGTATTGAGTTTGGATTTTCGACCCGATAGCAAGCAGGTTGCAACAGCGGGTACAGATGCTCAGGTGATGACGTGGGATTATCGTGAAATCCATGAGCCTGAATTGACTATGGAAGAAGAAAAGCAAGATTCAACCGATTTTCCAGTTACCTCTATTGTTCCTGATATTCCTATTCCTCCTATCAGTACCCCTACACCTTCAAAGATTACGAGTAAAAATACAGACATTCCCAAAAAATTGGACTTAGACGAATTGAAGTTGACCTATACACACCGCAATATTCCCGATTCGCTAGGCCAAAGAAAGGTGACAACAGGTAAGAGAAGTTTTGTGAGACGAGAACAAATCGAAATTTCGGTATGGGATTCAGAAGAAATAGATGGTGATACCATTTCGCTTTACTTCAATGGCGAATGGTTGTTGAGAGAATATCCATTGAAGAAAAAGAAAATGAAAATCAATGTAGAAGTCAAGAAAAACGCAGACAACTACCTAATTTTATATGCCCACAACGAAGGCACTCGACCCCCTAATACAGCAGCTTTGCAGATATATGATGGAGGAAAAGAACGAAAAGTGGGTTTGAGTTCGGATATGAAAACCTGTGATGCTTTGAAGTTCGAGTTTTTGGAACACTAAGCAACTCCCATAATACAAGTTACTTGTATGACATAAAGACTTTTGTAGTTTTCAGTTTGATGGGGAGTCGACTTTCTTACTTCTGATATATTTTTAAATGAAACTACAAAAGTCGTCTAAATCAGGATTTACTGATTAAAATCAAAAGGGCTTGGTCGAAGAAGCATTATGTCGCTTTTTCCATTCGCTTCTTCTTTACCAAACCCTTCAATAATTTATACATTATATATTACAAAGAATCCAACAATTGATCGGTGAGATGGCTGAACTCTTCTTCTGTGATTTCGCCTTTGTCGAGTAATTCATTGAGACGCTTAAGTTCTTCAGTCACCTCATTGTTGATTTCATACATTTTGTAATCACCGCCATTTGATTTTTTGCGGGTTTCCTCGACATAGGCCATCCCTTTTTCCAACACTTCGTGGTAGAAATCTTGAAAAAGGTAAAAGTTGAAGTTTTGCATATTCCCGCCTTCTTCAAAATGGCGCACAAAAACTTCTCCAATCGCATAAGTGCTTGCTGCAGAAAAACCCGCCCGAACAAGACCACCTATCAATGTACCTATTCCAGGGATTGCCTTCACAAAAGAGGCCGCCAATTTGGGCATTGCCCCTCCTGCAACAGAAGTAAACAGCACCTTGTCTATGGATTTTTCATAAGAAACCCTATAAGCATCACATAATTCGCTAATCATATTAGCCTGTACCACACTCAAAACTGCTATATCTATCACAGGAATAGGAATCAATCCAGTTCCAATAGCAATATAGGTATGTTTTGAAATAATTTTTTGAGCCTGTTCTCTTTTACCTTGCATGGTTTTAACTAATTAAAAAAATTGCTGTAATATTTTTTTAACACACCAATCATATAGAATGTTGTATAAGGTGTGAGGCTTATCTTCAATTTTTATTAATCTATGAAAATCAGAAAGTTCATTTTCAAGAGAATCTAATCTCCCGACCAATAAAACCTTTCCATAGTAGGTGAAAATTCATTCCCCAGTTCATCTTTAACAAACAAAACCAAAACAAACGTGCGAACTCCTGATTCTTTCTGCGTTTCTGATATACTCCAGGCTATTTTATGGCTACCCTTAGAGTATTGGCGTTTGGTCAAATCTACTATTCGTTCACCTTTTATATTGTAAATAGTTGCTTTTACAAAAATTGGTTTTTCTGTACTAAATCCAAAGGTAGCAATATCGGTAAAAGGATTGGGATAAATAGTGTCAATTTTTACGCTTTTGACAAGCCCTATGTAGTTCGAAACAGTTGATAAACGATTGGGATACCCTGGAGTACTTCGATTCAAAATCGTTTGCTTTCCTTTTCCATCTTCTCTAAATCCATAGGACGCATTGGATAATACTTCTTTGAAAGAAAGTGTGTCAATCACTGCATAATTCAAAGATGAAGGCCCGAATATTCCCACTTGTTTGAGATTGGGGTCAAAATCGAATGGCGCATGGTCTGACCCTTCACTCGTTTTTCCATCCATCCATACCATCATAAACTCATTAGGCATCAATGTTTGAGAAGGCAAAGTCCACTTTCGAGTATTTCGGAAATCGTTGGTAAGAAAAAAATCGCCCAACCATATCGATTTCTCATCACCATTGTAGATTTCTATCCAAGACCCATATCCGCCTGCGGGATTTGCGACTACTGAATCATTGCTAGCCATCCATTCATTTATATACAATTTAGGCCCAATCCGCATTTGAATAGTTTTCGTTCCATCCTCAGGAAAGCGACTTATCAAACCTGTAACATCTACAGCTTCAATATAATATTCTACAGTTCGAGCATTTGGCTCTGGCATAAAACTTGTCGCAAAAATATCATCATTCGCTTCTTTATCATTACTTTGACCATTGTCATGCATCTCCAATATTTGCCAACTTGCATTGTTGCATTTATAATGAAGTGCAACAGTTGGTTTTTCTTTGGCCTCATCTTCAATAACGCTCAGTATTGTAAGTGACTCCGTGTTTCGAGGACGGGCAGGGTCATAATAAGCATCAAACACAATCGGGTTAATGTTCACCAAATCCAACTGTTCTACAATACTATTGTAGCGTTTTTCGATATATTCCTTCAATCCATATTTGACATGCCCCTCCAATGCCTTGTCATACGAAGCATTGAATTTTTGCAAGGTATAGCCATAATCTTCAGTTCGGTATTGATCCAATTTTGCAGCCTCTTGAATCATTGATTTTCTACAATCAATCGCTGCTCCTAAAGAAGCAGGATTTGCATATTTTTTCACCAGTTTACTCATATAATACGAAAATCGATTGTGAAAATCAGGTACTTTCAAAATCCGTTCATGTAATGGCACAAACTTATCTTTGGGAGTCCAAGCATACATATTCCTAATTGCCCAATCTTCAGAAAATTCATCAATGCCAAAAGTATTTTCAAACTGATGAGGAATGTATTCAAACTTATCTGTTCTTGGATTGTGGTATAAATAGTAATTTCCTATATTGTAAGAATATCCTTCCCAATTACCAATAAAAATATCCACCACCATTGTCCTTAAAAACATATCTACATCAAATACCCTTTCAATCGTTTCTTGAAATTCTTCATCAGAACTTAAATGAAGTCGATTGATAAAATTAGCCAAATCACTATAGTCATCTCTGCTTGCGTTGGTTTTCAAACGATAAACCCGTTTGCCATCTTGCACTGTTTTGTAGCGATTAGCTTCAACGCCTAAATAACCCAAACTCGCATTCGCACTAGCCTCATATAAATTCCCGTTTTTACTACCAAAATTATCCGCCAAAAACCGTTCATCTACCGATTCTACATTCAGATAAAGACCATAATACGCTCCATTGATATAAACTTGAACATGATTCGCCTTTGGAGTAGCAACATTCATTTCATTAAATAAATCCGCTGCCAATTTTGCACGCATCATGGTGGGATCCTTTTGTTGCCCTCTCAGTTTCAACCGGTTCAAACCATAAAAGTTACTTCCTTTGTTAAAACTATTGAAAACTACTTCAAAGGATTTCTTGGTGATATTGCGGTTAGAAGCACTCATTCCTTCCAATTTGAAGCCAACCCTACGAACCGTATCTCTTGTATCGTCTTTGCTATAAACAAACATTGCAGGATATTCTTTATTACTGGTGAGATCTTCAAATATTAGCTCCAAATCTGTTACCGACATGAACAAATCTATTCGTGCCAACGAATTATCAGCAAAAACAGGATTCTCTTTTTCATAAGTGTCTTGTTTACAATCACTAATTTTGTTGGAAATTGGATAAAACCAGTAAGCAGAAATACTGAATAGGCTTGCAAAAATCAATAAAGATACTATTAGTCTCAACGAGAAATGTTTCATTTTTTTGGGTTTTGTGTAAGTGTAAAACTGAAAGCAATCTTAATTTTGGGGTTTTGAGTTTGTAGTATTTACCTCCAAAATAAACATTTTTTGGAAATTGACGGGTAGATTTCGCACAGAGTTATGTTAAAGGATGGAATATAAAGGTGAGTATTTGTGGGCTTTTACCAACAAAAATAATACATATTTTGAGCCAAAAACAATGGAGAGAGGATAGCTTGCCCATTAAAAGAAATCGTTATGGGCAATGATATCTTTTTTGAGTTCTATTGGTCTTCTTCAAGAACCCTATAGTTTTTAGACTTTGGATGTATGGACAAAGACACAAGAAATAGGTATTTAATTAATTGATAATCAATGATTAAAAATTTTAATTATCGATTTTATATATCTCACATCTTGCTTCCTACTTCCTTCGTCCAAAGTCCAAATAGTTTACTCCTTTAAAAATGGGGAAAGCCAAAAGAATGTTGTGTAAAACAATAACATTAAATAAAATAAATATTTATAAAGCACTATTCAGAAGCATATTTCTCTAACTATCAAGAAATTTTCGCCACGCTACTGCAATTAAATATTGAGTTGTTCTATTTCCTTACTGGCTAATTTATTTTCCCAAAAATAAGAATTAAAAGAACGGTACATTTGAAAACCCAATCTAGGATACATGCTGTTAGCTACCTCATTTGTCTTTTGTGTTTCTACCAAAAGACCTGCCGAACGTGAATAAACAGACAACTCCTTTGCACGTGCAACCAACTTACGTGCAACCCCTTCCCCCCTAAAAGCTACTTTAACATATAGATCATTCAATATCCAAACCTTTCTCATTCGCAATGAAGAAAACAAAGGATATAGTTGAATAAACCCAGCGATTTCATTGGTATCTGCAACAGCAATGTAAATCTCGGAATCCTGTTTTTGAAGTCTTTCTGTCAAAAATTGGTTGCCAGCCTTGATATTGGAGGACATTCTATATGATTGACGATAATCATCAAACATAGGCACTAAATCATCTAAATGTAAGATAGTTGCTTTTAGGATTTGCATAGAACTAAATTGTTAAATTAAAATAAAATAAAAATCGGACACAACTTCACTGTCTGCAAAATTGTTCAATATTCGTTGGATTATACTAATATTTTAGTAAAAAATTCATTTCCTTCTTCATTCTACATAAAAAAAGGTGTTTATGAAAAAAATTATATACACAATATTTTGTTATTCTATCGGAATCCTATTGGCTTCCTATACTACTGTCAACAATGCTCAAACACCTACTTCTAAAACAGATGCAGACCAACATATTGGCTTCCGATTTACCGAGAAAGGTAGATCTGTCAAAATTCCCATCAAAACCTATCACAACCTCATTTTAATCCCTATTCGCATCAATCATTCGGCTGAAATGAATTTCATCTTAGATACAGGTGTTAAAACTACGATTTTCACAGAACCTGCACTTGCTCAATTTTTATCATTGGGAAAAACTCGAAAAATAAATATCATCGGGTTAGGTGAAGGCAATGCAATTGAAGCATCTGTAGCCTCCAACTTAGACATCTCTCTTCCAGGAGGAATTGAAGGAAAAGGCATGAGTATGGTCGTTCTTCCTGAAAACACCATTTCTTTTTCTTCAATGTTTGGGCAACCCGTCTATGGCATTATTGGCTACGAAATGTTCAAACAATTTGTCATTGAAATAGATTATTACAACAGTTACATTCGTTTACACAAACCCAATAAATACAGTACTCCAAAAGGTAGTACCGTTATTCCCATTCAAATCGAACTCACCAAACCATATATTGAAACGATGGTGGTAGCTGAAAATGGCACTGAAAAAACACGCTTGCTGATTGATACTGGCGCAAGCCAAGCAGTTTCGTTGTGGCATGGAGATGTGCAAATGCCTGTCAAAACCATTGATGCTTATTTGGGTCAGGGTTTGAGTGGCAACATTTTTGGAAGACTGGGACGTATCAAAGGTTTTAAGATTGGAGAGTTTTATTTTGAAGATGTTGTTGCAGCCTATCCCGAAGCTGAGTCTCTAAAAATGGTGAGCAATCCCGGTGCTTGGCAGGGCAATCTGGGTGCAGCTATTTTAAAGCGTTTCTCTGTGACTTTTGACTATGGCAACAGCCGTATCATTCTCCGTAAAAATGCCGATTTCAAAAAACCTTTCACTTACAATATCAGCGGTATAGAGTTAGTGGCTCAAGGACCTAATTACAAAGAATATGTTATCAATCATGTGCGAGAAGGTTCTCCTGCTAAGGAAGCAGGTGTAGCTGTAGGCGACATCTTGTTATCTGTAAACAACTTTAATACACTCGACTCCAATATTGGAGAAATATATGGCCGTATCAACCGAAAGGCGGGTAAAAAAGTGTGTTTGAAGATTTTGAGAGGTGGAGAAACATCAAAAATATGCATGAAAATTAAAGAGCAACTGTAGATTTCCACTATAAATTTGTGTGCTAATTGACCATAAATGGCTTATTTTTTGCAGCGAAAACAATGATAACTCTACTCCTATTCGATGCTTAAGTATCACTTCAAAATTACGTTTCTGATTTCAAAATTGATTGAATTTTACTGCAATAAGTCATTAAACTTGAGTCTGAATTTGTTTTTTGAGTTTTACTAATTATTATTTTTCACGCTCAAAACCAATGATTTGAAAACGCCATATTTTTCACTTCCCCTTTGTATTTGGTCAAAGTATGTATTGTTGTGCTTGTGTTTTTTGACCAGTTGCCAACAATTCAAAGAAAGCTCTTTTTTCGCCAAAATAAGCCCTCCTCTTCCCGCTACAATAGACACTGCTTCGCCAATAGATACTTCAATCATTCTCATTCAAAGAAAAGGCACACCAATGAACCAACTCATTGGAATGAACGCATTTATAGACGATCCAATCGGTAGAATGGAAGCAGTAGGTTTTGTGAGGGAATACCATTCATGGGTTTGGGACGAAGGCAATCACCAGAAAGATTATCAAGGTTTTCCAAACAACAAAATTGCATGGAATCCAGGAGCAGTTGAATGGAATTTTGACCTCTTTTACCACAATCTTCACCAACTCGGCATCACCATCAGCCCCGTGTTGCAGGGGAATGTACCGTGGTTGTTGCCGTCTAATTACTATGAGTTGATGAGCAAACCCATTGCAGAAAATGAAGATGCTGAAAATCCATCAGCTTATACCGAACATGCTGATTACCTATTTCAATTTGCAGCAAGGTATGGCGGCAATCGCCTTACGGATAAGTCATTGAAATTGAGGGCTGATCAAGAACGATTGACAGGTTTGGGATACATTCGTTATCTCGAAAACTGGAACGAATATGATGCTTGGTGGAAGGACAGAAAGGTGTTTTTTGAGCCAGCTGAATATGCTGCAATGGCCAGTGCGGACTACGATGCCCATCAAGGCAAATTGGGAAAAACCATGGGACTAAAAAATGCGGATGCCAACATGAAAATGGTCATGAGCGGCACTACGACTGCGGAATTGAAACACATTGAAGCATTGAAGGATTGGGCAGACAAAAATCGAAAGGGTGAATTGCCTTTTGATGTTATCAATGTTCACCATTATAGCAACGACAAAGGCGGACAATTCCACAAAAACTCCATTGGAGTCAGCCCTGAAGCGGACAAATTGAAGGAAAGGATGGAACGTTTGGTGGCCTATCGCAATCGTTTTTTTGCAGATAAAGAGATGTGGATTACAGAATTTGGTTACGATACGCATCCTCAATCACCTCAACGTGCGCCAAAAATCGCCAATTTTTCGCAAGAGGAAGTACAGGCGCAATGGTTGGTACGTTCTTATTTGGCAATTGCAGCAGCGGGGATTGACCGGGCGGCGATGTATATGCTTAGGGATGTGGACGAAAACAGTGCCGTTCAGTTTCAGACTTCGGGTTTGGTGAGCAGTAAACAGACGAATTATCAAGCCAAAACATCTTGGTTTTATGTTTATACACTCAAAAACCGTTTGAAGAACATGGCCTTTGAAAGAGAAATAAAAAGCGGCGATGCAAGGGTGATGGTCTATCGTTTCCAGCATCAAAGCGAACCTTCAAAAGCGGCATACTTGCTTTGGTGTCCTACGAGTGATGGGACAACGGTTGCGGATTTTTCTTTGCAACTTCAAAAAGAGGAACGTTTTGTGGATCTGGTGGAGTTGCAACATGGAGATAGGGACGGAACGGAGAAAACATTGCAGATGGATAAACTGGGGCAGGTGACGGTGAATGTAAGCGAAAGGCCTGTGATTGTTTTGGCTTCAAATAAAGATGATTTACCCAAAGATTATCAATTGGATAGACGGTTGGTATTGACTCCTTCAATGGTGAGCAATGCTTCAAAAAAGGGCGATGCTCAGTTGTTGGTGGACGAACAAAATTTGGTGGGGGAAGTGAGTTTTGGTAATGGAGGAAGTCCGACGACGGTTTTTCATGCGGGTTTTGCGCCAGATACCTATCCTGTTGATGTGGTTGTGAATTTGGGAAAACCCTACAATTTGACCAAAATTTATTTGCGAGATATGAACGGAAAGGGAGATTGTACGGTTTCGGCCATGCAGAATGGTGAATGGCAGCCTTTGTTTACCGACAATTTAGCGAACTTCAATGTGTGGAAAACACATATCGTAAAGGCGACTACTGCGACATTGCAGCTAAGGTTTCACTCTGGTAATGCCAATGTTTCTGAGATTGCAGTCTATGTGGAAGATATTTGACGCTTTTTAACAGTTTGATAGGAACATTTTACGTAATTTTGAAGTTCCTAAACAAAACATATATTCCAACAAATGACTGAACAAACCAATGGAAATACCTCTGCGGAGGATGCCAAAGTGAGAAAACCGAAATCAACCAAACGGGAAATCATTGAATTGTTGATTATTGCTTTGGTGATTGTGCCGCTTATCAACATTTTTTTACTTCAATCTTACGCCATTCCTACTTCTTCGATGGAATCGGAAATGCTCGTAGGAGATAAATTGTTTGTGAGCAAGATTCATTATGGCCCTCGTGTGCCGATGACTCCTGTGGCACTACCTTATGTTCACAATTCTATTTTTGGGATGCAATCCTATACTGAAGCGGTAAGTCTTCCTTACTACCGTTTGCCAGGCATTTCTACACTGACCAACAACAATATCGTAGTGTTTAACTATCCAGGTGACGATCCTGGTGGCTCACAAGATCATCCTGTGGATAAGCGTACAAATTATGTAAAACGCTGCGTGGCGATTGCAGGCGATTCCTTGAAGATTGTGGATGGGGAGGTCTATATCAACGGTAGTTTGTTGGAGCGTCCTGAAAGGTCACAGTTTATGTATCGAGTGGTGTTGGACAGTCCAGCAGGATTGAGCAAAAGGGTCAAAAAAGAATTGGGCATCAGAGAGATACAGTCAGACGGTAGTAATTCGGGCATTTATGCGATGCACCTCACTGATAAAGCTGCTGAGGAATTGAAGAAAATGAAGATTGTGGTAGATATCGAAAAAATAATTCACCCTAAAGGTCGAATTATTGAAGGACGAATATTTGGCAATGACACGACCAAAAACTGGAATCGTGACAATTATGGTCCGATTTATCTCCCTAAAGCAGGCGGGAAGGTGAAAATTACCCCTGAAAATCATACACTCTATGATAAGGCGATTAAGGTGTATGAAAACAATCCGTCTTACAAATTTGAGAATGGTCAGGCGTATATGAATGGCAGTCCAATAGAGGATTATGAGTTTAAGATGAATTATTATTTTATGATGGGTGACAACCGCCATCATTCTTTGGACTCTCGCTATTGGGGTTTTGTGCCTGAGGATCACATTGTCGGTAAGCCTGTTTTCGTGTGGCTTTCTACTGAATCAAATGGCACTTGGTCGGAGTGGATTCGTTGGGATAAGTCGTTCAGAACAGTGCATTGATGCTGCAATACAATAATCCGAAAGGTGGTAATGTTTAGAAGCATTACCGCCTTTTTTTTTGTAAAAAGCTTCTGTAATTTCATAAAAACCAAAAAGCCCTATCAGACATTAGACTGTTGATACGGCTTTGGTTTGTTTGTATTTAAAATGGGCAACGCTTTGTACTTGAAATTCAGGATTAATCTCTGTATCTAAAATGGGATGAATTCTATTGTATCTGAAATCTGGGTGAACGCTTTCTGTATTTGAACTCAGGATTAGTTTTGTATCTGAAATCTGGGTGAACGCTTTCTGTATTTGAACTCAGGATTAGTTTTGTATCTGAAATCTGGGTGAACGCTTTCTGTATTTGAACTCAGGATTAGTTTTGTATCTGAAATCTGGGTGAAATTTATTTATCTTTTTTGTTTTTATCCACATTTGCAATCGCTTCTGGACTTAAAATGTTGTTGTCAAAAATGCTCAGTTCCTCTTTTTCTACTGCTGGTTTCACTTCTTTTTGAGCTGCGACTTCAACCGTTGTCTGCTCTTTTTTTTGTTCGTCTGCATTGTTAGATGCCACTAAATCGTTTCCGTTTTGAGCGAATAGGGTGATACTGGCAAAAATCATTGTGATAGTAATGATGAAATGTCTCATGGCTTGGGGCTTTAATTTGTTCTTTATATTTTTAATGTGCTTGCATTTGAGTATACGGTGCTGCACCAAAAAATGTTAGGAAAAGATGTCAAATTTAGTCCGTTGATAGTCATTCTTGACTATACTATCATCAAGAATCAAGCCATTTTTTTGAAGTAATTGACTGAACAACAAAACAAAAGGTTTAAAAATTTTATTTTTACATTTAAATGACATTTTTAATGATTTCCCTTCAAATTCTGCTTTTTTTTAAATCAAGGTATGTTTCAAAAGTAGATTTTTCAATCTGTAGAATAAGATAAAATAAGCGGTTCTTTGACAAACTCAGTGTACTTTGAAAAGAACTTGATATCAAGAATAATTCGCTATTGAGAATAAATTTGGAAGTCTATAGGGAAAATTTATTTAGCCGGCGTTCTTAAATGCTTATGTTTCATTGTGCAAAAACTTTGTTACCGTCATGATCATGAATACCTACCTTCTACTTAAAAAAAAAGCCCTATCAGACATTAGACTGTTGATACGGCTTAGGTTTGTATTTGAAATCTGGGTGAACGCTTTCTGTATTTGAACTCAGGATTAGTTTTGTATCTAAAAATGGGATGAATTCTATTGTACTGTATTTGAACTCAGGATTAGTTTTGTATCTAAAAATGGGATGAATTCTATTGTATTTGAAATCTGGGTGAACGCTTTCTGTATTTGAACTCAGGATTAGTTTTGTATCTAAAAATGGGATGAATTCTATTGTATTTGAAATCTGGGTGAACGCTTTCTGTATTTGAACTCAGGATTAGTTTTGTATCTGAAAATGGGATGAATTCTATTGTATTTGAAATCTGGGTGAACGCTTTCTGTATTTGAACTCAGGATTAGTTTTGTATCTGAAAATGGGATGAATTTTATTGTATTTGAAATCTGGGTGAACGCTTTCTGTATTTGAACTCAGGATTAGTTTTGTATCTGAAAATGGGATGAATTTTATTGTATTTGAAATCTGGGTGAAATTTATTTATCTTTTTTGTTTTTATCTGCGTTAGCAATCAACTCTGGAGCCAGAATGTTGTTGTCAAAAATGCTCATTTCTTCTTTTTCTACCGCTGGTTTTACTTCCTCTTGAGCAGCAGTTTTTGTTGTAGTCTCTTGCTTTGTTTGCTCGTCTAAATTAGTAGTTGTGTTGTTTCCATTTTGAGCGAATAGAGTGATGCTGGCAAAAAATAGTGTGATAGTGATGATGAAATGTTTCATGATTTTGGGGCTTTAATTTGTTCTTTATATTTTAACGTGCTTGCAGTTGATTGTACGGTACTACGTCAAAAAATGTTAGGGAAAGATGTCAAATTTAGCCAGTTGGAAACCACACTTGACTATTTACACAACAAAAATTAAGCCAGATATATCAAACAAACGATTGAAACACAGAGAAAACGATCATGTTTATTTAATTTTACGTTATAATGACAATTTTATGTTTTTTTCTACTTTTTCGAAAAATGCTTCAAAGCCTCCCTCCTACTCAAAGGTGCTAAATCGGTTACATCTACAAATCTCCATACAGCATTTGCATCCGTTTTCGCATATTGCCGCAAAGCCCAGCCAATCGCTTTTTGAATGAAAAACTCCTTTGAATCCGATTTTCGCAACACATATTCAAACAATAGATCAACATCGGTATCTTTTTTATACGCCAGCTGAAAAATGATTGCCATTCTTTGCAGCCACATATTATCCGATGTTATCCAGCGTTTTGTGACGGGTTTGGTCATTGTTGGATATTTTTTGAAGAACACACCCACCCATTTTGCAGTTGTATCCACACTATCCCACCAAGATTTATGGACAATCATAAACTCCAACAGTTCAATAGACTTGTTCGGCTCGATAATCAGTGAATAATAAATTATTGAAAATATTTAATGATTTATTATTTTATGCTTAAAACACTCATAAACAAATGTTTTGAAAAAGAGTCCTATATTTTGATTATAACAAATGTTTTTCAAGAGGAAAATAATTGCACACAACAAATCACTTTTCACATAACTCTATCATAATCAAATCCGTACAAGTCTAATATCTTCAACTTGCAGTTTTTTGACCCATTTCCCAACCAAATCAATGGCAATGTATTGAAATTCACGCTCAGGTAATTCCCATAGTTCTTTTACTATTTCCGCCAATTGACTGTATTCGGGTAGCCCATTTGTAGCAATAAATGAGCGAAATAACGCATTGCGTTGTGGTGATTTGATGCCTAAATAGGGAAACAAATTCCGCATATACTTCGACATTGCAGGTGCGTTATAAGGATTTGTATGAGGGGCAAAATGCTCTTGAAGCTGCAAAACGTAGATATTGGACATGGCTGTTGATTGATTTTTAGGTTCATCAAGATTTTAGTGGTGACTTTTGAAGTTTATGCTTAAAGATATGGAATATTTGAAAATCAGGATGCTGAATAAGCTATCGTTGAAAACAAGCGCAAGTATAAAAAATAATTGTAACACCTCTGGAACGCCTCCAAAAATCCGATGAATAAGAACCACGCCTATTAAGCTCATTTATTCCTGTGAAATCGTTTCACTCGAACTTCCTTTCAGCCAATCAAAAAGCAGCAAACTATCCCTTTCTATTTTCAATGGAAAGACATGATTGTAGTTAATCGCTTCATTTACAGTCAATTTATCCAATCGCTGCAATTCATACCGTTCCACAATGTTGATCAAAGAATTCGCATAATTTGGGTTATTAGCGTACCCCCCTTTTTCCAGTCCTTTTGCCCATACTGCATAATCTTTTGATTTAGAATCGAAAAGATCGTCGTAAAAAGCTCGATAATGGTAACGCAAAAAATTGGAATGGTCGTGAAAAGATTCAAAATCACTGTAATACGCACGGAAACATTCATTTGTTTCATCATCTGTGTATTCCATGCTTGCGCCTGTCCAATCCTCCTTACATTTCAGTCCAAAATGATTATAGGCTTTTTGCGCCAATTTACTTTCGCCATAGTTCGATTCCAACATTCCTTGCGCCAGTTTGATACTTGCAGGAATCCCCATTCGGTGCATTTCTTCCACTGCAACCAACTGATACTTTTGAACATACAATACAGCCTTTAGTGGAACTGTGGGGCTAAATACCTCTACCTTGCGAAGGGTAAAAGAAAAACAAAAAAAAGAAAAAAGGAGTAGCAGCGTTAAACATATAGGTAGATTTTTCATTTAATTTCGATTTTAATTTTCATTGATACAATCGCCTTTTGGACTTTGGACGAAGGAAGTAAGAAGTGAGATGTAAAGAATTGATAATCACAACCTTAATTCAGAAATAGATAAAGCACAAGTAATTGGTTATCATTAAATTAAATTCTTGCTTTTTGCTTCTTTTCTCTCTCGTCCAAAGTTTAAACGCCTTATACTGACCAACAAGCCTGCAAAGAGTAACAAAACCCACCAAACAGGTTCCGACATCGGCTTCATATCTTCTTCAATTGTATCCAAAGAGGCTTTGGCATTCAGCACTTGGCGTTGTTTCTCCATCAAAGCAGCCTCCTGTGCTTCGTTTTCTACTACCATAAACGAGGTAAAAGGTGACATAATATGTGTACGAAAACTTTGCTGTACCAAAGACAACCACTTTGCATCTTGATTCTCGGTATGCAGTATGTAATCTTGATGAAGTGCCTGCAAAGCCAAAGCATTGTCCCAATTTTTTCTATCCAATTCTCTTGTAATCAAAACATTAGCCACATCTTTTTTCACTACAATACTTGCTTCTTGATTGTCTGCAATGTATGACACTGGGTTTTCTGCATCTGGATAAGCCAATACCGTCACTTCCGAAATTTGCGACTCATTGAAGTCGCCGATGGGTAAATGTGGATTTCCCCACAAATAATGTCCACTCACTTCAATTTCTTCATTTTCAGAAAATTGCAGACAAACAAAACGACTGTATTCAGGAAGCATGAATTGAAAATCAGTTAATTTACCCGTAAAAATGGCTTTGTTCATATTGGGCGTGACCAGTACAAAAACCGGATAAGTATCGCTTGGGGTTTGATGGTGTCGCCATAAAACAGACTGCATAGCCCGTTCTACAAAAAAACCACCTTCAAAATCAACATTTTTTAGTTTTTGCTCCCAGTTGGGTTCATAGTCAAATATTTGCGTTTGGTAATTGGTCGGCAAAAGACGCACATCTGAAAAAGGGATGTCGTTTTTCTTCAAAAATTGGTGAATTGTTTCACTATATGTACTCACATTTTCCGCTTTACCCACCGAACAATCTAATAAAAAATGATATACTGGACGGCGTGTCACTTTGGGTAAATCCGCTTTTACAGCAGCAGGTAGATAAATAATTTGGTCGTCAAACAATTTTACTTTTGATTTCAAAGTATTTTGCATTGCAGAATACCCCAAAGTCAATGTCTTTTCTTCAATGTTCAAGACAATGGGTTCTTTGTGTATCAATTCAAAACCAGTATGTCTTGTTTCGCCTATATTCATTGGGAAAACCCTAAATGCCAGTTCATTGCCCTTTAAATAATACAAAATACCTGGATCACGACGGGTATTCACAATTTGCTGATACACCCACATCGCCGCTTTTTTTTCTGCTAAAATGCCATACTTTTTTTCATTCTCCACTACAAGGTAATAGTCACTGACCCAAGCCCCTATCGGTAATTCAAAAGAAGTCCGAAATTCGTCTTGTCGATTGCTGCAATTGGTGATGTCAAAATGTACCCAACTAGTCCAATAGTCTTCTTCTTCGTGGTAAGTTGAAGTGGTATGCAAACTATCAATTGATACTCCTACATTCCTCTCCTCCAATTGGTAATCATTGAAGGAAGAAGCAACGGCCGTTTCTTCACCCGTAAAAATACCTTCCAAAAGGTTGAGTTTTCGGTCAGAAAGGGTTTGATTGTCCAATACAAACCATTGGTAAAAATTGGTCAAATAGGGCTGGTGGGATTGTCCCCAAAAACGATTGTTTTCTTTATTTTCCCGAACATGGAGAATCATTTTGGCAATGATATTTCCATCAATTTCAGTTTTTTCTTCAAAATCAGGCGCATATACATAGTCCAATGCTTTGTGTAATTCTTGTCGATCATCGTGATAAGAGGCTATCAATAGCATCGGCAAACTCAATACCGATAGTACAAAAAGTGCGGCAAGCAACTTAGTATTAAAATATTTTTGCAGAAATTGATAATCAATCGTTAATGTTTGGGCTTGTACGATGAAAACCAATAAAGGTGTCAGCATCAAAAAACCTGCTCCGACTACAATGATTGCAGGAATGGATAACGGCAAATAGGGCAAGAAAACCAAAAAGAAATAAACGATATAGCTGAAAGTGATAGAGCGTGCCGTAAACAAGAATAATTGATTCCTAAGACTTTGTGGCTTGGGCAGACACAACAAGATACCGTTTACCAAAGCAAGAATATAAAACATAGGATGACTAAAATCACCAAAGATAAACTGAACATACATCTGAGTCCCCCAAAGGCCATTGTTCAATGCCAAACCCATTAACGGGAAAATAATGACTATCAATACCTTCAAAAACAAGCGAATAGAGGAATTGACAATTGAGTTTTTCAAAAATACGATATAGACTCCTCGTATCAAAAAAACAAAAAATACAACCGTTCCACTAATCAACATCACCGCCAACAAATGCTCAAAGATTTGGCGAGAAGGGCCATGATGCCTCAAAAAACTCAGCACATTGAAGATTAAATACCAAATTGCAGGTATCGCTACTGCCATCAAAAAATCAGTCCACGGTCGAACTGCTTTTTTATCAGGTGTTATACCTAAGACAATCAAAAACACTCCATAAGCTAAAGCAGGTATTAGAAAAGTAAATACATAGAGCAATAAGTCGTCACCAAACATCATCCATCTCGGCACACTTCTGGGAATAATGTCTTCCGAACACCACCCAAAAAAGTAGAGATATGGAATATACATCACCAACAGAAACAAGCCAAACAAAGCGTGAACTGATTGATTGCGTTTCATTTGTATGAGTGCATAAACCGTATTTAGGCTACATGCAGTCAGCAACATTCCACCAAAAAGATACCAATATTGCAGATTTTCAGCCGACAAAAGGCTGCCTATAATTTGATAGGAAAAAAAATACAGCGTGATGAGTAAAAGTTGCGGAAGGGTAATGAGCCAAAAAATCCAATGCGGTTTTAGGAAACGTTTCATATCTGTGAATTGTTGAAAATCAAGATGAAAACAGAGCCTCTATTTCTGAATCATGCGTTATCCGATGAATGGGAAATTTTATTTTTTTGAAACTTCAAAAAATAATGGATACCTAAGTAATACAGCAATAGAAAGGTGCAGTAAAAAATTGTGCCTTGAATGGTATGCATTTTATCAGAAGCCAAAATAGACCATTTCTCACCCAATGTTAGTAGTTGAACGGCAATGACTATACGGCATACATTCACAATTATCGTTATAACGAATGTCAAGATTAGAAAGTTGCCAAAGGCCAACAATTTATACACGGGTTGGGGGAAGTGGTTCAGAAAGGAAAAAACAACTATGAGGAAAGCAATGCTGAAAAAATTGATGCCAGCACAACTTTTTTCAATAGTGAAAACATGGTTTTCAGCGATATACCCTAATTCTGTATTGAAGGAAAACGATAAATCTGTGAACATCGAAACGCCTATACTCACAGGCTTCAACATCCATTTTAAGGATTCATTGCTTGCGTCTTTGGCATACCATTGCAGGCAGATGAAGCCCGCAATGGAAAGTAGGTAAAGAAAGTATTGTAGTTTTTTTGAACTCACCCCTTTTGGTTGGGCAATCCTTTGAACGCACGTCCAGCTGAAGATAACTTAGACATGGTTTTTAGCATCTTACGCATTTCATTGAACTGCTTCATAAATTGATTCACATCTTGCAACGTATTTCCACTACCTGCGGCAAGTCTTTTTCGGCGGCTTGCATCCATCAAATTGGGATTGGCACGCTCTGCAGGAGTCATAGAATCAATAATTGCTTCAATTTTTTTGAAGGAATTGTCATCAATATCCACATCTTTAAGCGCTTTTCCCATACCAGGAATCATTGCAAGTAGATCTTTGACACTACCCATTCGTTTGATTTGCTTCAATTGAGATTTGAAGTCATTGAAATCAAACTGATTTTTGCGGATTTTCTTTTGTAGTTTTTCAGCCTCTTTTACGTCAAATTCTGCCTGTGCTTTTTCTACCAATGTTCGCACATCCCCCATGCCGAGGATACGTTCTGCCATCCTATCGGGGTGAAAAACATCGATGGTCTCTATTTTTTCACCATAACTGGTAAATTTGATAGGTTTTTCTACCACATATTTGATAGACAATGCCGCACCACCTCTTGTGTCACCGTCTAATTTGGTGAGTACCACACCATTGAAGTCCAATCTATCATTGAAGGCTTTTGCGGTATTGACCGCATCTTGCCCAGTCATTGAGTCGACAACAAACAAAATCTCGTTGGGATTTGTGACTTTTTTGATGGCACTGATTTCATCCATCATTTGTTCATCAACCGCCAAACGACCTGCTGTATCAATGATTACGAGATTGTGTCCATGCGTTTTGGCATATTCAATCCCGTTTTGGGCAATCTCTACAGGATTTTTACTGCCTTCTTCGGTATAAACAGGAATCTTGATGCTCTCTGCAAGAATCTGCAACTGCTTGATTGCCGCAGGACGATATACGTCACCTGCAATGAGCAAAGGACGTAAGGAATTGCGTTTTCTTAAAAAATTGGCAAGTTTAGCCGTGAAAGTAGTTTTACCAGAACCTTGAAGACCTGCAATGAGAATGATGTTGGGTTTTTTACTCAAATCCAGCTCAATAGCCTGCCCTCCCATCAATGCGGTCAATTCATCATACATGATTTTAACCAGAAGTTCACCCGGTTTTACAGCCGTAATTACGTTCTGCCCAAGTGCTTCTTCCTTTACCTTTGCCGTGAATTCTTTGGCAATTTTGTAGTTTACATCCGCATTGACCATTGCTCGTCGAATCTCTTTCAAAGCAGTAGCAATGTTCAACTCTGTAAGCCTGCTCTGTCCTTTTATACCCTGTATGGTTTTGTCTAACCGTTCCTGTAAACTTTCAAACATAAACTTAAAATAATGATGATATTATCGAATAAAATAGCTACTTTCTACTAAAAACAAGTACCCCTTGCCAATTTTATAGCCTTAGACTACTGCTTCAATTGGCAAGGGGGATTTATTGTTAAATACTTATCATTTCTGGTAATTCGTTCATTTAGCCACCTAAGTAAGCCTTCAACAATTTGCTACGAGAAGCACTTCTCAGCTTATTGATTGCTTTATCTTTGATTTGTCGCACACGTTCCCGCGTCAGTCCAAACCTTGCCCCAATGTCTTCTAAGGACATACTATGCTCTACACCAATACCAAAATACAGTTTAATCACATCTTTTTGGCGTTCGGTAAGCGTAGAAAGAGAGCGTTCTATTTCTTGACGAAGGGAATCTCTGTACTCCAAATCTTGGTCTGTTTGGGGTGTACCTCCATTCTCCAACACATCAAGCAAAGAATTATCTTCTCCTTCTACAAAAGGAGCATCAACTGATACATGTCGAGCTGCAACTCCCAAAGTAGTCTCTACTTCTTCCGTAGCGATTTCGAGCACTTCAGCCAATTCATCAGAAGATGGTTCTCTTTCGAATTCTTGCTCTAATGCAGAAAAGGCTTTATTGATTTTATTCAACGAGCCTACCTTGTTGAGAGGAAGTCGCACAATACGGGACTGCTCTGCCAAGGCCTGCAATATAGACTGACGAATCCACCACACTGCATAGGAGATGAATTTAAAACCTCTTGTTTCATCAAAACGCTGTGCAGCCTTAATCAATCCAAGGTTTCCCTCATTGATCAAGTCGCTTAAGGATAAGCCTTGATTTTGATACTGTTTGGCTACAGATACCACGAACCTCAAGTTCGCTTTGGTTAATTTCTCCAAAGCTTCTTGATTGCCTTGTTTGATCTGTTTAGCCAATGTCACTTCCTCTTCGGGAGTCAAAAGATCGACCTTACCAATTTCTTGAAGATATTTTTCAAGAGATTGGCTTTCCCGATTCGTTATGGATTTAGTAATTTTTAATTGCCTCATGGAAAATTTTCTGTTCTCGTCTTGGCGGGATGATAAATTATTAAAAATAAACAATAATTTAGCCAGTGGAGTTTAAAAACAGCGACAAAATTAGTAATTATTTTTGGTTTTTTAAAAAATTATTTTTTGATTATCATTGCACCATTAATAAATGAAAAAAATTATAAACAAATGAGTAGAGTTAAAATTTCTTTGGAATTTAAGGTTCGTTCTACACCAAGTATCCTTTACAACTTTTTATCCACCCCTTCGGGCTTGGCTCAATGGTTTGCAGAACATGTAGATAGCCATGAGAATACTTACAGTTTTTATTGGAATGGCCAAAGAGAAGAAGCAGAGGTTTTGGATAAAGAAGAGAATACTTTTATCCGATTTCAAATGGAAGAAAATGAGGAAGGTGAATTTTTAGAATTTAGAATTACACAAGCTGAAATAACTGGTGATACCGTTTTGTTGGTAACTGACTTTGCAGATGATGACGATGTTGAAGATCAAAAACAACTTTGGGATAGCCAGATAGATGCTTTGATATCCAGAGTAGGTGGTTAAGTTATATTGATTATCATGCTATATTCTTTATTTATCATGCTATATTCTTTATTTATGGAGTGATTTTTGCTATGCTATTACAGGTTATTTTACTAATTGCTTTTTAATTTAACAAATTTTTTATTTACTGAAAATCAACCTTTATATACAACAATATTTTTATGAAATGAAAATAAAAGTTGTTCTTTGGTTACTTAAAACTATTTCAATAATAGGCAACCTTGGTTGTAAAATAGCCATTATCATTATTTTACTTTATTGTGACTTTTTATGCACACGAAGGTATTTATACTTAAACACTCCTTAATTATGAAAGGCCCACAAAAGGAGATGAAAATAACTTAAGTAGATGCACCATACTGGCAAACATCTCATTACATTTTTATTGGTAATCTATGCTGTTTGCATTAGCACCATCTCTGCTAATGCACAAGATAGACTAAGCCAAACCAAGTTACCCATAGACACAGCCTATGCCCATCAATATGTAGGTGTAGCTGAATCTTTGATAAAAATAGGTAGGGTTGATAGCGCACTTCAATACATTGAAGATGCTGCTGCTATATACACGAATGTAAATTCATGGAAGCGATGTGCTGAGGCATATAACCAAATAGGATTTGAATTATACCGCATTAAAAAATTTGAAGAAGCATACAATCTTTTCAACAATGCCTATGCTATTGCTGAAAAACATTTACCTGAACTTAATTCAACATTGGCTACTACCTGCAATAACTTGGGTGCCGTACAAACTGTCAAAGGCAATTACGATGCAGCTCTCTCTTTACATACCAAGGCATTGTCAATACAAAAAGAATTGTGGGGAACAAAAAATAATACACTAGTAAGAACTTATTTGCATATTGGTAATGTTTATTATCAAATGGGCAATTATCAAAAATCTTTAGATTTCAACAATTTAGCTTTTGATATCCAAAAAATAGAGGCAAATAAATCAGACCTTGCTGAAACCTACAACAACTTAGGTTTATTATACTTACGCTTAGAAAATTACCCTGCGGCCTCAGACAACTACCAACAATCTTTAGCTATCAAACAAGAAATATATTTTCCTTCACATCCTAAGATAGCGACTACTTACACTGACTTAGCACTTAGCTATCAAAAATTAGGGCTATTCGACAAAGCTCTGTCTGCTTCCGACAATGCACTCATCATTTTATCCAATACCTTTGAAGAAAACCATCCCGACTTTGGGGTCAACTACCAACTCAAAGGAGACATTCATTTTGAGCAAGCAGACTATAAAGAAGCTATTGACTTTTATAAGAAAGCACTCGATAATAGACTAACCGCAACCATTGAAGGCGGAGCCGAAATTGCAGAAACTTACTTACGCATTGCCAAAACATATGAGGAACAGAAATACAATCCCATGTCTATATTGCCTTATATTCAAAAGGCAATACAAGCATTGGTTTACAAGTTTGACAAAGATGACATCTTTGAAAATCCGCCTATAGAACAAGTTTTATCCCATGAGTTTCTTTTGGATGCAGTAGAATATAAAGCTATTATTCTTAGAGCTTTGTACAATGAAACGAACAATGTTAATCATTTAGAAGCATCTCTTTATACTTATCAACTTGCCACCGAATTGTTGCTAAAAACAGCATTGCAATATAGAATTGACAATCGCAAGCCTATTACGCCATCTTTAACAAAAAGAATTTTTGAAAACGGGACAAAAACGGCGTACCAACTTTCTAAAATTTCTAATACTGCCAACCGCAATAAATACATCAATGAAGGATTCCAATTTTCGGAGCAGTACAAAAAATACCAACAACTTCAAGTTTTAAAATCGGGTAAAATCAAGGCATTTCGAGGTATCAATGAAGTGAGTCTTCAACAAGAAAAACAATTAAAAATTGATTTAGATTTTTATACTCATTTACTTTTGGAAGAATACCAGAAAGGGGAACTTATCAACAATTATGCAGTCAAACACCTTCAAAAACAGGTGGCTATACTACAACAAAACTACGATAATCTACTCAATGAATACCGCAACCAACATCCTGCCTACTTCAAAATGAAATATGAAATGGCAAGTATTGACATTGATCAATTGCAGTCATATCTTCAAGACTTTCTTCCACAAACGGCTTTGATAGGCTATATTTTAGGAGATAGTTTGGCATATAGCTACACCGTCACCAAGGATACCAGTTTTGTAAAAGAATTTTTGCTGGAAGCTTCTCTAAAAAACGATATTCAACATTTAGCAACCGTATTATCTGATTACAAATTATTGACAGAGGATCCAAATGAGTCTTACCAACAGTATGCTACTCACGCTTATACTGTTTTCAGATCGGTACTCAGTAGAGCATTGATACCTATTGCAGATAAGACAAAAAATATCGTCATTATGCGAGATGGGATTTTACACAATATTCCTTTTGAAGCACTACTGACAAATGTGGATGATAGAAAAACCCCCTTCAATGAATTGCAGTTTTTGGTCAAAACCCATACGCTGAGTTATACTTACAGTGCAGCAGACTTTTTGCAGGATATGCTAAAAAACAGTCCAAATAATGATGCTTTTTTAGGGATGAACCGAGATTATAATACATCTGCAATGCAACAAAACAACGATTTGAACATTGCTCAATTGGCCGAAAAATTAGACCACGATTGGACAAATACTGCAGTCTTCTTAAGTCCTCTTTCTATTTTTGAGCGTCACGATATTTTTAGCAATTCAGAAGCCACAAAAGAACATTTCCTGCAAATAGCAGGAGATTATCAAGTTGCACACCTTGCTTTGCTTGGATATTTGAACGATGAGTCACCTTTAGAATCAACTCTTCTTTTTTCATCAGAAAATGCTTCTGAAGATTACAGTTATTTAAGGCTAAATGACTTTTATAGCACCAATCTGAACTTTGATTTAATGGTTTTGAGTGGACTTATCAGAAATTCAAATGGGCAGGGTGAAGGTGAAGGACTGACAACTTTGCAGCAAGCATTGAGTTATGCCGGTTGCCTTAGCACGCTGACGAGTATGTGGGAAAATGACCCAAACACCAATTCTATTTTGATGA